>NZ_CP054043.1:3682827-3989729 GCF_013282725.1 Yersinia mollaretii ATCC 43969 | reverse complement strand
CTGGTTGAACCAGTTCAGCCAACGCAATGGCCATGGCCAACGACGTCTGTCCTGAGGATTTACCTGCGAGATTCGCTCTTGAATTATACCCAACAGACTCGGTTGTTGCTCATCGGCGTAAACCACCCCTGTTAATAACGGTAATGCCTCAGCCACCGTATCAACGGCCCACAGATGGAATTGACCATTCTGTACAGCTTCAATCACCGTCTGATTAAGGCATAAGTGACGGACATTGGTAGAGGGTAAAATGACCCCCTGAGTGCCCGTTAGCCCACGGCGTTGGCATGCTTCGAAGAAACCTTCGATCTTTTCATTCACGCCACCAATAGGCTGCACATTACCAAACTGATCAACAGAGCCTGTCACGGCAATTTGTTGATTGATTGGCTGCTGTGAGAGTGCGCTGATCAACGCGCAAAGTTCGGCGAGTGATGCACTATCGCCGTCCACTTCCCCATAGGATTGCTCAAAAACAATGGATGCAGAGAAGGGCAGTGGCTGATCAAGATCCAGCTCTGAATGCAAGAATGCCTGCATGATCATCATGCCTTTAGCATGGATATTGCCACCCAGTTCGGCTTTTCGTTCAACATCAACAAACTCGCCATCACCCAAGTGAACAACACAGCTGATACGCGCCGGTTCGCCGAAGGCATAAGGATGGCCGGGATATTCTAGAACAGACAGGCCGTTAATCTGGCCGACAACTTGCCCTTCCGTATCAACCAGAATTTGGCCCAGCTCTATCTCATCCTGCATCCGCTCTGCAAGGTAGCTATGCCGCCAATCGCGAGCATTGAGCGCAACTTCCAACGCGTTGGCGGTAATGGCCTCTTCTTCGGCATACAGCGCAGCTTCAGCTAGCTGGTGGGTTAGCCATTGCGGGCACAAAGGCAGGCTGCCTTGGTCACCGCTGTAACGCACCGCTTGGCGGAACAGAATGGGCCAGGCATCGGCCGATAATGACGGTAACTGTTTTTGCTGCAATAGCGCATTAATGTAACCGCACCATAATGTCATGCCATCAATATCGACTAGCGGTAATTCGACTTCGAACTCACCATAAATAGCCAATTCACCCAATTCAGGTTCCATATCATGGAAATCACCCAGTCCCAGACGGTCGCCAACCAGAATCAGGTGTAGATCCAACGGCATGGAGGGGATATGTACCGGTAAGGGACGAGTTTCATCAGGAGAGAGCCAATCGAAGCGTTGCTGGACAATCATTTGTTTCAAGCGCAACCACATTAATGGTTGGGCCTGTAGTGCCCGTACCGACATGATCAATACGCCACCATTAGCCTGATGAACTAAGCCGGGTTGCAGAGTGATTTGATCTTTATGCCATCTAACGCAGCCAAACAGTTGCTCCGGCTCAACCCATTCCTGATAGAGACAGCGTGACTGGGCCGCAAACCGCTCGTCACCACGCTGTGCGGGTTGCCAAGTGACTTGGTGGCCGTGTATCAGATAATCGCCACCAAACAGGGCTGAAGCCTCAGGTTGCAGCTCTTTAACCGCCTCTGCAATTAAAGCCAGATACTCGGTGCTCTCTTGAGCTTTGATCAGCATAAAGCGCGGTTGAGATTGTGGATGACAGAATAGCGTCATGCCATTTTCTAACCGGGGCTGAATCACGGCAAAAGGAACAGGCTCCAATTGGGAGGCGGTAGCGAATAACGCTTCATACGGCGTTGTGTTTGGCAGCAGTGACTGCCATTCAAGTCGGTTATTGGTCAAAGTAATAGATGCAATCGTCAAAAAGGGAAAGGGCGATTATACAAGAATAAAGCAGACTGCATATACGTAGAGTGGCAGTTGATGGCAAGGAGTAAGACATCAGCAGTGCTTCGTACAAAAAACAATCTATTCATGCGCTTTTAGTAGGGTGAAATTCCGTGTAAAGCTGTTATGCTTAATTTAAGTTACGCGGTCACTAAAGAGCTCACGATGAAATATCAACAACTGGAAAATTTAGAAAGTGGTTGGAAATGGGCGTATTTGGTAAAAAAACACCGTGAAGGTGAAGCCATTACCCGACATATCGAAAACAGTGCAGCTACGGATGCCGTAGAGCAACTGGTTAAACTGGAAAGTGAACCAGTGAAGGTGTTGGCGTGGATCGATGTACATATGAACCCGCAACTGGCGACTCGGATGAAGCAGACTATCCGCGCTAGACGTAAACGACACTTCAACGCAGAGCACCAGCATACCCGCAAAAAATCAATCGATTTGGAGTTTTTGGTGTGGCAACGTTTGGCAGCCCTTGCCCGACGCCGTGGCAATACACTTTCAGAGACAGTAGTTCAGTTGATTGAAGATGCTGAGCGCAAAGAGAAATATGCCAACCAGATGTCCTCTTTGAAGCAGGATTTGCAGGATATTCTTGGTAAAGAGAGTTAATCTGTTGGGTATCAATCATCTTAGATGATGACGGAATTACCCTAAGAAAACAGACTGTGACTCAACCTTGCTTAATCATGCGACGAAAAAAAACCCCGCAATGCGGGGTTTTTACGAAAGTAGTAAACTTAAGCCTGTGGCTGAGTTACAACTTCTTTGTAGCCTTTAACTTCGATCTCTACGCGACGATCTGGTGCCAAGCACTCGATCAGAGCAGCACGTGGTTTCACGTTGTCACAGGTGTTGCCTGTAACTGGGTTCGCTTGACCTTCACCGCGAGCGGTGATTTTGTCAGCAGGGATACCTTTAGAAACCAGGTAATCACGCACGCTGTCAGCACGACGCTGAGACAGAGCTAAGTTAGGCGCTGGTTGACCGATACGGTCAGCAAAGCCCAGAACCACTACAGAACCGTCTTTAGGATCGATAGAGCTCAGCTGAGAATACAGTTGGTCCAGAGCTTGCTGGCCTTCTGGTTTCAGAGTTGACTTGTTGAAAGCGAACAGCACGTCAGATTTCAGTGTGAAACGCTTAGTGTCAACAACTGGAGCTGGAGCTGGAGCTGGAGCAATTGGTGCTACAACATCATCCTGACCGAAACGGTAAGAAACACCTACGCTCAGCATGCCGTTGTCTGGACGAGCGCCAACGGTAGCTTTATCACCGATGTTGCTAACCCACTGGTATTCCATACGGGTTGCCCAGTTTTTGGTCCAAGCGTATTCAGCACCCAGAGCTACCAATGGAGAAACACCAGTGTCGTGTGCGCTGTAACGTTGGCCATCAATAGAGCCGTCAGTATCTGCACGCCAAACCATACCACCCAGACGAGTGTAAACGTCTAAGTCCTGTGCTACAGGGTAGCTCAGTTTAGCGGCCAACTGAACGCCTTGCGCTTTGAAAGCACCGTTGTTGGTGTCGCCTTTGTAAGGCATACGGCCAAGCCAGTCGTATCCCATTTCAAAGCCCAGATATTGGTTTGCTTGGTAACCCAAGAACGCACCAGCACCAATTTGGTCTTTATGAGTTGGGCCGTCATTATTAATGATGGAGCCCGTATCTTGGAACTGGGACCAGCCCAGTTTACCACCGGTGTACCAGGTGTTATCTTTCGGTGCGGCTTGCGCTACTGTAGCGAAACCTGCCAGTGCCACTGCTAATGCGATAGCTGTCTTTTTCATTTTACGCCTCGTTATCATCCAAATAGGCAATGAGCTTTAAAAAGCCAAGCCCTTGGTTAAAATTCTTCGTCAAGGTTTTAACGCTCCCGTTAATCACGTTGCCAGTATGATTTGGCATTTTAGAGCAACCTTAGCGATGTAAAGTCTACAACGTGGCGAGAAAGTTACAAGTGTGATGTAATAATCGTCCTGAAAAAAACGCCAATTTGTGCATAATCTTTAACGATTTAGGGGTAAAAAGCAGCGTTTTTTATGCGACATCTTCTGCTACAAGCCGCATTCCGACTCGCTTTATGTCAGTTCTGCAGTAGGAAGCGCTAAATATTGTAATAATTCATGGGATAAATCCTAAATTCACTTAATGATACAAAGAAGAATGAATTTTTAACGTTGCGCACTGTCCCTGAACTACTTTTGTGTCATCTAATGGGTGCATAACAAACCCATAAGCATTTCCTAACTTTGCTGCTAAACGTAATCGGATACGATCCTCTTCTGATAGCTCCGGTAGCCAACCAAGCACGACACTATAATTCCCCGTCAATAATGCTTTTTCCATCGCATCAACAGTCGATAATGGATTGATTTGTCTTAGCTGAACCACCTTATGTGCAGGTAAACCTGATTGTTGCAACCATTGACGGCTCAATTTCTGCTGCGGTGCTAACCATAAGAGCCACCGAGATTGCTTACCAAGCTGTTGTAATAAAGGAAGTAATAGCTGGGTTACTGCAGGCTGGTTTTCACTGTACACAAGTTCACTGATAAGGCCACTATCTGTTGGAGCATCAACTCTTTGTGCTGCATCGCGGGTAACAAGAGAATGATAATTAGCATGATAAGGTTTTAGTGATTGAGTACGCATAATGAACCTCGCCTGTAGTGTGCTGTATGCATATACAGTAGTCACTGTTTGTTCGAAGATCAACTAAATTTTTACAAGATGCTTCGCATAATTGTGAAGTAAATCGGTGCAAATTCATTTTGTATTTGGCTAGGTGATCCATTTTGCGTATTTTTTAATTAGTTGTTCCTCTTACACTTATTACAACTGAATAGGGACGTTAGTTCGGATTTTTACTAAAGGAGTAGTCATGGAAAACGCATCAGAAAATAAAATCATGCAGGCACGGGGTTGTTTTGATTTTTTAGGCCAGATCACAGTTCGCTCACAATTTGGCGGCTATGGCCTGTTGGCTAATGGGATTATGTTTGCAGTGGTTTCTGAGGGGGAACTGTATCTACGCGCTAATGATCAGGTCGAGGGGGTATTTCGTGCGAGAGGGATGACGAACTTTGTTTATGCCAAACGTGGGGTGCCGGTTTTGCTGCGCTACTATTGGGTAGATGCTTTTCTGTGGGGGGATGAACGCACGCTGCGTCATTTTGCACAACAGGCTTATCAAGGGGCTAAAACTGAGGTTTTAAGCAAAAAAGGCCCGACAGTTCGACTGAAGGATTTACCCAATCTTAGCGCCAGCCTTGAGCGGTTATTATGGAAAGCCGGTATTAAGAGTGCGGCCGAGTTGAGGCTTGAGGGCGCTAAACGCTGCTACTTAAAGTTGCGTGCTTTACGGCACTCGCTGGGGATAAATGTTTTGTTGTCACTGGCGGGCGCTATCAGTGGATATCATTATGCCGCCTTGCCCTTAATGATACGTATTGATCTTATTGAATGGTTTGAGACACACATCAGTGCCGCGTATGAACCAGCCTAACCATGGGCCATCGGAATAGCCCGTGGTTCAATTAGCTTGTCTGACTGATACGTTTATTCAGTTCACTGAGTTCAGGCAGTAGTTCAAGCAATAAGCCAATCTGCTGTAAAACCAATTGGTCTTTACTCTCCGGCTCAGGATTGCACCCTTGCAGTCGGGTAGATAAGCCAATGAGTACCTGTGTCATTTTCAAACTGTCGGGTTGTTCTTGCTCAAGAGTGCCTTCGACATAACAAATGGCATCGTTGAGCAAATTCAGTGTGGCGGTATTGGTCAGTTTCTCGCGGTGAGCACCTAACGCGGAGATATAACTGAGCATAGTGTGGTTCAGGCAGAGCAAACGGAATGCCGCCTCCTGGGTTTCTTTATTGTTGTTGGGTTCTGCTGACATATTTGAAATGACGGAGGCTAACTCGGCATCACAATTATGCGCATCGCGGCGCGCTATGCGGTAGGGCAGGCTGTTATCTTTGCCTTGATAGTATTGCACCAGAATGGCATCCAAATAACGGCAGTTCGCATTCAGTGTTTTGTGGACCACCGCAGGCAGTTGGCGGAATTTCCAGTCAGGCCAGATAAAGCTCACGGCGACCCAGGCAATGGCGCACCCCAATAAAGTGTCGAAGACCCGTGGTGCTGCCACCTCAAACCCTTCGCCTAATAGGTTAAAACATAACAAAACCAGCAAGGTAATAAACATTGTGGCATGCGCATATTGAACATTGCGGAAGGCAAAAAAGAGCACCCCAGTAATCACAATCAGGATTAACTGCCCCTCAATTGACGGTACAAAATAGAGAATAGGTAAGCCGATAAGTATACCGGCTAAAGTGCCGATGATGCGCAGTGCGAGTCGGCGGCGAGTCGCATTATAGTTGGGCTGACAAACAAAAAGGCTTGTTAGCAAGATCCAATAACCGTGGCGCATACCAGTCAACTGAATAAATGCATAGCCGACGCAAAGCACGACGGACATGCGGACTGCATGACGAAACAGTGCTGATTTTGGGGTCAAATGGCGGCTGATACGCAGCTTGATATCACTCCAGCCAGTTATACGATCATCAGACAAACGGCTTTCCGGCTGTGGGTTCTCGGCTAGAACCTGCTCTGATTCAATCCCCGCCAGTTGCGCATCAATCGCCCGCAAGTTTTTTAACAGATGGGAGAGCGCTTTAACTTGTTGCACATTCTCGTTTTGAGCCAGCTCTCTGGCCAGTGCCGCATCTAAAAAAGTAAAGGCGCGTTCAAAACGGGGATTATGCTGATACTTTTGTCTCATCAAGATGGATTGTGAGAGTTGCATACAGGCTCTGGCTTGCATGCTCAATAAGCGCTGAAAACGGAAGAGGACATCGCTGTAGCGAAATTTCTCCCGCAGCGCTTGATATTGGACATGTGACGAGCTGGCTCGCTCATGAATATCTTGCGCGACAAAATAGTAGTGCAGCGTTCGCCGAGTCCCGCGCTGGCCCCGGTCACCTTTTAACCGCGTTACCAGTGAGGCTCTGGCTTGATTCAAGGTGGCGACTAAAGTGCCGTTCGCCATTGCGACATCAATAATGGGCTGATCGACATCAGGCTCAATATCGGGGTCAAATAGATTGGCTTTGGCTTCTAAATAGTGAGCAAGCTGCTGATAACAGCGGGCCAAGTTATCCTGTAAGGGGCGGATAGGAAAAATGAGATGCCCGCATAAGGTTAAGATGTTGTACCAAACGGCCCCCAGAATCAGTAGCAGTGGCTGCTGATACCAAATATGGTACATCGAGGTGCCGAGCATGGTGTAGACAGCGATTAACAGCGCGCCAAAGGCAATGGTCGCATAGCGTTGGCCTAAGGCACCCAGCAGAATGAAACCGCAGGTTGAGAAGGTCAGGCCAAGGGCAAACAACCAGGGATAAGGAAATAAAAGCTCAATGGAAGCTGATGCGATAAAAAAACAGATCAGCGTAATGAATAGGTTACGTAACCGCCCGGCCAGGCGGTCATCCAGATCAGTCAGTGCTGCGGCCACGACACCGAGTGTCAGGGGAATGGTCAGTTTAGGTTGTTCAATCCACCATGGAACCGCTGTTACTCCCGCCAACGCGATAAAGATACGGACATAATAAAGCAGGCTACTATTGTAGACATAACGGCGTAAAGCAGTGACGAAAGTGAGCACAAAAAACCTCTAAAACTGAAATTCAGCGTTGCTGATACTGGCGTTGGGCATTGGCTATTCTTGCCTGCTGCGCCATTTCGACTGAAACGACACGGCGACCCACGGGCCATAGTGCGATAGCAGCAATCTTAAAATTGGCAATCCCCACCGGAATCCCGATGATGGTTATACACTGCACAATACCAGTAACGATATGGGATAAGCAGAGCCACCAGCCAAATAAAACAAACCAGACAATATTCAATAAAGAACCGCCAGCTGTTAGCAGAGCATTACTTTTTTCTGGGTATAATTCATTGACATGGATCGCCTCATTACCATAAGGGAGAAATGATAACTTGGTAATTTCCCAGCAAGAGCGGGTTAATGGTAAGGTAAAAATCAGGATGACGCTGACGACTGTGGCTAATAGCCAGCCCAGGGTGGTGAAGAAACCACCTAAAACAAAATTAAGAACGTTCAATACAGTACGCATAGTGATTAAGCCTAACTGAATATAAAAACCGCAATGCGGATGAGTGATAACACCGACTAACCATGGTATAGGGATAGCACGGGTGAGTTTCCTTCTTCAACTATCGGATACCTGTTGTTTAAACTCAATTATTTTATTTACACTCCATTATGTTATTTCAATTCACTTAATACGAGTTATGGCGCGCAGATATGGAACTTAAAGCGACATCTTTTGGCAAGCATCTGGCTCAACACCCCTATAACCGGGTTCGCTTGTTAAATGCGGGCATTGAAGTATGCGGTGATAAACATCAATACCTGATCCCCTTTAATCAGTTGGTTAACATCCAGTGTAAGCGCGGCATTGTTTGGGGTGAGATGGAATTTGAATTGCCAAATCAGCAGGTTGTGCGGTTGCATGGCACTGAATGGCAAGAGACCCAACGTTTTTATCATCACTTACTGGGTATTTGGCAGCAATGGAGTGAGGAGATGAGCTTGGTTTGTGTTGAGGTTTTACATAAACAAGTCGAATCAATTAAGCGGATTGAGCAGCAGGATAAATGGTTTAAACACAGCGAGCTCGGTCAGGTGCAAGACGCCATCCGTGAGGCTTTCGCAGCATTACCCATGCCCGTACAGCGGTTAGTCGAGTTCGAGTCTTGCCGTGCAGATTATGAGCTTTGTTTGGGGTGGCTGCAGCAGGGGAGTCGCAGTGTCGAGCGCCGTAATCAGCAATGGACCCACCGTATGCTGAAGGAGCATCAAGATTTCTTCCAAAATGTTGAAAGCTCACCACTGAATGAATCGCAGAGTCGTGCGGTGGTCAACGGTGAAGATTCGGTGCTGGTACTGGCTGGCGCTGGTAGTGGTAAAACGTCGGTGCTGGTGGCTCGTGCGGGGTGGTTATTACGCCGTAATGAAGCACTTCCCGAGCAGATTTTACTGTTGGCGTTTGGCCGTCAGGCGGCTGATGAAATGAATAGCCGCATCAAGCAGCGGTTGGCGGTGGATGATATTCAGGCCAAAACCTTCCATGCGATCGCATTGCAGATTATCCAGCAAGGCAGCCGCAAGACTCCCGTGATCAGTAAACTGGAATCTGACAGTAAAGCCAGAAGGGCGTTGCTGATTCAGCATTGGCAACAGCAGTGCAGCGAGAAAAAAACGCAGGCTAAAGGGTGGCGTGAGTGGCTAACCGATGAATTGGAATGGGAAGTCGATGACGGTGATTTTTGGCAGGATAAACGTCTTGTGGCACGGCTGGCAGGGCGACTTGAGCGCTGGCTAGGGTTGATGCGTATGCATGGCGGTAGTCAGGCCGAAATGATTGAGCAGGCTGATGAAGAAGTACGCGATCTCTTCCAGAAACGTATACGGCTAATGGCACCCTTGCTAAAAGCATGGAAAACAGCGCTGAAAGAGGAGGGGGCCGTCGATTTTGCTGGGCTGATTCATCAGGCAGTAAATTTGCTGGAGAAAGGGCGGTTTGTCAGCCCGTGGAAACACATTTTAGTCGATGAATTTCAGGATATCTCGCCGCAACGGGCGATGCTACTGAGCGCGCTACGTAAGCAAAATAAGCAGACCTGCCTGTTTGCTGTCGGTGATGATTGGCAGGCGATTTACCGCTTCAGTGGCGCGGAACTCTCCCTCACGACGGCGTTTAGCCAGAACTTTGGTCAAGGGGCTGAATGCGCATTGGATACCACCTATCGTTTTAATGATCGCATTGGTGAGATTGCTAACCAATTTATTCAGCAAAACCCCTATCAATTGAAAAAACCGCTAAACAGCTTAAGTAAAGGCAATAAAAAGTCGGTGATGATTTTGCCTAACGAGCAGCTCGAAGCACTGCTGGATAAGCTAAGTAGCTTTGTTAAGGGTGACGAGCGCATCCTGATTCTGGCGCGTTATCATCACCTGCGTCCCGATATTTTGCAAAAGGCCGCAACGCGGTGGCCAAAGCTGACCATTGATTTTATGACGATTCATGCCAGTAAAGGGCAGCAGGCAGATTATGTGATTATTGCGGGTTTGCATGAGGGGAGTGATGGTTTTCCTGCCGTGGCACGGGAGTCAATTTTGGAAGATGTGCTGCTACCAGCACCGGAAGATTTCCCTGATGCGGAAGAGCGGCGCTTGCTTTATGTCGCGATGACCCGAGCAAAACATCAAGTATGGTTACTGCAAGATACTGCCAAACCCTCTGTTTTTGTTCACCAACTGAGCGAGTTGGGAGTCCCGGTTCAGCGCAAACCCTAGCGAGATTTAAGCCCGGTGGGAGGATCACCGGGCTTAATGACTATTTCAGGCGTTGCTTCAAATAGTGATCATAATCAGGGATAGCGATGGTCACTTCGCCGCTGAACAAAGCGGAGCCAATTAAGAAGTCTGCGGTTGAGCGGTTAGTGGCCACGGGAATATTCCAAACCGTCGCCAGTCGCAGCAGGGCTTTTACATCTGGATCATGAGGAACAGCATTGAGTGGATCCCAGAAGAAAATTAAAATATCAATTTTTTTCTCAGATATCAGTGCGCCCACTTCCTGATCTCCCCCCATTGGGCCACTGAGCAAACAGTGGACGTCAATCCCCGTCGCGTTTTGTACTAGATTACCGGTGGTGCCGGTGGCATAAAGCTCGTGCTGTGCCAAAAGATCTCTATTTTCCATGACCCATTCAAGTAGGGACTTTTTGCAGTGGTCATGGGATACGAGGGCAATATGCTTACGTGCCGCAATCGTGCGGGTGGTGAGTTCCATCAAAACATCCTTCAATAAGAGCCAGCGGTTTGCTGACAGATTACTGAAATGGATATTTTGTGCATAGTGTTAACGCAAAGAAATGCGAAGAAACAAGCATAACCCGATGTTTAAGAATAGCCTAAATTGACCGCGCTACTTAATGGATGACTTTTTCGCCCATATCAGAAAGCGCTGTTGCGTTTCGGCATCAGCTTGCAGAAACCAATATTGAAGCATCTGCTCGGCGATATTCTCACCTTGCAGGCGGGTAGTTTTTTGTGTTGTATTCGTCCCTGCAACCGCAATGGTGGTGCCAGGTACGGCACTCACTGTTGAAGGTGGTATTGTGGCAAATGAGGGAACGGAGGCAGTGTATTTTCCGACGTTATAGATAGCCATTGCGGTTTCAAGTGTTGCCGCCTTGTTAAGGTTCTCTTGATGCAGCACATCGTGGCGCACGGACAACGGGTGTCCATCATCGCCAATAAGCTGGAATGTAGGATTTTTAGAGAACTTATTTCCATCTCGTTCAGTATCAATAACCGGCAATTTGATCGCGACTGAGCGAGTGTTGCGGGTATTAAACACCACCACCAGCGGCGGCGATGCATACAATACGTTTGGATCTGCCGGGAGCGGCTTTGCCACTTTGAACAGGATTTGATGCTGGCCGCTGTTTAACTCTAAACTGTCGGCTCCCTTTAGCAAAGAACCCGACATATTCTTCCCATCGACCACCAACAGGTCAATTTCCGGTGCAAGTTTTAAGGTCGTGGCTAGCGCTGAAGCACTACAGCAAACGGCCAAAATCCCTGCGACCACCAGACCAAATTTCATGTATTGCTCCTGAAGATGATATCCACTTACATTGTCAGACACGCTAGATTATGTGTCAAAGTCTTTCCGTGCGCCCACATTTATTTACTTTCTGAAATATTCAGTATAAATATCTCACTATTATCCTAATGAATTCTAAAGATAAAAGAGACAATCTAACAGTTATTAGTGCGATATCAATTAAACGAAATCAATTAGACTGCGTTTATCCTCGATTTTCAGCATGATATACACTTAGTCGTCGCCTAATATTTGTCATTCCACCCAAATGCAAATGGACAGAAACATTCTTTTAGCGCATCAGAGGAACTGAAAAATGCACGATAGAGAGATTACAGACATTCTCCAGCAGGTAAAAACCATTGCGCTAGTCGGTGCAAGTGATAAACCATCGCGTCCCAGCTATGGTGTTATGGCTTATCTGTTGCAACAGGGCTATCAGGTCACGCCTGTCAGCCCGAAACTGGCTGGGAAAACGTTACTCGGACAGCAGGCATATGCTGAACTGGCAGATATTCCCCATTCGATTGATATGGTGGATGTCTTTCGTAACACAGAGGCGGCGTATGGCGTTGCACAGGATGCCATTGCTATTGGCGCTAAAGTGCTATGGCTGCAAATCGGTGTGATTAATGAGTTGGCGGCAACATTGGCGGCTGATGCAGGACTAAAGGTTGTGATGGATCGCTGCCCGAAAATTGAGATACCCCGGCTGGGATTAGAAAAAGAGTCATTTTAGCGCCCTCATGAGGGCAAATCTCGGCAATAAAAAACCCGGCGGGTCTGAAGTGCCGGGTTTTATCGATATGCATTGAGACTCAATTTATTGCAGCTAAATTGACTACAACTTAGTTGCGCAGACGTGGGGCCTGTAGCTGATGGCGAATCGACGCCGCCAGCTCATCCAATGACGGCTGCTCTGGGTGAGCATCCACATCTTCATAAGTCAACTGTGCTTCAGCGAGATAAGTGTGTACCGGTTGCCCCTCATCATCCTCAATAACCACGTGATACCAAGGTGATGAGCGCAAAGTATCATTGTTTGCAACTTCATCAGGTTCAGGCGGCTCAAGAGAATATTCAGGATCGATATCAATCACCACACCCAAATAGCCGTGTAGGCTGTGGCGGACCTGTTGCCCAATACCAAATTTGCTGGCGATCATGATAACCTCCTGAGAAACGTTACTCTGCCTTCTATATGAGGGCTTTGTGGGGTATTTCAAGTCACACTATCCGACAAGCGAACCCTTTTAGGTATAAACCTTCCGGATATGTTGCGATAACCGGATGATCTGCGGCCTGACGGAACTGCTCTATAAATTGTATATCATTGCCCGCATCTAACGCGGCATCCGCCAAAATTTTCTGGAATAAATCTGTTGGCATTAATCCTGAGCAAGAGAAGCTTAATAGAATCCCGCCTGGGCGCAATAGCTGTATCGCTAACATGTTGATGTCTTTATAACCACGACAAGCGCTCGCCAATTGACTCTTATTTTCCACAAATTTCGGTGGGTCCATAATGATCATGTCAAACTTTTCCCCTTGTGCACGATAATTACGCAGCAATTGGAACACGTCATCACGAACGAACTCGGCTTTGCTCATATCCAACTGATTCAGTTCAATATTCTGCTTGGCGATATCCAGTACAGATTGTGAGGTATCAACGCTGATGACTTGCTGGCAATTACCCATCAAGGAGGCTACAGCAAAGGCGCCGGTATAAGAGAAACAGTTCAGGACACGACGGCCATCGGCGTAGTTACGTGCTGCTAGGCGGCTATCACGCTGATCCAAATAAAAACCTGTTTTATGGCCTTGCTGAATATCAACCAAGAGTTGCATACCATTTTCGCTGATTGGTAGCAGAGCTGGGGGGATTTCGCCGCAAACCGTCCCTTGGGTTAGTGGCAAGCCCTCTTTTTTACGAACTGAGACATCAGAGCGGTCGTAAATTGAGCATTCTGGATAGCATTGCTGCAATGCGCTAACCAGTGTAGCTCGCTGATACTCAGCGCCGGCAGACAACAATTGCAAGACTAAGAAGTTCTGGAAGCGGTCAATGGTGATGCCTGGTAGGCCATCAGATTCGCCAGCAATGAGGCGGTAACCATTCAAGCCATCCCGTTGAGCCAGCCAATCTCGCCAGCTTTGAGCTTGCTGCAGACGACGGATAAAGAATTCGCGGTCTACCACTTCATCTTGTTGGAACGTCCAGACTCGTGCCAGAATTTGTGATTCAGGAGAGTAAGCGCCACGGGCCAGCCATTTACCTTGGCTATCAAGGATATCGATGGTTTCACCGGGAAGGGCATCACCTTCAAGGCGCAGAACGGCCCCGGAGAAAATCCACGGGTGGCGACGAAGTAAGGATTTTTCACGTCCTTTGGCAAGAATCAGGCGTAAGGTCATAATTAAGTGGCTGCCAGCTAGGTAAAAAAGAGCGGTATTGTCGGAGTATGGGCCGGAAAATGCAAATTATCACGTAGATGAGGAGTTGATATGGCAAAAATATGCACCGCTGCCTATGTTTATGGCATTGTCCAAGGTGTCGGTTTCCGCTATAGCACACAACGTCAGGCCCAGAAATTAGGGGTGACGGGGTATGCCAGAAATTGTGACGACGGCAGTGTGGAAGTGGTGGCCTACGGTGAGCCAGAGGCCGTTGATAGCCTAATGGCGTGGATTAAGCAGGGAGGACCACGTGGGGCGCGAGTGGATCGCGTATTGACAGAACCTCATTCTACTATTCCGTTTGAAACATTTAACATTCGCTATTAACTCGTCAATCGAGCTAATGCCATGACGACAATAGTGCCGCCTGCTAAATACATTTCACTGGCTTGGGTAGACCTGCAATTTTCGTCGCTTGCTTTGCCGGCCCTTTGGGAAATAAGCGGTACAGATATCGGCTATTCCCTTTTTCTTCGCCATATTTCTGTGCCATGGCTTTGACTAGCATGCGGATAGCTGGGGATGTATTGAATTCCTGATAAAAAGTGCGCACAAAACGTATCACTTCCCAGTGCGGTTCGGTGAGTGTGATGCCTTCTTGTTCAGCCAAAATCGGTGCTAAAGCTTCGCTCCAGTCTGCGCTGTTTTTCAGATAACCTTGCGCGTCGGTATCAATAGCCCGACCTTCAAACTCCAACATATTACCTCGGTGGTTCAGCCAATGAAACGGCCGCTAATTTAGCAAATATTTCCTGTACCCCAAAGAAATCTCTGTATTTGCCTTATTGAGGGACATCAGTAAGAAAAGAATGTGCTGGTTATCGCACAATGAATCATCAGCCATGACGATTAATTCAGCACTCGATAATCAGATGGCGGCTTTTTGGCCGATTAGACACAAACAAGCTTTACAAGCGGCAGTGCTCTGTTTATAGTTCGGTCCGTTGCGGAGGGGTGGCCGAGTGGCTGAAGGCAACGGTCTTGAAAACCGTCGACGGGTAACCGTTCGAGAGTTCGAATCTCTCCTCCTCCGCCATCAATTCTCTTTATCCTCCTTTCTTATTCGATTTTTCCCAAAATAATTATTTATTATGTCATTCGGCATACGAATTCTCACCCGATTTTTTAGACTACATTGCTTGAGATTGGGCTAAATTTACTCTGTAATGAAGGTCGCTACCTGCCAATTCGACTTGATAGAAATCTGTTCAACTCTTCAGAATGTACGCAAAATTTTCCGCTCATTTCACGAATTCTAGAATTTACTATTCTATATCAGGGCTTTTTCGGGGCTACTTTCCGTTCACTTCTATTCTGCATTCGGCAGTGTTATTCCATGGCATTATCAATTGATGAGTCATATTTACATTATTATAGGTTAACTGATTCACTGTAATAATAGATTAATTTATCGCTCACTACTCTTGCTATAAAATATCCCAGACTTACATCACATTTTTTAAAAAAGATATATGTAGGACTTGTCCTACAATTCACTTCGCATTAACTCAGTTTAATTTCTGTAATGTTTTTTAACACACTAAGCTGAAAAGCTTTTTTATTTTATTGTAAGAAAATTCTTATTCATCAACATGATACTGATTTTCATTTTTAGATGGTTTATTTACATTTTGTAACATTTAAGCCGTTGGTGTTACTTAGCTAATGTTTTTAAACTGCGGCCACTGGGTATTTGTTCGATATGTTTATATGTGAGAAAAATACCTTCCAGATACCGTGTTATGCCATCCTGCGAATGGGTAATGTTATCTACGAACAATTATTCCCTATTTCATACACCCGAGTTATCGGCGTGCGATGAATATTGCTCTGGGCAATATAGATTGTTTTTACGCATCTTCTCAGGCATGGGTTTCCTAAATTATCTTCCCCTAACAAGGAAAGTCGATGTCCTCTTCAAGCTTTCAAAATGAGATACCTAAAGCACGCATTAATATTAAATTAGATCTGCATACAGGCGGAGCTCAGAAGAAAATGGAGCTTCCTCTGAAATTGTTGGTGATGGGGGATTACAGCAACGGTCAGGAACAGCGCCCACTGTCGGAACGTGAAAAACTCAATATCAATAAAAACAATTTTAATAGCGTTCTGGCTGAGTTCCAACCGAGCCTGAAACTCTCAGTCCCTGACACGTTGGCAGAGGATAACACTGATACTGCTGTCGCTTTGACCTTCCGTGACATGAAAGATTTCGAACCGGAAAACGTCGCCCGTCAAATCCCGCAACTGCGTGCCTTGCTGGCAATGCGCAACCTGCTACGTGACCTCAAATCCAATCTTTTGGACAACGCTACCTTCCGTCGCGAGCTGGAAAATATCCTCAAAGACGAAACATTGAGTGACGAGCTGCGTGCTGAATTGGCGGCATTAGCCCCAAAAGAGTGTTAATCGCCGGATTGGCTACTAATAAATAGAAAGAAAAGAGAAGGAACATGCTGATGTCTGTACAGGAAAACAGTGCGCAGGGTAGTGCGACGACCGTATTAGAGAAGAACCCTGCCGTAGCTCAAGGGGTTTATGCCTCTTTATTTGAAAAGATCAACCTGAATCCCGTCTCCTCATTGGCTAGCCTTGACGCTTTCCAGAACAGTGATGCACTGGCGGAAGCGACTACGGATGAGCGCGTTACTGCCGCCGTCAGTGTCTTTTTAGACCTGCTGAAGCAATCGTCAAAAAAAGTGGAGAAGCTGGATAAAACCTTGCTGGATGGTCACATTGCGGCACTGGATGACCAAATCAGTCGCCAGTTGGATGCGGTGATGCATCACGCTGATTTTCAACGTGTCGAGTCCACGTGGCGTGGTGTGAAATCCCTTATTGATCAAACCGATTTCCGTCAAAATGTCCGTATTGAACTGCTGGATATCAGCAAGGATCATCTGGTACAGGATTTTGAAGACGCCCCTGAAATCGTGCAAAGCGGTCTCTACACCCAGACCTACATTCAGGAATACGACACCCCCGGTGGCGAGCCAATTGCCGCGGCTATCTCCAACTACGAGTTTGACCGCAGCCCGCAAGATATCGCCTTATTGCGCAATATCTCCAAGGTGGCGGCGGCGGCCCATATGCCGTTTATCGGCTCCGTTGGTCCCGAGTTCTTTGGCAAAGAGAACATGGAAGAAGTGGCGGCCATCAAAGATATCGGTAACTACTTCGACCGCGCTGAATACATCAAGTGGAAAGCCTTCCGCGACTCGGATGATTCCCGCTATATCGGTCTGACCATGCCACGCGTGCTAGGGCGCTTGCCATACGGGCCAGACACCGTGCCGGTACGTAGCTTTAACTACGTTGAGCAGGTGAAAGGGCCAGACCATGACCGTTATCTCTGGACCAACGCCTCGTTTGCCTTTGCTGCCAACATGGTGAAAAGCTTCATCAAAAATGGCTGGTGTGTGCAGATCCGTGGCCCGCAGGCCGGTGGTGCTGTGACCAACTTGCCTATCCACTTGTATGATTTGGGCACGGGCAATCAGGTCAAAATCCCGTCAGAAGTGATGATCCCGGAAACCCGCGAGTTCGAGTTTGCCAATCTGGGCTTTATCCCGCTGTCGTACTACAAAAACCGTGATTACTCCTGCTTCTTCTCGGCCAACTCCGCCCAGAAACCGGCGCTGTATGACACGTCTGATGCCACGGCAAACAGCCGCATCAACGCCCGTCTGCCTTATATCTTCCTACTGTCACGCATTGCGCATTATCTGAAGTTGATTCAGCGCGAAAATATCGGCACCACCAAAGATCGCCGTTTGCTTGAGCTGGAACTGAATAACTGGATCCGCACACTGGTGACGGAAATGACTGATCCGGGTGATGATTTACAGGCGTCCCATCCACTGCGTGATGCGAAAGTCACGGTAGAAGATATCGAAGACAATCCCGGCTTCTTCCGCGTCAAGCTGTATGCCGTGCCACACTTCCAAGTGGAAGGCATGGACGTCAATCTGTCTCTGGTTTCGCAGATGCCGAAGGCTAAGGCATAAACGGAGACACGATGAAAATTTATCGTCCGTTATGGAACGATGGGGCCTTTTTGGCCCCGCAACAATTCCAGCAACAGTCCCGCTGGGATGCTTATGTCGCCGATAGTGTGGCACAGATGACACTGGCAGCGCCGTGGGGTGTCATTGATGCGTCATTCGACAACGGGTCGTTGGCGCTTTCCCGTCTGAATGCGCTTCGGCTGGTGGTTCGCTTTCCAGATGGCACGCTAATTGACTCTGAACGGGCGGATAACCTGCCTCCCGCCTGCGATTTGTCTGGGGTTTCAGACCGTGACTCCGTGGACGTGGTGCTGGCATTACCGTTGCTGTCGGCCAACGGTGGCAATCTGGATGATGGTCAGGACAGCGCGCGCCCTCGCCGCTGGCAGCAGGAATGGGTCACCGTACAAGAGCTTGCCGGTCATGAACGTACCGAACTGGCCATAATGCGCCACGCGGTCACGCTGCGTTTTGCTCATCAAGAAAATAGTGCCTATCTGACCTGTCCGGTGGTGCGGCTGATGCGCAATGCTCAGGGGCAGTGGGTGCAGGATGAGAATTTTATCCCGCCGATGCTGTCGCTGGCGGCCAGTCAGGTTGTGCTGACTGAACTGGGGGATTTAATCCACCGCCTACAGGCACGCCGACGTCGCCTGATGGCCATGCGGCGTGAAAGTAACGAGCGGATGGCAGATTTCGCCGTGGCCGATGTGTCACTGTTCTGGTTGCTGAATGCGTTAAACAGTGCCGAACCGGTGCTGATGGAACTGTATCAAACGCCTTCTCGCCACCCCGAACTGTTCTATCGCGAACTGGTTCGTCTCGCAGGTAGCCTGCTGACATTTTCCCTTGAGCATAAAGCCGAAGACATTCCGCTTTATCAGCATGACGCGCCGGAGCAGGTTTTCCCGCCGCTGTTCACCTTGCTTGATGCTCTGCTCGAAGCCAGCCTGCCATCCCGTATGGTGGCGATTGAACTCGCTCATGAGGGACAATTCTGGACCGGTTCGTTGCATGATGCCCGTCTGCGCGAAGGGGCTGATTTCTATCTCTCTGTTCGCTCCTCGATCCCCAACCATCTGTTGCAAACCCAGTTCCCGCTGTTGTGTAAGGCTGGCAGTGTTGAGGATGTATCAGATGTGGTCAACGTGGCACTTAACGGTGTGGCGATGAAACCGCTGTCTCATGTTCCGGCTGCTATCCCGCTGAGATTGGAAAATCAGTACTTTGCCCTTGACCTCAAGGGACCCGCCGCGCAGGCCATGCTGGATGCGGGTAACTGTGCTTTCTACACCCCAGGATCGCTGGGTGATGTCAAACTCGAACTGTTTGCGGTGCTGCGCTCATGAGCAAAATAAATACGTCTGTGGTTGATGAGGTCTTTTATCCCTGCTGGCTGATGGTCAGCCAGTTACGTAATGGTCAGGAAATTGAAGACGGGGAAGCCTTGTATCGCCGTGCCTGCGAGTGGATCGATGGCGCTCGCGAAGCACTGACGCGTGCGGGTTTCAGCGCAATCAGCTGTGATCATATGCTGTACACCCAGTGTGCGTTACTGGATGAAAGCGTCCTGAACCGCCAAAAACAGGACAGCGGTTATACCAAATGGTTGAAAGACCCGCTTCAGGCCCGCTACTTCAATACCCTGAATGCGGGTGAAGAGTTGTGGGAACGGATCCGCACGGTGTTGCAGGAGTCTGCACCGGATACGGCGGTGCTGACCTGTTTTTACCGCGCATTGACCTTAGGTTTTGCCGGTCGCTACCGGGAGCAGGGCGACGAGCGCCGGGAAGATGTGGTGCGCAAGCTGAGTTTGCTGGTGCCGCCGTTTGCCTCTTCACAGGAAACACCCGTGGTCTCGCGCTCATTGCGTTTACGCTCTGGGCGCAAGACCTATTGGTTCTCGTGGGGCGCGGGCGTCGTCATACTGGTTGCTCTGTGGTTCACGTTGTCCACTCGACTGACGCACATGGTGTCTCAACTGACAGGGATGCACTAGCGGATGCGCGGATTAACACAGTTACTCCTGTTACTGCTGGGTACCTGTCTGGCACTGTGGCTTATCCTGGGTTTCTGGCCGTTGGGCACAGGTAGCCGTGTAGCATTGAGTATGCTGGCTGTCATCCTCAGTGGGGGTGTCGGTTATTTGCAGTGGCGTAAACACAACCGCAATAAAGTGGCTCACCAGTCCATTGCAGACTCAACACTTCCACCTGAAGATTTTCAGGGCGCAGTCGTACTGGTTTGTGGTGACAGCAATGCCCTGTTTTCCCCATCAGCGTCCTTTCGTGAAACCCGTCAAGGTTGGTATTTGGCGGTGAGAATGCCAGAACAATTGCCGATACTCGCGCAACATCTGGCGGCTGAACGTCCGGCACTGATTGCTCAGATCTCGGTGTTACTGGCCATCGTGCCGGAGCAGCATCAGGACCGGGATGATTTTTCACAATCTGTGCGGGCTTGGCAACGAGCCATCGTGCAGTGCAAAGGGTGGCTTGCGGGGATCCCTCCCGTCTGGATAAGCACTTGGCTTTCACCGCCAGCGGTTTCATCAGAGCAGGTAGAGCGCTGGTACACGGTCACTCCGGGGCAAAAGGGTATTCAGGTTCAGGAACCGGGGGCAGGGATCATGCCGCTGGTTGAATGGAGTCAGTATCAAGATCGCAACGTTCAGGAAAGGTTGAGCGCTGTATTCTGGATGGAGAGTCTTCTGTCCTGGCTTGATGAACATGTTGTGAGCATCCTGACACAGCGGCAAGGGGATGTCCCTTCGCTGACCCCGTGTGCATGGGGTTACTGCTTTACCTCGGTGACGGCGAATCAGGGCAATTTGTGGCAGGCACACATTAGCGGGATAACCACGCTGACCCCAGTGGCGACTCCAGATCAAGATTACCTGCCGTTGCCAGAAGTGCTGCTGCCTTATCTGCCGCGTCGTCGTGGCGTCTCCCGCTTGATGCAGACCTGTCAGATGGCGGGTGTGTTGTGCGGTGTATTTTTACTGTGTGCTCTGTTGGCTTCCTTTATCAATAACCAACGTCTGGTCCAGAGCGTTGGCGATCATCTGTCGCTGTATAACCGGCTCACCGGCACCCCCCCAACACTGAAAGCGCATGCTCAACAACAACTGCGTGCGGATGCTCACTTACTGGATGACTGGTTACGCCGTGGTGCACCGATGCGCCTGTCACTGGGGTTGTATCAGGGGCTGCGACTTAGAGCTCCGCTTGATATTGCTATCAATAGCTGGACGCCTCCTCCACCGCCACCACCGGTGATTAATCAAATTGTTCAAGGACCCAAAACCCTGCGTCTGGACAGCTTATCTCTGTTTGACGTGGGTAAATCAGAACTTAAATCCGGCTCCACCAAAGTGCTTATCAACGCGCTGGTCGGGATTAAGGCGAAACCCGGCTGGCTGATCGTGGTGGCGGGGCACACTGATATCACCGGTGATAGTCAGTCCAATCAGATTCTGTCACTTAAGCGGGCGGAATCGGTACGTAACTGGATGCGCGATACCGGGGATATTCCAGAAAGCTGCTTTGCCGTACAGGGTTATGGCCAGAGTCGCCCTCTGAAATCTAACGATACGGAAGCGGGCCGTGCGCTCAACCGCCGTGTCGAAATCAGTTTGGTCCCTCAGGCCGACGCCTGTCAGGTACCAGACGTAAAAACAGCGTCACAGGATGAAAGTGACGTATCAACTCAAGAAATGGAGAAGTAAACCATGGCAATTCCAGTATATCTGTGGCTGAAAGACGACGGCGGTGCGGACATCAAGGGTTCTGTTGATGTGCAAAGCCGTGAAGGCAGCATTGAGATCGTGGCACAGGACCATAACCTGTACATCCCAACGGATAACAATACCGGCAAGCTGACCGGTACGCGTATCCATACCCCATTTGTTTTCACCAAAGAGATCGATGCGTCTACCCCTTATCTGTACAAAGCGGTAACCACCGGCCAGACACTGAAAACCGCTGAATTCAAATGGTACCGCATTGATGACGCTGGCCAGGAAGTTGAGTATTTCAACACCAAACTGGAAAACGTCAAAGTGGTCAAAGTCGCGCCGAAAATGCACGACGTCAAAGATCCGGCTAAAGAGAAGCACAACCATCTGGAACTGGTGGAACTGCGCTACGAAAAAGTCACCTGGACCTTCAAAGACGGCAACATCATTCATTCCGATTCTTGGAACGAACGCGCCACGGCGTAATGACCCGAAGCAGACGGTTTGCCGTCTGCTTTTTTGTTTTTGCTGAGCCACTGTTTGTACGGTGATTGAGCAAAAATTAACAACCTTTTAATGACCTTATGGGCCTCGGTTTCCTTATTTAGGATATGGCTATGGGCGGTAGCGTGTCCAAATAGGGTAAATGGCAAACAAGGAAGATCTTAATGACAACGCATTCAGCACACTTATTACGTCGGTTAAATCCCTATTGCGCGCAGGCACTGGCCGGTGCCGCTACCTTATGTCAGACCCGCGCCCATGCCGAGATCACCGTCGAACACTGGTTGTTGAAACTGCTGGAGCAGGGCGAGGGTGATATCACCGTCATTGCCCGGCGTTATGAGTGGGACATGGACAACCTGTGGCAGGGATTGCTGGCCCATTTGGAGACCTTACCCCGCACCGTGCAGGGTAAACCTCAGTTGTCAGCCGCGTTACAGCAACTGATCAAAAGTGCCTGGTTGGATGCGTCGTTACAGGAAGATGCTAATGCGGTGCGATCCGTCCATCTACTGGCGGCCCTGATAAATACGCCATCACTATTGGCCGCAGAAGCTGCCTGGCCGCTGCTGAGCCTGAGTACGACCCAGCTACAGCGCCTGTTACCTTTGCTGGACAGCCAATCCGATGAGCGTCCCGAAGTTCAGCAGGCAGCAGCATTGGCAGACAGCCCGGTCAATCTGACCGATGAGGCTCCGACCACCCCCTCAGCCAGCGGTCAGCCCCAACTGAATGACGCCCTGCAAGCGGCGTTGGATAAATTCACTCTGGACGTCACCGCGAAAGCGAAAGCCGGGCAGATTGACCCGATTTTTGGTCGCGATACCGAGATCCGCCAGATGGTGGATATCCTGTCGCGCCGCCGTAAAAATAACCCGATTTTGGTCGGTGAACCGGGTGTCGGTAAAACCGCACTGGTTGAAGGGCTGGCGCTACGTATTGCTGAGGGCAACGTACCGGATAGCCTGAAGACCGTTAGCCTGCGCACACTGGACTTGGGTCTGTTGCAAGCCGGGGCTGGGGTCAAAGGCGAGTTCGAGCAGCGGCTAAAAAATGTTATCGAGGCGGTGCAACAATCGCCGACACCAGTACTGCTGTTTATCGACGAAGCCCACACCATTATTGGTGCCGGTAATCAGGCCGGTGGCGCGGATGCCGCCAACTTGTTGAAACCCGCACTGGCCCGTGGCGAATTACGCACCATCGCCGCCACCACGTGGTCGGAATACAAACAGTATTTTGAACGCGATGCGGCACTGGAACGCCGCTTCCAGATGGTGAAAGTTGACGAGCCGGATGATGCCAAAGCCAGTTTGATGCTGCGGGGCTTAAAGGGCCGTTACGCTCAGCATCACGGCGTGCACATTCTGGATTCTGCTATTACCGCTGCTGTCACTCTCTCCCGGCGCTTTTTGACCGGTCGCCAACTGCCGGACAAAGCCGTGGATCTGCTCGATACCGCCGGTGCCCGTGTCCGCATGAGTATCGACACCCTGCCTGCCGCGCTGATGGAAATTAACGCCGAACTGGCCGCGCTGGCGATGGAGCAGCAGGCTATTGAGCAGGATTTACTCCTGTTGCCGAATATCGGTTCAACGCGCTTACTTGAGATTGATAAACGCCGCGCAGAGCTGGCCGTTGGGCAGCAAAAACTGGAACAGCAATATGAAGCAGAGAAACGCCTCACCACACTGATTGTTGAAGCGCGTCAGGATATCGCCAACGTGGCACATCTGGCTGAGTTGCAGGCAGAACTCAGCCAGATTCAAGGTAATGCGCCGCTGCTGTCGCTGGATGTTGATGTTCGCACTGTGGCGACGGTTATCGCTGACTGGACCGGCGTCCCGCTGAGCAGTCTGCTGAAAGACGAACAGACGGATTTATTGCAACTGGAAAACCATCTCAGCACCCGCGTAGTGGGTCAGGATGCGGCGCTGGTTGATATGGCACAACGCCTGCGCGCTGCCAAAACCGGCCTGACCTCCGAAAATGGTCCTCTGGGCGTATTCCTGCTGGTCGGGCCGAGTGGGGTGGGTAAAACCGAGACCGCACTGGCGTTGGCCGACACCCTGTTCGGCGGTGAAAAATCGCTGATCACCATCAACATGTCCGAATATCAGGAGGCGCACACCGTTTCCCAACTGAAAGGCTCGCCGCCAGGCTATGTTGGTTACGGTCAGGGTGGCATTCTGACTGAAGCGGTGCGCAAACGCCCGTACAGCGTGGTGCTGCTTGATGAAGTTGAGAAAGCGCACTCCGATGTCATTACCCTGTTCTATCAGGTATTTGACCGGGGCTTTATGCGCGACGGTGAAGGGCGCGAAATTGATTTTCGTAACACAGTGATCCTGATGACGGCCAATCTGGGCAGTGATCATCTGATGCAATTGCTTGATGAACAACCGGAGGCGACCCATAGCGATCTGCACGAACTGCTGCGCCCGATCCTGCGCGATCACTTCCAGCCCGCATTGCTGGCCCGCTTCCAGACCTTGATCTACCGCCCACTGGATGCCATCGCATTGCGCACTATCGTCGAAATGAAACTGGCACAAGTCGCCAAGCGCCTGAACAAACATTACGGTCTGCACTGCACGATTGAAGAAAGCCTGTACGACACGCTGGTCGCCGCCTGCCTGTTGCCGGACACCGGGGCGCGCAACATCGACAGCCTACTGAACCAGCAGATTTTACCGGTACTGAGCCAGCAACTGTTAAGCCGTCTGTCCGAGCAACAGCGCACCACGTCGTTGGCGTTGGGCTGGGATGAAGCCGAAGGGATCACGCTGGAGTTTGGTAATGACTGAGGAAAATAAGGACACATTAAAAGAAGGGGGTATCCGGTTGCTGACCTCGGGAGAGACGGAGCTGGCGAAGTCAGTTTTCGGATCAAGTATCCAGTACCAGACTGTCTGGATCCACTTAGATAGTTATCTACCATTTGGCTTACAGAATAAAGATACCGCCATGGCCCCCAATGGAGAAATTTATTTCCGGATGCCATTGTACAGATCTGATTTTTCTCAAACAACTGACGATATGAAACATCTCTTCATCCATGAGATGAGTCATGTATGGCAATATGCAAAGGGAATGAATATTGTTGCCAGAGGACTAGTGAGCTGGCTGGTTAGCTACCGGTATAAACTTGATGGCCGTTTATTAAGCGAATATCCCATGGAGCAGCAGGCGCAAATTATTGCAGATAATTTCATTTTGCAGACACATGGCTATTTTATCTGGCAGCGTCTATGGAGTAACAAATATCCAAGTATCACTCTCGATGGCGATATTTCTGAACCAGTAATACAGCAACAATACAAAAATGCATTGCGAGGATTTCCCTGGTGAAAACATTAAAATTTCGTTTTTTGTGTTCAGGTTTGCTGTGTCTTATATGTTTATTAACACTGACTGGATGTCCTGGAATAGGCGATCGGGTACGTTTTGACGAAACTGCTCAAGTGCGTATTGTGGGTGATGATGTTTGCTTTCTAGTCGCAGATGCACAGGATTATCAACCAGCAGATATGGGGATAAACCCACGCGGGACAGCTTCAAAGAATAAGACATTTATTTTTGAACCTAATTTAACCGTGGCTAATGGGAAATTATGTATCCCACCCTCTTTTTATCACTTTCCGGATAAAGGGCAATTCATTGTTGAATATATTTTAATATCAAAAAAATACAAAGATGAGCCAAGGAAAGTGGTTGTTACCTTGGAAGTTATGGATGGGCATATTTACAATATACCGCCAAACGATATGGAAATTACCAGACCATACAGCGAAATGAATAAAGAATAAGGTGAGCGCAGGTATGGAAATATGTATTTATGACAGACCAATAATTCATTCAAAGAACGCGGATGCGCCTTCGGAATCTCGTTAATATCACACTTGATAATGATATTAACAAGTGCGTGATATGGAAATTTTATAAAGAGACCATGCGAGGGTTTCCTTGGTGATAAGAAAAAAACTGAGTTTTTTATTTTACACGATGTCGTCTTTATTTTGCTTATTGATGTTAACAGGATGTCCATGGGGACAAATGAAGTATTATCCCTCAGAGACGGCCAGCACCTACATGAATGGTGATTCGGTATGCTTCTTTATTCCTAATGCACAAGATTATCAGCCTGTTTTTATATCTATTAATCTCAGGAGTACCCCCCCTAAAGAAGGGACATTCACAGATGAACCTAATCTAACAATTATAGATGGGAAACTTTGTATCCCACCTTCGTTTTATCATCTTCCTGATACCTCCACCGGACCTTTTATTGTTCAACTCGTTATTGAGTCCAAAGATAAGGGTAACCATCCAAGACATTTTGTATTGGGATTTGAAATGCTCAATAGAAGGGCTTATGACGTACCGCTAACTAAACGCGAATATGATGAGCCATCTATCGCCAGCAAAATTTAACGATAAAGATAGGTTTTGCCTGTTTTTCACTTGAAATAAGCAGGTTATTACCACGGAGTAAAACCCATGAATCTTACTAATACGCTACAGAACACATTATCAAAACTCACCGGAACTACTCTGAATCGCTACCGCCTTGATATTCCTTCCTGCCTGTCACCATTGGACGTCGAAGATTTCAGCGGCAATGAGGGACTCAGCAATACATATCACTACAATATACTGTTCACCAGCACCGACAAAAATATTGATGCGGACCAATTACTGCGCAAACCAGCAACGCTGACGATGGGGACTGGCGTGTTGCAGAGTTTGATGGAACAGAAGGTGGTACACGGTGTTATCACCGATTTTCGCCGGATATCGGGTTCAGCCGACCAGGTTAATTATCAGGTCACGCTAGAACCTTTCATCGCATTGTTGGATAACCAGTACCGAACACACCGTTTCTTTGTTAATAAATCGGTACCTGAAGTTGTCGAGCTGATACTTAAAGAACATGGCCTGAAGGACTGGGAATATGAGTTCACCCTGAAACAGACCTACCCAAAACGTGAACAGATAAACCAATATCAGGAAACTGACCTGAAATTTATTGAGCGGTTGCTCTCGGAGATGGGGATATTTTACTTCTTCACTTTGCAGCCGGACACCCAGACTGAAGTGGTGCATTTTGCGGATAAGCAGAGTGCCTATGAGTTTGGTAAAACGCTGCCACTGAATAGCCCGTCGGGGATGAGTGACAGAGGAGCAGAATCAGTCTGGGGGCTGAGTGTGCATCACAATGTCGTCGAGGCCAGCGTTACAGCCAAAGATTACAACTACCGTGAAGCGCAGAAAGTGTTGCAGTCCACCCGAGCAGATATGACGCGCGGTGACGGTGAAGGGGTCACTTATGGTGAAGTGTATCACTACAAACCGCGCCATCTGGATACTGGCGATAAAACCGACCCCACGGCTGAAACCGCTAACTTCCTCGCCCGCCTTGACCATGAACGTTTTTTATCAGCACAAACGCTGATCACCGGTCTCAGCACCGATCCCACATTACATCCTGCTCAGGTGCTGACGGTAACCGATACATCGATTCCGTCCACGCTGCCGGAGCTGTTGACACAACCGATGGTCGTGGTACGCACTGGGTTCAGCGCCAGCCGTAAAGATGCACTGAAAGTCACTATCGCAGCCGTCCCCTACAGTGAAACCCTGTGCTGGCGTCCGGCACTGCTCCCGCGTCCGAAAGTCAGTGGCACGATGATGGCACGGGTGACCAGCGCCAAGTCGAACGATATCTATGCCTGGCAGGACACCTCCGGTTTGTATCGGGTGAAATTTGATGCAGATCAGGACGATAAAGCCCAAGGTCAGGAGAGTATGCCGGTGCGACTCGCCAAACCTTACGGTGGCGATGTGTACGGCATTCACTTTCCGCTGATACAGGGTACCGAAGTGGCCATCGCGTTTCACGACGGCGACCCAGACCGCCCGTATATTGCCCATGCTTTGCACGATTCGCGTCATACCGACCATGTCACCGAAAAAAATAACACCCGCAACGTGATCCGCACCCCTGCGTTCAATAAGCTGCGCATGGAAGACAAACGCGGCGAAGAGCACATCAAGCTCAGCACCGAGTATGGCGGCAAGACGCAGTTGAATCTTGGGCATAACGTGGATGCCCAACGAGTTCTCCGCGGTGAGGGGGCAGAGCTACGAACTGATGATTGGGTTAGCATCCGCGGTGGGAGAGGGGTGTTTATCAGTGCGGATAAACAACCGTCTGCCGGGGGGGAGATGCTGGATATGAGTGAGGCGATAAGCCAACTGGAGACGGCGTTGTCGCTGGCGAGAAGCCTGTCACAAGCAGTACAAACTGCGCAAGCGCATGAAGGAGATATTGCCAGTCAACAGCAATTGAATAAATCGCTGAACGAACTGAGCTCAGCAGGGATGTTACTGCATGCCCCGGAAGGTATAGGGATGGTGAGCCCAAAAGCGGTACGGATAGCATCGGGCGGTGAAAGTATCGGTGTGGTGTCAGGGCACAACACTGATATCAGCGCGGGTAAGTCGTTTACTGTGGCGGCGAGTGATGCGGTAAGTCTATTTGCGCAAGGACAGGGCATGAAACTGTTTGCGGGCAAAGGCAAGATAGAAGTACAGGCGCAGAGTGATTCAATTTTAGCGACGGCGCAGAAAGATATCGAAATCCGTAGTACAGAAGGGAAAGTGGAGATATCGGCGAACAGTGAGTTAGTGCTGACTTGCGGTGGAGCCTATATCAAACTCAGCGGTGGGAATATTGAACTGGGTTGTCCGGGTAATATCTTGTTGAAGTCGGCCAATGTACAGAAAATGGGCTCGGCAAGTCTGAATGTAGCACCTAAAGTATTCCCTCGTGGTTTTGGGGGCAGTTATGCCCTTACTGATGAAAAAACTGGGGAAGCTTTACCCTTTACCCGCTATCAGATAACGACTAGCGCAGGGGATGTTTACTTAGGAACGACAGATATTGAAGGGAAAACAGCCAAAATATTTACCACCACGCCAATGCCATTGACCATTGGTTCTCCAGATGAATCACTGGATGAGCAATTGAGAGCGGTTGATGAGTCAACGGGAGAGCCAATGGTGGAATATGCGTACTATGCAAAATCGCAAGATGGGCAGGTTTACTCGGGGTTTACCGATGCTCAAGGACTGACTGAACGGATGGTGACTCAGGGCAAATCGGAGATAACCGTACTTTGGGGCGATGAAGCCCTTGCTCAGATAGAGAAGGATACATAAATGAATCAGAAAACAGTAGTGAAACCCAATGATAAAATGGGTTCTGTTCAGGATATCAAAATTAAATCTGTCTACTTTGATGAGTTATGGTCCGCTTACCCTTCAAGTACGATCAAACATATTGATCCCAAGTCGAAAGACGATGTGTTTTCAGATCACTGTGCAATAAATGTCAGTGAAGCTTTGTATCAGTGCGGCATATTGATGAAAAGTTTTAAAGGAACACGATGTTGGAATTGCCCTACACCGGACAGTACAGGAAAAGGAATTCATGCTATCCGTGCCCAGGAACTGAGTGATTATCTTAAAAGCCAGAAAACACTTCCTTTTGCAGGAGGCAAAAAGCCACTGGAATTGACGGGAAAAACTTATGAAGATGCTGTGTCTGATAAAACAGGACTCATCTTTTTCCAAGACTATTGGCTACGCTCTGGTGAGAAATCTCCTACCGGTGATCATATAGATTTATGGAAAAACAATAAATTAGCCAGTCTGGGATGGTTATCTACTTGGGCAAGACGAACCTTTCCTCAGGCATCTGAAAGTTACCTGTCGATGTCCGACCTAAGGAAATCAACAAAAGTCTTGTTCTGGGAAATTCTATGAAAAGAAAAATTTTGCTTCTATCCCTCTATATTTTACTTTCTTTAACCTTGTTTTTTATTTTCATTATCACTGGTTTTTCATCATATCTTTATCATATCTATGAAGGTTTTATCCTACAAGGACATTATGAGGGGGAGACCAAAGCCGCATTTTATATGGGGTTTTTAATCAAAGTATTACTGACGGGTTGTTTTTTATTAGTTGGTGTTTTTTATAGCACTTATTTATGGAAGAAGAAAAGGAACCCGTAAGGGAATTTCTTTGTTAATAAGAGATACTTCAGGACTAATAAAAGAGGTGAACAGGTGAGTAATAAAGAACATAATACTTCAATAAAAGAAGAAAGTAAGACCGTATCACTCAGCGCAAAAAATCAAACAGGTTGGGTTGAGTTCCAATTACTGGATGAGATGAGTAATCCTGTCGCTAATATGTCGTATCGGGCTATTAATGATGCGACCAGAAGTGGTCATGTGAGCGAGTATACTGGCAATAGTGATGCTAGTGGCATTATACGTATTAAGGGGTTACACCATCTTGACCTGACACTGTTTATTGAGGCTCAACCTCTCGCAGATGAAATGGAGACTCGATCGCTGCGTGTCGGTAGGGAAGATAAATACTCAACAGTTAGAAAACTAGCAGAACAAGAAGAATACGAATACCAATACATTACTATTGGGAAATTGTGCGATAAACTACCAACTATTACCCCTAATTGGGAAGATAAAAAGAAACCTCCAGCATATCATTTCCCGGATACTCGGTTTACCGGTTTGACGGTAAAAAAATTGAATTGCCGCCATGTTTTGGAAATTTGTCCTTTCCGTGCATGGTCTTTAGTTTTGCACCATATACCCGACTACTCGGTGGTGAATGCCTACAATTTGGTATTGATGTCAATATTATCTTATGCAGATTACGATACTAATGGTGATGGGCAAGCAACGGGGTCTATATCACATTTTTTTTATCAGCAAATGTTAGAGCTATCCCGCGTACCATATCAAATAAATGATAAGAAATTTCAGCCGATTGTTAAAGATGTGCCTTTTCACCAACGTTATACTGATGTTGAATTTATAGATTCGAGTCAGGGTGCTGAGGCAAAAAAGGATACACAACTATTTTTCGCAGCTAGTAGCGTGGAGGTCATTGTAGCTTGGCGTGGTACTGCCAGTTTATTAGATGTTGTAACAGATGTTACTTATAAACCTATTAATCTAACTTGTGATATTAAAATACCTTGTAGCGGGATTGTAAGTAATGGATTAGTACATCAGGGTTTTTTAGATGCATTTGAAGTTATTGATAATAATGATGTTGAAAGTGATTTCTATCTGTTGAGTAAAATAATCGAGGATAAAGAGTTATATATCTGCGGGCATAGTTTAGGTGGGGCGCTGGCTTTAATACATGCAGCTAAACTCATTGATTACAATCCTATATTATATACTTATGGAATGCCTCGTACTTTTACTTTGAGTGCTATGAATGAATTGGATGGGATACCTCATTATAGACATGTTAATGAGAATGATGCAGTACCCTCTGTACCTCCAGAGCGAGAATTAGATAATCATTTCTATAAACTATGGGGACCACTAGGGTACGTTTTTGGTTATAGTTGGTCAGTGATCAAGACTTTAATCCCCTTTGGGAACGAGGTTTTTTGTCATCATGGTGAAGTTGTGCACTTTTTCAAAACAGAGTCAGTTTTGGAGTGGTTGGAAGAGCGAAATCCACGAGCTAAAATTAAGATTAGAAAGCGTCTTTCAGAAACAGCAAAACTATTTTTGGTTCCTTGTTTAAGCTCACAGAGTGATGAAAATGCGAAAGCTAATCAGCAAGAATTTATTCAAAAAATAGATAGAGAAAGTAAAGATAAGTTATTCCCAAAACATGGTAATCCGGAACTTAAAAATGCACTAAGCGGAGGTGATCATCCATCCGGAAAATATGCTGAATATATTGGTGATAGAATTATGGAGTTATATGATACAACTAATGATGGTTTTTATAAAAAAGAGCAGGATGTTTTTGTTTTTCAAATGGAGAAGTATAAAAATGATATACCTCAATCTGAGTATAACAGAAATAAGTCTTTCTTGGCCGTCGATAAATTACTTGTTACGACTTTGAATGTCACCAAATCTTTACCCGAAAGCGATATTGCCATGCAACGTTATTGTTTGAAAAAGGATGGCCTATGAAATTGAATAGCACATATGTCTTATTTTTATCTTTACTATGCACTTCGGGCTGCGTAGCAAAAAATAGTGCAATCTCACCGCCGAGTGATAATCAATGGGTAGATGTAGAAATTAAAGCGCCTAAAAATACCCAAGCTATTCCATTAGTTGCATTTTACACTTCTGATGAATGCAAGAAGGAACGATACAACGTAGATATGAAGGTGTATCAACTAAAAGGTACGCAGGCTCGTAATCTCAATATGGAGATTGATAAAACCTCTGGTAACTATCGAAGCCAAATTCCAATGGATGGTGGTGGGCAATGTAAATGGCGATTAAGTAAAGTAACATTGGGTATCCAATACTCCAGAACAGAACATCTCATTAAAAATAGTGGTGGTCAGGTAGGAACAGCCGTTGGTATTAAGATTGCTTTGGATGATGAAGGGGCGAGAAATGGTGACTATATACTTACTAAAAATCCTTTATCATTAACGCCGACTTACTATCCAGTAATTACAGAATGGCATCTTACAAAAGAGGCTACAGATCTATCGTTACTAGGCAAAAGAAAGTTTGAGTCATATAGAATTAATGCCATAAATAAAGAGACTGTATATATAAAATTACTTCCTATCTTGGATGAATCTAAAGTTGTAAAAATGGTTGGTCCAAAGATAAAAAAGAAAGGTAATCACTGGCGTATAGAATATCCCGATGGAAGCGTCACATCTAATGGTGAAGTCACTCCTGATTTTGAGAAATTGAGTTCAATGTGATTTACTACTCATATGTTATTTATTATCGGACTAATGCAAAAAAAACAGTGATGACATCTATCAGGCGAAAATAGCTATGACAGACGGGCATGTCAATGAAAACTGAGTGAGTTTAATTTAGGGAAAGAATACATTGATATGAAGCGTCTGGGGAAAGAACGAGTATCAGGTACAGTAGTGGGCCAACGGTCATCATTAGATGATGAAACTCTCGTAATGGGCAGTTTTAAAGTGTTAGCGGCAATAACTTAAAGTTAGCTCTAAAATATTTTCCTATGATAACAAGATGGAGCAAAAGGAAAAATTCAAATAAGTCTGATGACTCAATAATTTCTGATGGTTTAATTTACCCAGACTTTAAAAAATATAAAAACTAATTGATATATTCCTCAGGAGATAAAGAGCATTGTATTACCCACTACAATAGTAAGACTGTTTAATGAGCTTTTTTATTAGTTGGTGTTTTTTATAGCACTTATTTATGGAAGAAGAAAAGGAACCCGTAAGGGAATTTCTTTGTTAATAAGAGATAATTCAGGACTAATAAAAGAGGTGAGCAGGTGAGTAATAAAGAACATAATACTTCAATAAAAGAAGAAAGTAAGACCGTATCACTCAGCGCAAAAAATCAAACACGTTGGGTTGAGTTCCAATTACTGGATGAGATGAGTAATCCTGTCGCTAATATGCCGTATCGGGCTATTAATGATGCGACCAGAAGTGGTCATGTGAGCGAGTATACTGGCAATAGTGATGCTAGTGGCATTATACGTATTGAGGGGTTACACCATCTTGACCTGACACTGTTTATTGAGGCCCAACCTCTCGCAGATGAAATGGAAAAACGGCCATTGAGTCTTGAGCGAGTAGGTGCGTATCAAATGAAAATGGCTCCAATAAGTGTGGATAAAGAAAGTGTATTTGTTATTATACTGTAATAGGCCAGCTTTGTGATAAAGCACCCAGCATTCCGGAGTGGACAGATACCAAACTACCTAAATTCCATTTTCCTGACCCTGATTTCTCTGGGTTATTTATTTCCAATATGTATTTTAATGCACGTATACTTATTAAGATTTGTCCTTTTAGGGCTTGGATCTTGCTGTTACATCACACAAATGAATATTCGATTGTCAATGCTATGAATTTAGGTTTGATGGCTGACTTTGCCTATTCAGGTGGTGATAAGATTAATAAATTTTTTAATCATCAATGTTTAGATTTGTCTCAGGTTCCACAGTTGTTATATCGCCCTGTCATAATTGATGTTCCGTTCAGTGAACGTTATGTTAATCCTACATTTCTGGATACTAGCGTTGGGGATTCATCGGATGGTGACACTCAATTATTTTATATTAGTAACCAGAAGCAGATTTTGATTGCCTGGCGAGGGACTGAACCCACAAAATTTGGCGATATCAGTACAGATGCTACGTTTCGTCCAATACCTTGTCCCGCAGTGGTTACCACAGGACGTGCTCATAAAGGTTTTCTGAATGGTTTTGAACGAGCACAACAAAAATTTCCAAATAGTTTTAGAGAAATAGAAGATTTTTCGTCTAAAAAGGAACTTTTTATCTGTGGTCATAGCCTTGGTGGGGCATTAACACTTATACATGCGGCAACACTAAAAAACTATAATCCTGTTATTTACACTTATGGAATGCCCCGAACTTTCACTGCAATGGCTGTTTCATCTTTGCAGGATTTTACTCATTACCGACATGTGAATGATTCTGACTCGGTTACCAGTGTTCCACCAGAAGCTGAGCTTGATAATACATTGTATGATCTATGGGGCCCGCTCGGTACTCTATTAGGATTTCGATTATCTCTTATTGAGATTCAACTACAGTCAGGGGGAGTGAAATTTGGTGACCCTTATTGGCATCACGGTAATGTTGTTGTCTTTTTTAAGGCGGAGCAGTCGGTAACTCAGTCGCAAAAACAACCTATTCTTTGGATTGGTGGCGGTAGTAGTCGTTCCCCTAATATCACTGTCGCATATAAAAGTAAAAGTATAGCAAAGCTTTATCTTGTACCGTCATTGAGTGAAAGTGTTGCTTGTTTGTCGGAAGAAGAACAAAAGACATTTATACATTGTTTAGACTCCAACAGTCTTAATCATCATTTTCCGAAGAATAGCAACCCTAACCTCGATTCATTAACAAATCCAATGAATCACTTAATGTCAAGCCAGTATATGCCCTTTGTTAATAATCAACTTATCGAATTGATAGATACTAATCGTCCTTTGGAAAGAAAGAGAAAAAGACAGTTTTTCGCAGAAAAGCTTAATCAAGCGATAAGCTCAGAGAATAGTACTTCTAAAAATGAAGTAAGCAGGAACCGTCTTTTCCTTTCGTTACAAGGTATGCTACCTGCTACATTGTTAATATCAGAGTCAGATGATACGTGGAAAAATGCACTCACTCGGTTTAAGAACGTTGCGGAGGAAGAAATTGAAAAAGCTGATTAAGTACAGTCTTCTGATGGTGCCAGTCTTGTTGTCTGGCTGTGAAAAGGATGAAAGTCTATCTCCTTCGCTGAATGGGAAGAGTGTTGCTGTTGCGGTGAAAATCCCTCATGAAATAGATGTACTCCCGCTAGGCGTGATGTACCGTTCGAATAAATGCCTTAAGAAACGAAGTAACGCTAATGGCGAAAGTTATGACGTTCCTGGATTTCATTTTACTGAAATTAATCTTAAACAGGTAGAGAATAGTGACCTTTTTGAATCACAGGTCCCTTTCGATGGTGGTGGAAACTGTCAGTGGCAATTAAGTAATGTCACCATAGGAATTAAGTATAAATCACCATCATATTTTGCTATGGACATAAAAGAAAACTATGCAAATGAAATTATATTTGTATTCGATGAAAATGAGGCTCAAAGAACAAATTGGATTTATGAAGATGTTTCTGGCGATAAAGAAATAATCAGGGATTACTACCCAATGATTACCAATCGATATATTAATGAGTTTTCTAGAGAATTGTCAATTTATGGCTTGGATAGTAAATTTACTTACCGCATGTATAATACTAATAAAATAATATATCAAGCCAATGTACATTCTAATAAATTAGTATTTAGAGATGCACCAAAGAAACAAGGAGGGGATTTTTCGATAAAATATCCAGATGGTTCCATTGTGGTTGATGATTCAATTTTTCCAGACTTGAAGAAACTTCAGTCCATACACTAAGTAGTTATTTTTTTATAGTGTTAATTTCCTGTTTTAGTGCCCTTTCCCCCTTGAGGTTGTTTATCTCTCTGATGTTTGCAAAAAAGTTATATCAGTGGGTTCGATGGAAAACGTGTCGAAGAAGTGAGTTATAACCCGATAAATATCCCTTTAAAACAAAAAGGTAATAGTGACATCTATCAGGCGAAAATAGCTATGACAGACGGGCATGTCAATGAAAACTGAGTGAGTTTAATTTAGGGAAAGAATACATTGATATGAAGCGTCTGGGGAAAGAACTAGTATCAGGTACAGTAGTGGGCCAACGGTCTCATTAGATGATGAAACTCTCGTAATGGGCAGTTTTAAAGTGTTAGCGGCAATAACTTAAAGTTAGCTCTAAAATATTTTCCTATGATAACAAGATGGAGCAAAAAGAAAATTCAAATAAGCCTGATGATGTAAATTTATTTGGCGAAGGTGAAGTATTTATAAACCAACGAATTTATCCGAAGAGTAGTTTAAGTATTCTGATAAGGTATTATTCTCTTTTTGATGAAAAAATAGTTGAAATAACATTCCATTATGAGAAAGGAAAGGTGACCATACAAAAATAAAATATCCGGATGGTTCAATAATTTCTGATGGCTCAATTTACCCAGGTTTTTATAAAGTAGGAAGAATTAATTGGTATATCCATCAGGAGATAAAGAGTATTTGGTTTTCTCACTATAGGAGGAAGGCAATTTAATGAACTGTAAAAAATTGCATCTCTGTTTTTTAATGTTGTCCGTCGTATTACTTAGTGGCTGTGTAGCCAAAAATAGTGCAATCTCACCGCCGAGTGATGATCAATGGGTAGATGTTGAAATTAAGGCACCAATAAATACGCAGGCAGCACCATTAGCTGCATTTTACATTTCTGATAAGTGTAAAAAAGAAAGATACAATACGGATATGAAGATATATTTAGTGCCTGGGACGAAAACAAATTATGTAAATATGGATTTTGATGAAATATCTGGTAATTTTAAAAGTAAAATCCCTATAGATGGTGGTGGGCAATGTGAATGGAAATTGAGTCGTATAACTTTAGGTATCAAGTACTCTAGAAGTGAACATATTATTAAAAATAGCGGAGTTAAGATAGGGACTGCGGTTGGTATTGAAGTGGTTTTTGATGAACAAGGCGAGCGGAGTGGTGATTATATTTCTGCTAATAATCCCCTATCAGTATCTCCAACTTACCATCCTATAGTCAAAGAACGCTATATTGTTGCTGAAGGTATTTTTTTATCTTTGTTCGGAAAAAAAGACTTTGAGTTGTATAAAATAAATAACTATGATGGACGTAATTTAACAATCAATTTCTCACCGATTATAGATGAATCTAAAGTTGTGAAAATGGTTGGCCCAAAGATCAAAAAGAAAGGTAATCATTGGCGTATAGAATACCCCGACGGAAGTGTCACATCTAATGGTGAAGTCACTCCTGATTTTGAGAAATTGAGTTCAATGTAATTTACTACTCATATGTTATTTATTATCGGACTAATGCAAAAAAAACAGTGATGACATCTATCAGGCGAAAATAGCTATGACAGACGGGCATGTCAATGAAGACTGAGTGAGCTTAATTTAGGGAAAGAATACATTGATATGAAGCGTCTGGGGAACGAACTAGTATCAGGTATAGTAGTGGGCCAACGGTCTCATTAGATGATGAAACTCTCGTAATGGGCAGTTTTAAAGTGTTAGCGGCAATAACTTAAAGTTAGCTCTAAAATATTTTCCTATGATAACAAGATGGAGCAAAAGGAAAATTCAAATAAGCCTGATGATGTAAATTTATTTGGCGAAGGTAAAGTATTTATAAGCCAACGAATTTATCCGAAGAGTAGTTTAAGTATTCTGATAAGGTATTATCCTTTTTTGATGAAAAAAATTAGTTGAAATAACATTCCATTATGAGAAAGGAAAGGTGACCATACAAAAATAAAATATCCGGATGGTTCAATAATTTCTGATGGCTCAATTTACCCAGGTTTTTATAAAGTAGGAAGAATTAATTGGTATATCCATCAGGAGATAAAGAGTATTTGGTTTTCTCACTATAGGAGGAAGGCAATTTAATGAACTGTAAAAAATTGCATCTCTGTTTTTTGATGTTGTCCGTCGTATTACTTAGTGGCTGCGTAGCAAAAAATAGTGCAATCTCACCGCCGAGTGATAATCAATGGGTAGATGTAGAAATTAAAACGCCTAAAAATACCGAAACTATTCCATTAGTTGCATTTTACACTTCTGATGAATGCAAGAAGGAACGATACAACGTAGATATGAAGGTGTATCAACTAAAAGGTACGCAGGCTCGTAATCTCAATATGGAGATTGATAAAACCTCAGGTAACTATCGAAGCCAAATTCCAATGGACGGTGGTGGACAATGTAAATGGCGATTAAGTAAAGTGACATTTGGTATCCAATATTCAAGAACAGATCATCTCATCAAAAATGGTGGAGGCCAGATAGGAACAGCCGTTGGTGTTGAAGTTGCATTCGATGATGAAGGGGCGAAAAATGGCGACTATATACGTACTACAAATCCTTTATTACTAACGCCGACTTATTATCCAATAATTACCCAAAAGTATCTTCCTAGCGAAATTACTCAACTGTCATTGCTAGGGAAAGAGGCATTTGAATCTTATAGAATTAATATTATTAATAATGAAAGTATAAACATAAAATTATCCCCCATCTTGGATGAGTCTAAAATTGTTAAGAAAATTGGGCCGAAGAACAGAGGTGTGGGTAATTTCTTTCGCATAGAATATCCCGATGGAAGCGTCACATCGAATGGTGAAGTTACTCCTGATTTTGAAAAATTGAGTTCAATGTAATTTACTACTCATTTATTATTTTTAGTGCCCATAAACTTTCTTATCTTAAGTCGCTGTTTAGTTTGTGGCGCGACTATTTACCATTCACACCAGTTATTCTATATGTGCCCAGTTTGTTGTTATCTCGATATGAGCAAAAGTTAAGGGAAACCGAATGTCCAAAGGATTTGTATTATTAGGCGATAAAACCACCCACGGCGGTGAAGTTATTTCTGCATCATCAACCATGATCGTCAACGGTAAAAAAGTGGCATTAATCGGCGATAAAATTAGTTGCCCGAAAGAGAGGCATGGCGTTAATGCCATTATAGAAGGTTCATCTGAATGGGCTTCTGATGGCAAAGCTGTTGTGGTTGATGGTTGCCATTGTGAGTGTGGATGTCAGGTTATCTCCAGTGCGCCAGATTGTTCAATAGGATAAAAAATGGGTTGGGATCGCCAAAAACCGTTTATAGCAGAAAAGCCTTCGTCGCCCTCGCTGGGACGTTGGTTATTAGCTGGAGTATTGTCCATTATTGTGGGGGTTTTATTGTTCTCACTGCATGCTACTGACAGGCTTATTGGGTTACAAACCGTCAATATCTGGGCAGTTTCAACCGTACCTCTTATCGGTTGGGGGCTGGCATTCTGTGTCCGGAGCTATATGTATGGCCGAGGTCTCAGTCACTACACTTTTTTACAAGATGAAGCGCAACAGGCACAACAAGAGTGGCAGACGTGGGCTGAGCGTTATATGGCCGTACTGGCGAGTTGTGTTTTGTTACCGGACGTTATCACCGTCTCGTATCTGGCGAGTAAACCTACAGATGTGGAATTTCAGCGCGGGCTAGTTCGCCGTATTGATTATCTTCCCCAAGATAAAGGTGTTGAGTATCAGGCCATCATGGCTTTGCTCGTTAGCATCCAACAAGCCCTTAATTCATTGCCCCCTGATATTGAATTGCGCGCGACTCTCCTGACAGACAGCGATCCGGCAGAATACGAACAACTGCGCGCCGTCTGGGCTCAATGCTGGGATAAGGTTATCACCACCCGCTTTGCGCCTACAACTCTGACCCTGTCTGCTGAAATGCCATACAGCAAGATAGAGGATGGGATAAAGAATGCCATTACGGATGCAGAACTGATCCTAGTTTTGCAACTACACGGCGATGAGAACTACTCCGACGGGCTGGCTGTATTCTTGCTCACGACCGATGACATGGCACAAAAACACCAACTGCCGATACAAGGGCGTCTGCTTCGCCCGATGCAATTGAATATTGGACAGGCAGAAAGCGAGCTTACCTTGTTTATGGAAACCCAGTCTCTGGCCTGCCGAGCGGGCGGGATCTTGGGGGATAGCACTGAATTGATGTCACTGACCCCGAAAATAATTCCTGTTGGTCACCGGTTAGGGGCTAATTTCAGCGCTGAAAGTGTATTGATACAAGAAACATGGACGGGTATTCCGGGGCCATTCTCTGCCTGGTTAGTGGCGGCGTTTGGGCTGGATTTTGCTTATTACTACGACATGCCCTATGTCGTGTTTTCATTTGGCCCCGAGAGTGGGGTAGTCAGTACGGTTTCTCCAGGAGTTTGCAATGAAGATGTTGAGTAATCCATGGCGGCAGGGCAGCGGTGCGGTATTAGCCGTCGTGGTGTTGGCCGCTGTTGGTTGGCTAATTTGGCAATATGGCGACACAGTCGGGCTGGATAGCCAATATAAAAAACTGTTCGCTTTCCTGCTATTGATGTTGATTACACTACTTGTCCGCCTGTCCCCAGCGATTTCTGGTTACATTAAGCGGCGGCAACATCGGGATAATGGGCGTGATAACGGTATTTATCCCGATGGCGAATCACGTCTGGCCCCGACACCTCCCGGCAGTACTTGGGTAAGTGAGTTGCGGCAGAATCTCCGGACTCGCTATGGTTTCTTCTGGCCCCGCAAAGTGCGCATCCTGCTACTCACTGGCAGTGCGGCGGATGTTGAACAGCTCACTCCCGGCTTGACGTCGCAATACTGGCAGGAAGACAGTGGCACTGTGCTGCTGTGGGGGGGCGATCTGGGGGCGCAGGCCGATAGCGCGTGGCTGAGTGCTTTGCGTAAATTACGCGGACGTCCGCTGGATGGCGTCGTCTGGGTGACTTCATCCTTAGCCCAACGCACTACGCTGGGCCAGAAAGAATCAAAAACAACACTCACCGTCGATATGATGGACAGCGTGGCGCAGGCATTTGCTTCACGCTATGAACTGCTCGGCTGGCGGTTGCCGCTCTATGTCTGGTCATTACATGCCGATGATGGGGCTGATCGCATCACCCAATCCGTGGGCTGTCTGCTACCCGCGGGCTGTCAACCTGACGAACTGAGTACACAGCTTGCCGGGCTGTTGCCATCCCTGATTGAGCAGGGTACGCAGCAGATTAGCAGCAACACCCAGCACCCATTTTTGTTGCAACTGGCCGATCAGTTAGCGCGCCAACCGGACTCTGTCGCGAGCCCCCTTGCTACGCTGCTGAACCCGTATCGCCCTTCACCGCTGGCTGGGGTGATATTCAGCCCGGCATCCGTCAATGCAAAACGCAGCGTGAAACATCACTGGGGCAAGGATAATCGCTGGGATGTGTTGATTGATTCACTGCCATCATTGCCCACCGGCTTAGCCGCGAAAAAGCTCGGGTTCGCTTGGCGTAAAACGCTGGGGATGGCGGTGGCAGGCATCATGGTGTTGTGGGGAGCCGGAATGGTCATGTCATTCTTGATCAACCGAGACACTATCAGTGCCAGTGAGTCTCAGGTGAAACTGGCGGCTAATGTGCAGCAGCCCCTTCCGGCACGTCTTCAGGCGCAGCTGGATCTGCAACACACATTGGACAGATTACAGTATCGCCAGCAACAGGGGGGACCTTGGTACAGTCGGTTTGGTCTGAGTCAGAATGATTCATTGCTGGCCGTACTCTGGCCGCACTATCGGGCCAGCGCCACCCCCTTATTACGTGATGCCGCCGCTCGTCATCTTGAAGAACAACTCAGCATGATGGCGCAGCTTCCCCCCGACTCTCCGCTGCGCGACACACTGGTGAAACCTGCCTATGACCAGTTAAAACTCTATCTGATGTTGGCACGTCCAGAGAAAATGGATGCGGCATGGTTTAGCAAAACACTGTTGAGCAACTGGCCACAGCGCAAAGGCGTACCGGACAGCACCTGGCAGGGCAGTGGTCCGGCCCTGCTGGATTTTTATGCCCGTAATCTTTCCCTGCACCCGGCCTGGCGTCTGAATCTGGATGACAGTCTGGTCAATCAGGTGCGTACCCGGCTGATCAGTCAGATGGGGGCCCGTAACAGTGAGTCTTCGCTCTACCAAAAGATGATGGTGCAGGTGGCGCATCAATATGCTGATCTGCGTCTGTCTGACATGACTGGCGATACCGATGCTGAGCGAATATTTACCACCGATGCTATCGTGCCGGGTATGTTCACCCGTAAAGCCTGGGAGGATGCGGTCAAACCGGCGATTGAAAAAGTGGTCAGCGAGCGTCGGGAAGAGATGGACTGGGTGTTGAGTGACAGCAAAAATACCGTATTGCAGCAGAATTCCCCTGAAGCCCTTCAGGCACGTCTGAAGGAGCGCTATTTCGCCGACTTCTCCACGAGTTGGCTGGACTTCCTTAACAGTTTGCACTGGCAGCAGGCACAGACGCTATCGGACTCGATCGACCAGCTCACCCTGATGGCAGACGTGCGTCAGTCCCCGCTGGTGGCATTAATGAACACCCTGAGTGTCCAGGGGAAAACCGGGCAAACCGGTGAGGCATTATCGGACTCGCTGGTGAAATCGGCCAAAAACCTGTTAAACCGGGATGAGCAACCCGCCATTGATCAGCAAGCGGGCGCACAGGGGCCGTTGGATGCCACTTTCGGTCCGGTACTGGCACTGATGGAGGGGAAGTCCGGTGGACAGGGTAATACCAACCTCAGCCTGCAAACCTTCCTGACCCGTGTCACTCAGGTGCGCCTTAAGCTCCAGCAGGTAGTCAATGCTGCTGATCCTCAGGCGATGACCCAGACCCTTGCCCAGACGGTATTTCAGGGCAAAGCGGTCGATCTGACCGAAACCCGTGATTACGGCAGTCTGGTGGCCGCCAGCCTTGGGCAGGAGTGGAGTGGATTTGGTCAGACGGTGTTTGTCCAGCCGATGGAACAGGCGTGGCAGCAGGTCTTAACCCCCGCAGCCCAGAGCCTGAATGCCCAATGGCAGGCGTCGATTGTTGATGACTGGAACAGTACTTTCGGCGGACGTTACCCGCTAAAAGATACCAGCAGTGAAGTGTCACTCCCGCTGCTGGCGCGTTACCTCAACAGTGATAGCGGCCGTATCGCCCGCTTCCTACAAACTCGGCTGAACGGCGTGCTGCACAAAGAGGGCAGCCATTGGGTACCAGACAGCATCAATGCTCAGGGGCTGACGTTTAATCCGGCGTTCCTAAAAGCCGTGGATCAACTGAGCTATCTGTCTGATGTGGTGTTTGCCAACGGTGAAGCGGGAATACGCTTTGAACTGCGCCCCGGTACCGCCAAAGACGTGATGCAAACCGATCTGGTAATCGACAGCCAGAAACTCAGTTATTACAACCAGTTGCCGGTCTGGAAGCGTTTTGCTTGGCCCCATGACACCGAAGCGCCGGGGGCCAGTCTGAGCTGGATAAGCACCCAAGCCGGTACTCGACAATTTGCCGATCTCCCCGGTGCTTGGGGGTGGATTCGGTTACTGGATAGAGCTCAGGTCACACCGTATCAGGGAGTGAACAGCAGTTTTAATCTGACTTGGAAAGCCCCTGACGGCAGGCCGCTGAACTACACCTTACGGACTGAAGCCGGAGAAGGCCCGTTGGCCTTACTGAAACTGCGTAATTTTGTCCTACCGACGCAAATATTTAGCGTGAGTGCAACAGGTGGCGTTCAGACACCGGATACCGCAATCGGAGAGGAGTACTGATGGCCACGTTGCACACCTTACTCAACGCCTGCCATGCCGAACAGCAGGCGCTTTCGCAACAGGCACAGCAGCAGATCGCACTGTGGGAAAAATGGCTGGTCCCCATTGCACCAGATTTGCCTGTGGGTGATGACCCCGGCTATGACGATGACTTCCAGCAGATGCGCGAAGAGGTCAACAAACTGTCCGGTGCAGACACCAGTTTGGTCTGTGCGCTGGCGGAGAAACTGCTGACTGCGACGTGCAAGGATGTGCGCATCGCGACCTACTATATCTGGGCGCGGCTGCACATTGATGGCGAAAGCGGGTTGGCGGACGGCTTAGCGCTGCTGGCCGGCTTAGTTCAACGTTTTGGCGATGCGCTGCATCCGCAACGTGGCAACAGTCGCAAACTGGCACTGGAGTGGCTGGCGGGTAGCCGGGTGCTGGACAGCCTGTCACTCTACCCGGAGGTCGCAAAAGCTGACTTTGAGCGCATTGTCGGTGCGCTGGCGTTAACCGAAGAGAGTGTTAGTGTTGGCGGCTGGGATGAGTCGACCCGTCCTCAGTTTGGCGGCCTTTATGCGGCATTGGAAAACCGACTGATGCAGTCCGGCGGCCCTGACGCCGTCATTCCACAAAATAGCAGCCCCTCTCGCCACTCGGCATCGGATGCGCCTGCGTTGAAAACGGTCAGCTCCGGGCGTGATCTCCTCGATCAGGCAAAACTACTGGCAAAATATTTGCGCGACCAACCCAACGGCTGGCTGTCCGGCCATCATCTGATGAAAAGTATTCGTCTGGACACACTGCATGAACTGCCGCCGTTAGCCGCCGATGGATGTACCCGTCTGGCTCCGCCAAAGCCGGAGAACCGAGCCCTGCTGAAACGTCTCTACCTCCAACAGAGCTGGCTAGAACTGCTGGAGCAAACCGACATCCTGTTTGCACAGGGCGTCAATCACCTGTGGCTGGATCTCCAGTGGTATACCCATCAGGCACTGATGAAAACAGGTGCGCCCTATGAGCGTTGGGCTGACATCATTAAGCAGGATCTGAATGGCCTGCTGACCCGCCTGTCGGGGCTGGAAGATTTGGCATTCAGTGATGGCACGCCTTTCGCTGATGAGGTGACCCTGCACTGGATAAACCAGCACGTCATGGCAGCAGAAAGTTGGGGCGGTGAACCCGCCGCTTCCGCCAGCGCGGCGGGCGATGACGATATTCTGCAACTGGAGCCGGAAGCGCTGGCGCAGGCCGACAGCGAAGGCGTAGAAGCGGCGCTGAACTGGCTACAGAACCGTCCGGGAGCTCGCACGGCCCGCCACCAGTGGCTGATCCGCCTGCTGATGGCGCGGGTCGCCGAACAATACGGCAAAAATGACATGGCGCTGCATTTGCTGGGTGAACTGGAGGGGAACGCGACCTTGATGACGCTCACCCAATGGGAGCCAGAGCTGCTGTTTGAAGTGAAGGCCCGCCGCCTGAAATTGATGCGGATGAAAGCCAGCCGGACCGAGTCGGACAAATCACGCCTGCATAGTGAGATGGAAAACCTGCTCGCCGGATTAGTTGCCCTCGACCCAGCACGGGCTGCGGTGCTGTGTGGTTAATCGATAACCCTATCCTGATAAAAAGAAAACCATGAAAGACCTTACCCTGCGTTATTACGACGCCGAAATGCGCTATCTGCGCGATGCAGCTAAAGAATTTGCCCAAACTCACCCTGACCGGGCGGCCATGTTAGATCTGGATAAACCCGGTACGCCTGATCCTTACGTGGAACGCCTGTTTGAAGGTTTTGCCTTCTCCATGGGGCGGTTACGCGAAAAGATTGATGATGATCTGCCGGAGTTCACCGAGGGGCTGGTCAGCATGTTGTGGCCGCACTATCTGCGTACCATTCCCTCACTCTCCATTGTTTCGCTGACCCCCGATGTCCCAGCGATGAAAGTGGCCGAAACCGTGCCCGCAGGTATGGAAGTCTATTCCCGCCCCATCGGGCCGAAAAACACCGTCTGCCAGTACCGAACCACTCGCGATATGGTACTCAACCCACTCGCTGTCTCAACCGTGGTGATGGCAACTGAACCGGACGGCCGCTCGGTGCTGCGCCTGCGCCTGGCCTGTAGCCCACAAGCCGACTGGTCGCAAGTGGACTTACGTCGTCTCTGTTTTTATCTGGCGGGGGATGCGCCAGTCAGTAATGCATTACATCTGGCACTGACCCGGCGTCAGGCCGCGCTCTATTTACGTCTGCCCAATCAGGCTGATCGGATAAAACTGGATGGCTGGTTTTCACCCGGCGGCTTTGCAGACGAAGATCTGCTGTGGCCCAAAGGCGAAAGCGCCTTCAGCGGCTATCAGCTATTGCTGGAATATTTCACCTTCCGCGAAAAGTTTATGTTCGTGCATCTGAATGGGCTGGAAACCGTGACGCTGCCAGCGGGGATGGCCTGGTTTGATATTGAGGTGGTGTTTGACTGCCAGTGGCAAAGTGACCTGCCGGTCAGGGATGACGCGCTGCATCTGCATTGTGTGCCCGTGGTTAACCTGTTCTCGCTGGAAGCTGACCCGCTGACCATCAATGGGTTGGAAAGTGAATATATGCTGCGTCCGCGCCGTTTGCAGGATGGGCACACTGAAATCTACTCCGTGGACGCGGTGACCGGCTCACAGCGGACATCCGATGCCACCTATGTTCCCTTTACCAGTTTTCGCCATCGCGGCGGGATGCAGAGACGCCATGCGCCAGAGCGCTACTTCCATACCCGCGTAAAACGGGGGGTGACCGGGCTGCACGATACCTGGCTGATCCTCGGGGGTCAGCAGTGGGAAGCGGATCGACTGTTTACCCGTGAGGCGGTATCACTGAAAATTACCGGCACTAATGGGCAGCTACCGCGCAAAGCGTTACAAAGCACGCTGTTGGACCGCTGCGAAGCGGTGTTACAGACGCCACTGAAAGTGCGCAATCTCTGCAAGCCGACGCTGCCGTCTTATCCCCCGGCTGAAGATCACTTCCAGTGGCGGGTATTGAGCCATCTGGGTTCAAGCTACCTCAACCTGATGAGCAGCGCACAAGTGCTGCGTGGGACGCTGGAACTCTACAACTGGCAGGGGGATGAACTGAATAACCGACGTCTTGACGCCATTCAGCAGGTGCAGCACCACCAGATTCAGCGTTTTGAAAAGGGCTTTCTGCTGCGGGGCATCGACATTGAAGTGACACTGGATGGCAACGGTTTTACCGGTGAAGGCGATATTCATCTGTTCGGGGAGATGCTCAACCGCTTCTTTGCCCTTTACGCTGACATCCATCTGTTTAATCAGCTCACCCTTATCGTCCAGCCTGCCGGGAAATGTATCCGATGGAAAGAGAATCACAATCAGCGTCTGCCCGGCTAATCGAACAGCTACACGATAAACTGCCGTATACCCAGTTTTATCGCTTCTGCCAGTTACTGGAGCAAAGCCAGCCGAGTGCCCCCCCATTGGGCAGCCACTGGCAGGTCAGGCATGACCCGGTGCGTTTTCGTCCCCATCCGGGGATGGGGTTTCCGGCCAGTGAATTTAAGCGGGTGGAAATCCCCGAGCATTCACATCTCCCGCCGACCATCCGTACCACCTTTATGGGGCTGTATGGGGTGGAATCGCCGCTGCCCACTGCGTATATCGACGATATTACTCAGCGCCGGGAAGGGCATGAGGCAGTCAGTGACTTTCTGGATATCTTTAATCACCGATTGATCACGCAGTACTATCGCATCTGGCGTAAATACTCTTATCCGGCCAGTTTTTCGCCCGGTGGTACCGATAAAACCTCTCAGTATCTGTTGAGCCTCTGTGGTCTGGGCATTGAGGGATGTGCAAAGAATATCGCCACCCCGGTATCCCGCTTTCTGGCGCTAACCGGCATGATGCGCCTGCCCACACGGACCAGCGAAGGCATTATTGCGCTGGTTCAGTTGCTGGCTCCAGAAACCGATGCCCACGTGATAGCCCATGACCGCTGCCGTATACCTTTGCGCAATCCACTGGTCATGAGTGCGTGCCACCCGGTCAGCATGAACAACAGCCCAGTGATGGGCAGTCACGCGGTGGATGTTAACAGTCAGGTATTACTGCAATTAAAAACGGATAACCCCGATGAAGCCAGAGAGTGGTTGCCCGGAGGGCAGTTACACTCGGATTTGATGGCGTTATTGCATGTGTATCTGGGGTCGCGGTTGCATGTGCGTTTACAACTGTCGGTGTTACGCGCGCTGCTGCCCGATGCGCAACTCTCCTGCCAGCCGAAAAGCACGGGGATCCTGTTAGGCAGAACCGCCGTGATGCGCACACAGTGCAACACGTCACTGACACCGACCCACACCGACATGATCACAATTAATCTGGGCCGCTATCAGCGCGTTCAGGAAAATTTTCACCGAAGGGAAACCGATGAATATGGCGATTACCGCTGGTAAAACACATTTTGCATTACTGATGTTGGTCATGATATCCATCCTGAGCGGATGTGGACTGACCCAGAAAGTGAGTGACGGCACTGTCGCCGTAACAAAATCCATTTTTTATAAGCAGGTGAAAACACTGCATCTGGACATACAGGCGCGGGACGCGGTAAACAACAACGCAACGGGTGCCCCACTGGCCACGGTGGTGCGTATCTATCAGCTACAGGATCGCAAAACATTTGATGGCACCGATTATCCCTCTTTATTTGCCGAAGACAGCCAAGCTATCAAAGCCGATCTGGTTGCCGAAAAAGATATCCGTATTCGCCCCGGAGCTGCGGTGACCATCGACGTGCCGTTGGATGAAAAAGCGCAATATGTGGCGGTGGCGGGCATGTTTCTGGCACCCGATATCACCAACAACACTTGGCGGGTGGTGCTGAGTCGTGACGACCTCGACCCCGATAAGGCTCGCCAGATTGAACTGAATAATCATGGGATGACGCTGTTACCCCTAAAGGGTAAGTAATATGGCTCAGCCCTCTCTCTATGAAATGCTATTCGGCAATGTCGCCGGTGAACTCGATCTCCATCTGGTGAGTGAAGCTAATCAGGCGGTGCTGTCGGTGCTCGATAATATGCAGCGCATTCTTAATTGTCGTGCCGGTACACTCAGCCATTTACCCGATTACGGCCTGCCGGACATGAGCAAAATTCTACAGGGGATGCCTGGCACCGCACACTCACTGCAAACCACGCTCTCTAATACGCTGTTGAAATATGAGCCACGACTGAAAAGTCTGAATGTTGTGCTGCTGGCACAATCCACTCCGGGGCATTTGGAATATGGAATTGATGCCGAGCTGAAAGAGCTCGGACTGGTGCATTTTGGCACGGCGTTTATGCCGGAAGGTCGGGTGTTGATTCGTCATCTTAAACAGCAGTATCTTGATAAAACAATGGGAATCTGAAGTGCATTATCGGGTTCTGGACTCTGGAGTCCCCACTCTTTATTTCTGTTTCTGATAAGGATATTTCGATGAAACTGCACACCAGCATCAGGCTGGCGCTACTGCTCAGTGTCATTATCAACACGCCATCAATGGCACATTCTGGGCGAACCAATGCAGAGGGCTGCCATAATAACCGTAAAACGGGTGAGTATCACTGTCATGGTGGTCGAAGTCGGCAGGTTGATTATGTTGGCCAGGATGCAACGCCAACCCCGGTTAAAAAAGAAAAGTCACGTTCTGAGAACAAAGAGAACGGAACAAGAACAGCGGAAAGTGGGAGACCGATGCACGAACGAAAGGCCAACAGTCCTGTATTATCTGCGGTTTCTCAACCACCGGATGTGAGGGTACAATGCGCAAACAGTAAGGATCTCAATGCGTATTGGGAACCTGTTACAGAGCGATGCTTGGACAGGTCTACAGGAAGAGAAATGACTCACTGAATATAATCGACAGATACTAGGCGGGGCATGACTTCGATACCCCAGATAGCCACAGTATCGTGATCCCCGAGTGTCATTGTACTGACCATCGGATACTTTTACCTTTTTTGAGTTATTACCATGACACTCTTACCTGAACACCACCTGAAAACAGGGACAGATCCCCGCCATTTTGCTGAATTTAGCGCCTTACGTAACGAAATCGGTAAATTACATCATCCCGCCCGCCCGGATGTTGATTGGGCACGGGTCGAGCAGCTTTGCCTCGCACTGTTTCGCCAGAATGGGGTTGAGCTACAGACCACAGTTGATTTTACACTGGCTCGGACGCACATTGCTGGGCTGTCCGGGTTATGTGAGGGACTGGAACTGCTGGCGGGATTGCTCTCTCATCAATGGAGCACCTTGTGGCCGCCGCAAACCCATGCACGGGTGGAGTTATTGGCTTGGTTGAGTGACCGATTGCAACAGGTCTGGCGCACCATGACCCTGTGCTACGGTGATCTGGCGCTGGTTTACCGTGCTGAACAGGCGCTGGAACAACTCTGCACGCAACTGCAAACACTGGAACTCAAGCATCTGAGTAAACTGGACGGTGTTCGTCTCATGTTGCATAACGCCGCATTGCGGCTGGAGAGTGCCGAAGCGGGCGCTGATACACCCGACCGATTGATTGTGCCAATACGGCACGCTGCGCGCTCGGAACCACAGCAACAATCACAACCCACCTTCGCGCCGATCACAGCCAGTGCTCCGCTGGTCTATATTGTTAACGAACCGGCTCCGCCGAGTGTGCAGGTGGCTTTCGCTCCACCTGAGCCGCCACCCCCTCCGCGCTGGAAAGCCGGGCACGGTTTTGTTGCCGGGTTATTGTTGATGGCGGTGCTGATGACGGGCGGTTTTGCTATCTGGCAGTCACTCTCATCCGATCCGTTGCGGGAGGCGTTACTCGCCAATGCCAGCCCTTTACCCACACTGCTGACGGCTAAATCAATCAATGAACTGCAAAAGCAGACCTCAGATACCGAATTGGGACGTTTGGCTGAACCCGTGCTGCAAGCCAGTGGCTCACAGTTAGAACAATTGGCGATATTGCCGCCGTTATGGGCGCAAATACGGGGTGATGCACTGTTATCACAAGCACAACAATTGTGGCCCGCCAGCCAAGACGTTAAGCGTTTGAGTACATTGTGGCAGCAACAACGAGAGGCTGGAGCCGCCCCGCTGGGGGAGTTGAAACACTATGCACTGGCGCAAGAGCGCTTACGGCAACTGGCCGATCGCCTAAATGGGTTGGATGAGAAAAAGGGGCGCTACATGACGGTCTCGGAGCTGAAATCTGTTGTCTTTGCGATTCAACAACCGCTGGCACAGACATTACCGCTGGAAGAGTTGCTGCGGCAGTATCAGGTACAGTCGCAGTCTGGGCAAACCCCGCCTTCGGCACTGCGCCAACAGATAGACAGTCGGTTTGCTCAATTGTTGAACCGATATGCGTTGCTGACATTACCTGAAATGACATCACAGTCCGCTAGCGGCGCCCTGAAGTGATTCGATGGCAATAATGCGGATAGAAACATTATTGCCATCATCACGACAATTTATTATTGCTGTTATTTGCGCTCCTGAACCTGCTTATTGAGTTGCCATGACAGGAGTGGGGTAAATGCCTGCCAGCGGTTAAATGTTTTTTCCTGTTCAGGGTCCATCGGCTGAACGGCTCCCAGTAATAGCCCCTCTTTATCAGCCCATGGATAGAACTCTCCTTTACCCGTTAAAGTGAAACTCCCTTGCGGGGTGATCATCAATTCGGGGTTATAGCCCTGACACCAGAGAGCATCCGGTTTTTCAGCCAATAAGTCGCAACCCGTTCGGTAATAGGGGGTTTCTGATAGGCTGAGCTGATAGAGCGTAGGCCAGATATCTTTATGGCTACCCACTCGGGATGCGTCAAAATGGCTGTTTTGACGATAGCCCTGAGGAACATAAAGATAGAGTGGAACGGCGCGGCTAAGCGCCAGTTCTCTGGTGTCAGGATAGTCTACTCCACGGATATTATGGTCACCGGTGGCAGCAATAATCGTGTGTTCACCCAATGACTGGTGTTTAACCCAACTGATAAATTGCCCTAGCTGATCATTGGTATAACGTAGGGTATGGAAGACCTCATCCAGCTGTTTCCCCCTCGCCAGATTACCCAACCTCTGTTTTTCCGCATCAGTCAATTTGATATCCGTCTTCGCGTAGCTATTCGGCGCTTTGAACGGAGGGTGATGAGTGGTCGACATTGACATAATCAGGACATGCTCACCGATTTTGTCGGCCTGCGCTAACCGTTCTTCGATGTAACGGAACATAAATTCATCAGGCACACCCCAAGTGCTGGCTTCGGCCTCTGGATAGCGCTTTTTCAAACCGTTTTGTTCAACAAACTCACTGATGCCTAAGTGAGGCAGGAACTGATTCAGATTGCGCCAAGAGCCATTCCCCGAGGTGACGAAAATGACTTTATAGCCATTCGCTAGGAAGGGCTTAAACATATTGCTTGAAAAATCAGTGCCCTGAGCGGAAGACTGGCTAATGTTGCTGTTCGGGCTGCGGACAAAGAAGCGGCTTAGGCTATCAATCGTGCCATTGCCCTCGGAGATAAAACGGCTAAAGCGCCAGTCCGTTTGCCAGTGCTGTTTGAGTGCACCAAATACGTCACGATCTGGGCGGTCATAGCCCTCAAGGTAATATCCCATACTCTCCATCACGACAAAAACCACGTTCGGGGGGGATTTTTTCGCTACGGGGTTCGGGGCTGTTTTTGCCATAAATGGCTTGAGGCTAGCCTCTGTCGGCTTAGCCAAAAACTGACTGAGCAGTTGCTCACCCTGCGAGTTAGTGGCTGGCGGGAAGTTGCTGTACTCCCGATGGGCGGTAAATGCCCAAGTCAGGGCTATCGGGCCGTTTGGCGTCAGCATATTCAATAACGTGACATCTGAAATCTGAGCATCCGACTGCCGAAGCGGGAAGGTGCCCAGCGAGCCGCGTACACCCATAAAACTGAGCGCCAGAATAACCAGCGTGGAAATAGCAGAGACGGCTATACAGCTGCGTTGTTCAGACCAAGTGCTAATTTTTTGCTGCCAGCGGCGGAAAATCCACAACACTGCGGCAACAAATAACATTAGGCACATAACGCTACGAATTACCGGATAGTCACTCCATAGGGTTTGCAGTACCGCGACAGTATCATCTTCGACCAAACCGAAAATAAAGATATCAATGGGTCGCTGATAAGTGGCGTAATAAAAAATGTTTCCCACGGTGAGTAGGGTGACCAGTGTGCCAAGTATTGTCGCGAACCAAGGCCAAAAACGCTGCCAGAGGTGAAAGCTGGTTTCATTGAGTGCCAGCAGACCGGCAATCAATAGACAGGGAACAAACATTAAGCTGGCGATGCGAACATCAAACAACCCACCTATCAAGAACATACGCTGCACGTCAGTGGATAAGCCGGCCAGTGACTCAGGGTCAGCATAGTCAGTTAGCAGATAGGCTCTTCCTGCTAACTGAGTCGCAACGGCGAGTATCCATGGGAGTAATAAGGCAATAAAAGCGTGTTTAAATCTGTAAAACCACATAATCCCTTTCCTGTGAGTTTCCAAAGGTAAAACAGGTCAAAATCATCAGAAATACCTTCGGCTCTGTCGCGTTTAGCGCAGGTCAGGTATACGAGGTCAAGGTATCGGCTGAGGATGATAAAACATTAATAAATCAGGAAAAGAAAAGAGAAATGGCCTGTTTCGGCATACATATTTTTAACTAAAAATCCATTCTGTTAACCAGTAAGCTATTTCGTTAACCAAAAATAGCCGTAAGCTTATCGTTAGTGGTCATGGGGTAGTGCGGAAGGGGGAGGTACGGAGTGGAGTAGTGATGATGATGATGATGGTGATGATTGGGATTCGGTCACTCTGCGGTAACCGCAGAGTGACACTTGAAGTGGAGTAACTCGATTTATTCTTTATTTATCCGTGGCGTACTGATCAGAACAGCACTGAATAGTTCACACCAAAGGTCCGGCCGCGCCCTTTATAGGTATAGAGGTCGGGTGAGCCGTAGGTGGGGCTATACAGAATCGGTGCGCGTTGGCCCCACACCGTGGTGTACTCTTTGTCCAGCAGGTTTTCAATGGTGAAACTGATTTTACCCACGGGCAAGGTGTAGCTACTCAGGAAATCGATGGTGTTATAGCCTTCGATCTTACGGCCTTTATTGTCGGAGACATCGAAGGTTTGTTGAGACTGTACGCGCAGATTCCAGTCACCCGGTGCCCAGCCAACATAGGCAGTGGCTTTTGATGGGCTGGCGGTGTCGACCGTTAATTTCTGCCACTTGCCGTCAGTTTTGGTTTCTGATTTGATCAGGTTAAAGGTTGTCCCAGTGCTCCATTCGCTATCGTCGAAGAAGTAATCCACTGCCCCTTCCACCCCGTAGATCCGCCGCTTGTCCGGCAACACACTGATGGTCATATCCGTTTTGTTGATTGCAATAGTCTGGTCAGATAACGAGTAATAAGCGGCGATTTGCGTGCGCAAATTATCCCCGGTGTAGCGCCAGCCCAGTTCATAGGCGTTAACCTTGGTGCCTTCCAGTTTGGAGTCATTGACGTTGACACTTTTTAGCAATTGATAGTGGCCGTTGACCAATTGATAGTTACCGGAGCCGTAATATTTCGCCAGATCGGGGATCTCAAATCCTTGGGAGAAGTTGAACCATGTCTGCTGGCGTTCGGCCAAATGTGCCAACAAACCTGCATTGAACAGGAAATTATTGTAATCGGTTTTCCCGCCCGGCACGGCATCGGCTGAACTCGCCGTCCCATTCGCAATTGCTTGTTGCTGCGCGTAACCCACAAAATCATCGACCTGATTCTCGGTGTACTGATAACGCACGCCCCCGCTTAAGGTAAAGATGGAGTTAATGTCGTAGCTGGTTTGCAGGAATGGGGCTAGGTTGGTGGTGGTGTAACTTGGATAGCGGCCAACATTGTAGGCATTTTGCAATGTCATACCGCCCGTCTGTTTCGCCAGCGCCAGATTAAAGAACTGTTGATTGGCATTGAAGCTTTCATGTTCAGCATCGACACCGTAAGTCAGCGTCAGGTTATCGATAGGTTTACTGTTTAGCGTCAGTTTACCGCCGTAAAAATCGGTTTTCTGCTGCGATGCGCCAATACTGGTCACCGTTGTGCCATCTTTATTCAGGGTAGGGAAGGGATAGAAGGTCAGGGATTCATCGCGATAAAACACTTGCGCGACCAAATCCTGCCCCCAGAAATCGGTGTTGGAGTATTGCAGGTTGATAAGATGGCGCTCTGTCCCCGGAATACGATCGGAGTGCAGATTTGAGCTGTTAGATGCCTGCCCGTTACCCGTCACGGCTGAGAAGTTATCCCCGAGAAACAGGCCGTGTTTGCCATCAGATTCACTATTGAAATACTGGGCGGTCAACTGCAACTGCTGGTGGTCATCAATATTGAAAGTACCACTGCCCATCACGTCCAAACGGCCAGAATATTGTAGGCCAGTTTGGGTGTTATCGATTAATACTTCATCGCCTTTGCCATCGTACCAGCCACCATAGCGCTGATAAGAGACTGAAAATCGGCCGAATGCTTGTTCGGTGCCGCCACTGACGGCGGCGGCGATGTTCTCATCGTGGTCATTTTGGCTTTTGAAGCCCGTTTTGCCGCCCACTTGCAGCTCTACCTGTTTCTCTGCCTGACCTTTTTTGGTCACGATATTGATCAGCCCCCCCGTACTCCCCCCGCCGTAAAGTGAGGTCGCACCGGAGATCACTTCGATGTGACCGATATTGAACGGATCAATAGAATCGAGCTGGCGGCTATCGCTGCGTGATGAGTTCAGGCGAACACCGTCAATCATCACCATCATTGAACGGCCCCGCATATTCATGCCGTAATTGGTTCGACCCTGACTGCTGACGTCCATGCCAGGAATCAATTGCGCCAGAATGTCTTTGATCTCCTTGCCTGCTTGAACCTGCTGTTCAAGTTCCTGACCTTCAATCACCCACGTTGTTTGTGCCATTTCGGCCACACTGCGGTGCGAGCGGCTGGCGGAGACCACCATTTGATCTTCTGCCCAAGCGGCGGGGACGAGCATGGCTAATAGGCACGGATTGACGGCCCAAAGGTATTTGCGCTTCATGGTTATTATTTAAATCCCATCTTAGTGTTGGTGTGTGTTCCGATGAACTTACTCATGTGAGTGATTCGGGTGTGCGTGGACTGCTAATTCCCCTGCGGCTTCATGGGCGAGGGGGAGGGGATTTTCAGCGCGGGTAGGCGCTCCCGGTAGCTGACTGCGCCACTGGATTAATGCCGGGGTGGACGTTAAATCGAACTGTTCACGTCCTAAAGCCCGGTTGAGAATACGAGCCGATCGCCAAGCCATCAGGCTGAGTTGGGGTTCGGCGATACCGTGGCTGTGCATCCCCGCGTTCACCGCAAACAGACAGTTGCCCTGTGGGCCGCGCCAGTCGAGGGTGAAGTCAGGGGCCACACGGTATTGATCATCGGCAGTGGTGATCAGGCGGTGAGCTAGCGGTTCGAGGAAGGCGGGGCGATCCTGCTGATATCCGGTGGCAAAGATCACCACGTCGGTATCAAAGGTCTCTTTGCCTTGATCGAGATGGTGATAGGTCACTAATTGATAGCCATTGCCCTGCGCCTGCATTGAGGTCAATGAGCGGCTGGGTAACAAACTGGCCCAAGGCTGTTCGCGCAACACTTCAAATTGGTGATACATCGCGCGGTAAATCGTCAGCAGTGACTCGCTGGTGATGCCGTCAGAGGTCATTTTCTGCTCAGCCAACATGCGCTGCTTGGCGTTGTCGTTCAGGCCATAGAAGCTCTCAACATATTCCGGCGTGAAATACTCATTGGCAAAAGCGGCTTCATCCAGCGCGTTGTAGTTGTTGCGCCGTGAGATCCAGTTCAGTTGCTTCGGTTGGCCCCACTCGGCACGGAAGATGTTCAGGAAGAGATCGGCACCACTCTGGCCGCCGCCCACAATAGTGACGCGCTTGCCAGTGAGGTCGGGATTGCGCAGCGCCATCTCACTGGCATGGAAGCAGCGGTCATTCTGTTCAGTCACGCACTCTGGCAGTTTTATGCGCTTGCCGATCCCCAAGCAAACATGGCGTGCATGGTAGACATTTCGCGGGGTGGTGACGACAAAATGACGGCGTTGTTCGTCAAAATCCACACTCTGAATATCTTGACTAAACGTCAGTGAATTGAGGCCGTTGGCCGCCCAACTGAGGTAGTCGGCAAACTCTTCCCGTGAGACAGTACGGTGCTCTGTGGTTAAGAAACGGTAGAATTTCTTCCGTTGCACCAGATAGTTAAGGAAACTGTAGGGGTTGGTTGGCGAGACCGCACTGACCAAATCTTTCAGGAAGCTGGTCTGCATGTGGCAATCCGGCACCATCATGCCTGGGTGCCAAGAGAAGTGCGGTTTGCGCTCAAAAAATTTGCTGTTAAAGCCAGAAACTTCACTGCCGAGTGCAGCAATACTGAGGTTGAATGGACCGATGCCAATGCCGATGAAATCCAGAGTCTGATTCATTGGGCTAGCTCCTTGGTGACCAAATAAAGGGGGCTATCCAGATCCTGCAAGTAGTTAGGTAGCATACGATTGCCGCCATCTTGCTCTGAATAGGTGAGTTTCACCGGGTTGAGAACCACACGAATAATGCGTGGCTTGAATAAACTGAATAATGCAAAACGGTCTGCCATGTCGGGATGCTGAGCCATGTAGCGCTCCAGCACCTGTGCCAGCAGTTGATAGAATCGGTGTTCGCTAACGCCATTCGCCTGCATCAGCGGCGAGATAAAGCGCAGCACGGTAACGAAATGCCCCGTCTGTAGGTCGTGAATGAGGTAGTCGGCAGGGAGGCGCGCGGTCACGTCTCTCACAATCTTGGGCAGCGAGGCGGCTTGCGGGAAGGTTTCATCCACCAGACGCATATCCCCCTGAAAATCCTTCAGTAAGATGCGCTGTGGCACATGGTCTTTCATCACCAGTGTGATGTTTTGGCCGTGGGCAATCAGTGCCACGCCGTAACAACACATCAGGTGATACATCGGCACCACCACCACGTGGAACATTTGCGTCAGCCACTCTTCAGCACTTAACCCCGAACGGGCGATATAAGCCGCGATCAGCGGATGTCCCTGATTATCCGTCTCCATCAATGTCGCCATCAAAATGGCCTGTTCACCCGCCTGTAAATAGCAGGAGGGATTTTCACGCCAGATAACCCCGAGCATCTCCTGATAGCGATAGGGCGCTTTACCCAGCGCCGCGTAGGTTGGATGTGTCATATAGCCCGCGGCTGGCTCACCGAGGATCTCGGCGCCGCTTTCACGCAAGGTACTGTCTTGTGCAAAGATCTGCTGCAACCAACGGGAAGCGGCCGGACCGGCACTGATGTACTTACCGGGGATGCCTCGATAGCAGGAGGTGTTGTAGATGGTGAGGGGCAGTTTGATATCAAAGGGCACACGGCGACTGACGTTGGTTAAGGTACGCAGTGACTGTTGCGCCAAATAGTGATCGCCGAATTCACCCAGCTCGACCAACTCACCCTCAGCAAGTTGTGGCAGGAAGTGCAGGGCAATTTTTTGCTGCCATTGCCACGGGTGTAACGGCACGGGAACCCATTCATCATTCAACTGCAATTCATGCCAACGGCTCGCAAACCGTTGACGCTCCGCCGGTGCCATCGCGCTGTCGAGCAGGGTATCCAGTGCCAGTTTGGCATCTGTGCACCAAACAAAATGGCTCCGTTTAGCCGCCACCCAGTGCAGACGAAATTGGCCCTGATACTCGGGCGCATACTGTTGCAAGGCGGTCAGACCCCAACCTCGGCGGCCTTTATTGAAGATAAATTTTGGATGACCGGCGAGCAGGCATTGCAGTGCATCCGCATCAAGGGCGATCAGATCGTCAGCACTCATGTCACTGCGAGCAGCAAGCAACTGCATGTCGCCACGCAGAGTGGCGTATAGGTCCTCCAGATGCTCAGCCACCTGCGCATCGCCCATCTCCAGCACTTGAGCCAGTTGGCCCAGCATCTGGTCAGCGGTCAGCGGCACACCGTCGCACTGCAATGAGGCGGGATCGATATGTAACCAGCCCCAAATGCCCCGTTTGGCGTGAAAGGTATAAACCGCGCCCGGCAAGGTGATAGACCAGGCTTCCCCCAGTGGCTCGGCGCGCAGTGTGCGCTCGTACTCCAGTTCGGCAAGGATCTTGGCGATCATCTGGTGATTAACTCGCTGCCAGTCACTGTATTGATGAGTGGTCATACCGCCCCCTCCTGAAAGAAGTCAGCGCGCTGATTCATGATTAAACGCGAGCGTTTATGGGGGAAATCAAATTCTTTCAGGGTGTGGTAGCCCGCAGCGGGCAGGTGACGGAACAAGCGCTGGTTATCGGCACGCGGCTCAGCAACCACGCGAGTCGTTCGGGGTTCATCCAGATAGAGATAGTGCGTCAGGCCACGTAGCCAACTGCGGATGTACTGCGCCCCACGCCACTGCTCTTCACCCACCAACATATGCAGCCCACGGTCAAAAGGTTGCCAGCGATAATGGCGGCCAATACGATCCTCCGCCGCCCAGTACACTTCGAAATAACCGAAGGGTTGGTCGTCGAAACAGCCCAGTAGCGGGTAGCAATAGTGGGAATCCAACTGGCGTTGCAGATAGGCTGTCTGCACCTCAAGCGGGCCGCTCATCTCCCAGAAGGCCTCCACGCGCGGTGAGTTCATCCAACGGGTGAACTGTTCGGCGTCGCGGTCAATTTCCGGTAAGCGAAAACTCAGCGTGCGCTTAATCTGCGGGTCAACGCGGCGATAGACCTCCCCGTTAGGGCGCGCAGGCCGTTGCGGGAACCAGATATCCCGCTCGGCGTCATACTGCATCTGACCCGAAGCTCGATTGCGCTCAGCACCCAACCACAGCGGTAACTGATAAAACCGCTCTCGTGCCAGATAGTCACCGCTGGCCAGTGCAAACAGGGCCGCGGCTTGCGGCTCTTCGCGCCACTCAATATAGGGCAAGCTGATTCCGGTGACTTGTGGGGCGGCAACGAATAATTGATCCAGCGCCTGCACCAGCCAGCCTTGGGGTAACGGCCCTGGGCAGTGCAGCACGGCGCTGCCGTCCAGCCCTAAACCGAGAGTGAGACTCTGGTTCAACTGTTCACAGCGAAAGCTGCCACTGGCATGCATCAACTTGGCGTGCGGCATCATTGGGCAACTCCTTGTCGCTGTGGATGAATAAAAGGGTTGGGGAAGTCAAAATAGATAATGGCCGGATCAACAATGGTGTTTTCGTTGTGATCGTGTAGGTAGCAGAAGAAATTGCCCTTGCAGTTCCAGTGTGAGTTGTCGAGAACGTAATCCAGACACAAGGTGTTTTTAGCGCTAGCCCGCAGGCCGCTAAGGGCATCGCGGACACGGCCCATCAGATTCTCTTCGCTGTCGAAACCCGCGGCCGCCAGCGCGGCGGTCACCGCCAGACTGGAGTTCACTAGCAGGTAGTAGGGGAAGTAACGCAACAATTGCTGCTCGCTGAAGCGGTTTTCCGCCTCGGCTTCGCCAATCTCTTCCAGCCAAGGTGCCGCATCACGGGTAAAGCCGCTGCCCTGACAGTCGCGATATAACATGCCCACCGGCAGATCCTGCTGCATCTCCACCAAGATATTTTGCTGATGTGCTAGCAACACCAGTCCGTAATCAGCCTCAAGACTGAACAGCGGTAATAAGACATGCTGGCAATAAGCCTCCAGCCAGCAGTGGGTCGCTTGCTGTAAAGGAAGATTTAAACGTGCGGCTAAACGGCGCACGGCGCAAGCCAATAGGCTGTCGCCCCCATCCGGCGCGGCTTGGGTCAAGGTCACTAACACATTGGTTTGGTCATCGGGTTGGTTGAACAGCAGGTTGTCGCGCAGCACCATCAGGCTCTCTTCCTGAACCGTGCCATCTGCCGAACGCAAACCGGCCCAGCCATCTTCCTGCATCACGCGGAAGGTCGGGTAGCGGGCTTGAAGTGCTTGCCAGCGCGGGGTTTGCGCCAACCGCGCCAGACGAATACCGCGTTTGACCTCTTTCACTGACAGGGTTCGCACCGAGTTGGTCAGGCGCACGCTGAGTGAGAATTTGATCATGTCGCGGTTGGAGGGGCTGTAGAGCGAACGTGAGGAGCTGGTGGGTAACCAGCGCTCGCCCGCTTCGCCCAGATCCTGTAGTGCGCCTTGCTGCACTAATTGTTGGCACCAATCCTGTGTCAACAGATGTGCGGCTTGCCATGGGTGCATGGGTAACAGCCAAACATTATCGGTAAAGTGCGGTAGCAACTGTGGGGCGCTCTCACTGGCAAAACGTTGCAGGCGCTGTTGCAGTGTTAACGTGAGGCTATCACCGCACAAAAAGTGTTTATCCACGGCAAACCAGCGCAGTGGGAAGCGGCCGGTGAAGTCGGGTAGATAACGATGTGCCTCTTTTTCATCGAATGGCTCATGGGACTTGGGGGCCGGGTGGAAGGCATGGCCGGCCAGTAATCCCTGTTCTGCTTGGGCAAAATTGAGCGGTTTATCGCGCAGTGAAGGCCAATCTAGCCGAAGAGTGATCGCGTGTTGGGTATTGTCATGACTTTCCAACACCCGCTGACGGAAACGGGCAATAACCTCATCAGCAAGCTTCCCTTTGACCGCAGGTTTTTCCAGCAACAGAGTCACGAGTTGTTCGACACTGATTGCCGTCCCTGCGCTGTCATCCTGCTGATGCAGGTAAGCCGGGAAGAGATAGTGGTGATGTTGTGTCGGCGAAAAATGCCGCAAAGTCATGCGGATCGCCTGTGAAGACGAAAGAGGAATGTGAAGTTGTGGATACTGTGAGTTGTCTGCTGCCGGAACGACCTGCCAATCCCGAGTTTCACGCATCAGTGCGTTGAGAAAACATTGCGCAGCCACATTAGTGGTCGCAGATTCTACGGTTGTTGCCGATCCTAAAATTGTCGCGGATTCTAACTGGATAGTCATGATCCCATATCACTCTTAATTCAATTGAGAATGATTCTTATATCAATTATATTTATCATTATCAATAATCACATGATACAATTTTTTAATTAGTTGCCTATAAAACCCTAACGTTCTTAACGGTTAATTTACTTTTGATGCACATATCTTTTCAGTCTGACCCCCGTCCAAACGGGAATCGCTCCTCCTCCCAATGGCCGTTAGCTTTTTGCGCGGGGCTTTTGGGCATTGGGCAAAACGGGTTATTGGTGGTATTGCCGGTATTAGTGATAAAAACTCATCTATCACTCTCGGTGTGGGCGGGTTTACTGACCCTCGGCTCCATGCTGTTCTTAGTGGGATCGCCGTGGTGGGGGCGTCAATCGGAGATTCGCGGCTGTAAGTTTGTGGTGGTGATGGCATTGACCGGCTACTTGCTCAGTTTTGTCTTGTTAGCCTTGGCGGTATGGGGGTTGGCGGCAGGGTGGTTAGCGGAGGTGGCCGGGTTGGGCTGGCTGATCGTCGCGCGGATTATTTATGGTCTGACCGTCTCGGGTATGGTTCCCGCCTGCCAGACGTGGGCTTTGCAGCGCGCTGGATATGAGCAACGAATGGCCGCGCTGGCGACCATCAGTTCCGGCCTGAGTTGTGGTCGCCTGCTGGGTCCGCTCTGTGCCGCACTGGCTCTCTCAATACACCCGATGGCCCCACTTTGGTTGATGGCGATAGCCCCATTGATTGCGTTGTTGGTGGTCTGCTTCCAATATAATGATCCGCCATTACCGCCCGTCGCACATCAACAAAATCGTCTACGCATCAGCATGTTGCCTTATTTACTCTGTGCGCTATTGCTGGCGGCGACGGTCAGCCTGATGCAACTTGGGCTGGCACCGCATTTGAGCCAAATATTCAATGAATCGGCGACCCGCGTCAGCCACCATGTGGCGATTTTGCTCAGTGTGGCTGCCGGTTGTACGCTGTTAGCTCAGTTTTTGGTGGTGCGCCCACAGCGCTTTACCCCCGCGCAATTACTGGTGGTGGCAGCCCTCTTTATGGTGTTGGGCTTAGGGCTGATGTGTGCTCAACCGCTGGTCCTCTTTTATGCGGGTTGTGCGCTGGCCTCTTTTGGTGCCGCCATGGCGACACCGGGTTACCAATTGATGTTGAACGACAAATTATCCACGGGCAAAGGTTCAGGTGTTATCGCCACCAGCCACACATTGGGTTATGGCATGAGTGCGTTAATGGTGCCAGTGGTGGCAAAATTCTATGGTGAGTCACAATTGATTGCGGCGGCACTGGTGATGGCGCTACTGTTGGGCGGCATCAGTGGCTGGCTCTGGTGTCAGCATCGAGAAACAGCACATTCTGCGGAGAATAATTGATATGTCCGGGGCATCAAGCTATCGCGTTTTTGATATCCAATTGAAAGAGAAAGTGAAAATATCCCCTTCACTGTTGCGCTGTGTCTTTGCAGGGGCTGAAGTTCACCGCATGAAACTGGAAGCGCCGGATCAGCGGATCAAACTGCTGTTCCCGGCAGAAGAGGGCCAGATTCCACAATTGGAGAATGGGGATGACTGGCATCGCAGTTACATGGCGATAGCCAAGCCACAGCGTCCGGTGATGCGCACCTATACCTTGCGCGCGCTGCGTGCAGAGCAAAACGAGATGGATGTGGAGTTTGTGCTGCACGGGGAGAGTGGTCCGGCATCCGCTTGGGCAACCCATGCTCAACCGGGCGATGCTATACAGGTGGTGGCACCGAATGCTGACTACCCACTCGACAGTGGCGGCTATGAATGGGCACCTCCGGCCCAGATGGCGCAGGCGTTGCTGATTGCAGATGAAACGGCGTTACCGGCGGCGGTGGCGATTTTGGAACAACTGGCACTACTGGCTAATCCACCACAGGTTCAGGCGTTTTTTGAGGTGCCTGTCGCCGGAGATTGCCTCAGTCTGGCGCAATTCCCGTTTGCCCGAGTGCACTGGTTGCCACGGGATGCGGAACATCAACTGGCCCACGGCCGTTTGTTAGTTGACGCCGTGCGCCAGTGGGTCCAGATTCCGGTTACGGCGCGGGTGGAAGGGCAGTCATTGGCAGAAAACAGTCTGGGCGGTGAGGTGTTATGGGAGCGCGCCGAGGGTACGAGTACGTTCTATGCTTGGGTGGCGGCTGAATCTTCAACGGTGAAAGCCCTGCGCCGCTATCTGATTGGTGAATGTGGTCTCGATCGTGCCAGCGTGAACTTTATGGCCTATTGGTGTTGATGGCCGATTTGGTGTTAATGGCTGATTAGTGTTAATTGCCGCCCCCTGTTTTCAGTGCAAAATCCTCGGTCGTTAATAATCTTATCCCGTCATGAAAATGGCGGGACAATCCCCCCTCTCAATCTCTGATCCCCTCATTACTACCTATAAAGAGTTATATCGTTGACTTTTCTGCAAAAAATGATCGATAGGCGCTTTTTATTTGACCTGCTTCATAAAAGTGAATACCCACACAAAAAATGTTTGATCTAAAACAAGCATTCTTATTACTACAAATCATTTGTGGCAAATCCTCCTTAATATCGCCTTAACCCAGTGGATGTCATCAGCAGTGAGTGATCTCTTGGCTGAGTCTTTTTCATCCGATGCGGGCTTAAAAATAAAAATAACTATCTGGTGCGGGCAGCGATAGGCCCGGGATGGAAAAACACACTGGAGTACCTATTGTGAGCAAATTGATAAGACAGATGGCGGTAGGGATAGTGGCACTTTTGGCGATGGGAGGGATATTTTCTCTCTCAGCAGCCCCGACACCGCCGATTGAGGCCCGTAACGATAAATTCGCCGAACAGCATGTGGATCAGTTCACCTCATGGCTCAAAACCAAAGAGAGTGGGCCACGGGAAGATGCACTCGCGGATGACCCTAATCTGGTCATTCTCTGGGCGGGTTACCCCTTTGCCAAGGATTATAACAAACCCCGTGGGCACTATTATGCCGTCACCGATGTGCGGGAAACTTTGCGCACCGCCGCGCCAAAAACCGCAGAGGATGGCCCCTTACCCATGGCCTGTTGGAGCTGTAAAAGTCCGGATGTCGCCCGCTTGATCAATGAGCAGGGTGAAGAGGGCTACTTCAAGGGGACATGGGCCAAAGGCGGCCCGGAAGTGGTCAATCAACTGGGCTGTGCCGACTGTCATGATACCGCTACCGCCGATTTTGCGGCGGGTAAACCGGCACTGGTGTTGTCTCGCCCCTACACAGAACGCGCGCTGCAATCTATCAATCAACCTTTCGATCATGCTAGCCGCATGGATCAACAATCCATGGTGTGCAGCCAGTGTCATGTTGAGTATCACTTCGCGGGTAAAGACAAAGCGGTGAAACTCCCATGGGATCAAGGCACCGATGTGGAGTCAATGGAGAAATATTATGATGGAATTGCGTTCTCCGATTGGGTGCATCCGCTGTCAAAAACCCCGATGCTTAAAGCGCAACACCCGGAATATGAAACTTGGCGCGCAGGAATTCATGGCAAAAATAATGTGAGTTGCATTGATTGCCATATGCCGAAAATCCAAAATGCGGCGGGCAAAGTCTATACCGATCACCAGATTCGCAACCCCTTCGACAGCTTCGAAAGCACCTGTGTGAACTGCCACACCCAAGATAAAAAAACCTTGCAAGACATTGTTGCTGAACGCAAAGCCAGTATTCAGGAGCTGAAACTGAATGTTGAGAAGCAACTGGTTCATGCCCATTACGAGGCGAAAGCCGCATGGGATGCGGGGGCAACTGAGCAAGAGATGAAGCCTATTTTGCAAGATATCCGCCATGCCCAGTGGCGTTGGGATTACGCCATCGCCTCCCATGGCATTCATATGCATGCACCGGATATTGGCCTGAAAGTGTTGGGGGGCGCGCTGAACAAAGCGGCTGATGCCCGAACCCAACTGGCGCGTCTGCTGGCAACGAAAGGGATTAGCCACGAAATTCCGCTGCCGGATATCTCGACCAAACTCAATGCGCAAAAAGCGCTGGGGATGGATATGGATAAGCTGAACCGGGAGAAGCAGGAGTTTCTGCAACAAGTGGTGCCAGCGTGGGATGATCAAGCCCGAAAAGCGGGCCGTTTGAGCCAGTAAGCGGCGTTCCGGTGGGGGAAACCTCACCGGCTCTCTTCCCAGCACCCACTGGCTCCCACTTGGGGCCATAGCAAAGGTGGAATCACTATGCGCGTTTTAGGTTCATTCTGTTCAGCAGCGCTGCTGGCCGTGTTGGCCTTGTGCACGCTGCCCACTCACGCCACGACACAGACCGCGACGCCGAAGGCAACAGACTCGCGTCATGTCGTGGAGCCGCAGCGTAATCCCGATGCCGCTTGCGTCCAGTGTCATAAAGAGCAAAAAGATGAGCTGCACGGCAAACATGCGGGGGCGGTGAATCCCAATACTCAATTGGCGGTCACCTGCACCAACTGTCACGGCAAGGCATCAATGCTGCACCGCAACGGCGTAAAAGATGTGATGCGCTTCAACAGCGAGATGTTGAATGCCGATAAGGCGATGTACAGCGTCTCGCAACAAAATAGCGTCTGCATGAGTTGCCATCAGCCGGAAAAATTACGCGAAGCCTTCTGGCCGCATGATGTGCATATGTTGAAACTTTCGTGTGTCAGTTGTCATCAGTTGCACCCTAAAACCGACCCGATGCAGGGGCTGGATGAGAAGGGGCGAGTCAAAATCTGTGTTGATTGCCACCGCCGCCAGCAGGAGTTGATGCCGAAGGAGACGCCATGAAGACCAATCGTCGTCACTTTCTGGTCGGCATGGGGGCGCTGATCTTTATGACCGGGTCAACGGGGCGTTCGTTGGCACTTAGCGGCACAGTCGACGGCGTTCGCTACGGGATGCTGCATGATGAGACTCGCTGCATTGGCTGCACCGCCTGTATGGATGCTTGCCGTGAAGTGAACCATGTCCCGGCGGGCGTCTCGCGCCTCAGTATCATTCGCAGTCAACCCATCGGGGAGTTTCCGGCGGTGAAGTATCAGTTTTATCGTCACTCCTGCCAGCATTGTGACCACGCTCCTTGTGTGGATGTCTGCCCGACGGGCGCATCCTATCGCGATAAGGCGACAGGCATTATTGATGTCAATCCTGATCTCTGTGTCGGCTGCCAATATTGCATCGCGGCGTGCCCCTATCGGGTACGGTTTATCCATCCGGTCACCAAAACCGCCGACAAGTGCGATTTTTGCCGCAAAACCAACCTTAAGCAGGGGAAACAGCCCGCCTGTGTGCTCTCATGCCCCACTAAAGCACTGGTGTTTGGCAATCTGGACGATCCCAACAGTGAGCTGGTGAAGCTGTTGCATCAGCGCACAGTGTATCGCGCCAAGTTACATCTGGGGACACAGCCGAAGCTGTACCGTGTGCCTTTTCAGTATGGGGAGATAACCGGATGAGTGCTCAAGCGAATACGCCGTTTCACTTTGAATCATTAGTCTGGGATTGGCCCATTGCCATCTACCTGTTCTTGATTGGCGTCTCTGCGGGGATGGTGGTGGTGAGCCTGCTGGTTAAGCGGCAGGTATTGGGGGAGGAGGCGGCGCAGAGCGGGCTGCTCAAATCCACGGCCATAATCGCGCCACTGGCGGTTATCTGCGGTTTACTGATCTTGATCCTGCACCTCACGCGGCCATGGACCTTCTGGAAGCTGATGTTTTTCTACAGCACCAGTTCGGTGATGTCATTAGGGGTGATGCTATTTCAGCTCTATATGGGGGTGCTGTTGCTCTGGCTGGCCGTGATCTTCCGTCACTGGATCGCGGCGCAACTCCAACCCTATCCTAAATTGAGCTGGGTCAGTACCTTGCTCAACAAAATCGCGCCGATTGAGTGCAAACTGGAACCCTTTATGCTGTTTCTGGCGGTGGCATTGGGAGCCTACACCGGTTTTCTATTGTCCGCACTGAAGAGCTATCCGCTGCTGAATAATCCGGTGTTACCGGTGTTGTTCCTGTTCTCCGGTGTCTCCTCGGGGATCGCGGCGATGGTGTTGTGTGCGGTGGCGGTGTTTAAAGAGCCGATAGATAGCCCGGCGCTAGCGTTTATCCATCGGCTGGAGAAACCGGTGGTTTGGCTGGAGCTGTTTCTGCTGTTGGCCTTCTTTACCGGGCTATGGTTTGGCGGCGGGCAGAAAGAGGTAGCCGTGGCGGTTGCATTGGGCAGCGGCTTCTGGGCGGCGATGTTCTGGGTCGGGGTGGTGGGTTGCGGCATGGTGCTGCCATTGGCATTAAACCGCTATTGCAGCCATCACCTACGCCACCGGATCTCATTTTTGCTCACGGTATCGGGCATGAGTCTATTTGGCGTATTCGTTTTGCGCTTCTTCATTCTCTATGCCGGACAGATGACGGTGGCGTGATGAGCGAGCGGATATGATCGGCGAATTAGGACTGTTGTCACTGCTGGCGGCGGCGTCACTGGCGCTACTGCTCGGCTGTCTGTCGATTATTGCGCTACAGGGGCGGCGGTGGCCACTACTCTATTGGCTTCCGTCGCTCAGTTATGGCGTGACACTGTTTATCTCACTGGCGCTACTGCTACTGGGCGAGTGTTTTGTGACCGACGATTTCTCGCTGCTCTATGTTGCGCAGCACGCGAACAGCCAGCTTCCACTTTTTTACAAAATAGCAGCGATCTGGGGTGGGCATGAAGGGTCGATGCTGTTTCTGCTCTTTGCGCTGAGTCTCTGGAGTGCCGCACTGACCTTTTTTCGTCGCCACTTCCCACTGCGTTTTTTTGCCCGTTCACTCTGTGTGATGGGTTGGCTGCTGGTGATCTTGAGTCTGTTTATCCTCTTTTTCTCCAACCCTTTTGAACGCTTATTCCCCACACTGGCGGAGGGGCGTGATTTGAACCCGATGCTGCAAGATCTGGCACTGATCTTTCATCCTCCCCTGTTGTATCTGGGGTATAGCGGATTTGCCATCAGTTTTGCTTTCGCCGTCGCGGCGCTACTTGATGGACATCGCGGTCAATCCATGGCGCGCTACAGCCGCCCGTGGGTATTGGCCGCTTGGTGCTTATTGACCACGGGGATCTTGCTGGGTGCTTGGTGGGCCTACAGTGAATTGGGCTGGGGTGGCTGGTGGTTCTGGGACCCGGTCGAAAATGCGTCACTGCTGCCTTGGCTCACCGCCACTGCGCTACTGCATATACTTGCCATCAACGCGCGGCGCGACTTATACCCGCATTGGGGGATACTGCTGGCGCTGGTGACCTTCCAACTTTGTTTGCTCGGCACCTTTATTGTCCGCTCTGGGGTGTTGACCTCAGTACACGCGTTTGCCGTGGATAGCGCTCGGGGTGAAGCCCTGCTGGCGCTGTTTGGCGTCGTGACCTTAGCCTCACTGACCCTATTTGCGCTGCGGGTGAGGGGAGGGAGTCGTGTGGCTGACTTCAACCTTTTCTCACGGGAAACCTTGTTGTTGGCGGCATTCGTGCTGTTGAGTGTCGCGGCGGTAACTGTCCTGATTGGCACCTTATACCCATTGATTTTCAGTGCATTAGGCTTGGGTTCGCTCTCTGTGGGCGCACCCTATTTTAATCAGACGCTCACCCCCTTTGTGCTGGTGATGCTCTTGCTGGTGGGATTAATGCCCTTTGCTCATTGGCGGCACAGCCCCAAAGTCACTCTCTGGCGGCTGGCGATCCCCGCGTTGCTCGCCCTCTCAGTGGCACTGTTCACTTCCTGTTTGGGCGAATTGCCGTGGCAAGCGGGGATGGTACCGGGTGTCACTCTCGCCCTCTGGGCCTTGCTGGCCCCCCTGTTCGCACCAAAAATACACTGGCGATCATGGCTGCTGCATGGTGGTGTTGCTGTCAGCTTACTGGGCATGTTATTTGCGTCGTATCACTCGGTGGAGCAGGGCAGCCGAATGTCTCTCGGCACTCAGATTACACTGGCGGGCTATCAGTTTACTTATCGCCAAACGGAGTTGCGCGTTGGCCCAAACTATACCAGCGAACGGGCGCAGATCAGGGTGAGCCAACAGGGCCAGCCCATAACCACACTATTACCTGAGCGACGGCGCTATACTGTGCGCGAGGTATTGATGATTGAACCGGCCATCGCCAGTGGCCCACTAGCCGATTTTTATGCGGTTTTGGGGGATAACTTGGGCGCGGGGGAGTACAGCGTGCGTTTGTATTACAAGCCAATGGTGAGTTGGATCTGGGGCGGTGCGCTGATGATGGTCGTGGGCGGCTTGCTGGCACTGTGGAACCGAATTCGGCGTTCCGATGCAATGGCGGAGGATAAATGAGGCAACGTTGGCCTTGGTTAATGGTTCCCCTGCTGGCTTTTGTCTTGGGCATGCTGCTCTACAGTGGCTTAAAGCGCGATCCCCATCGGATTGAGTTGGCGGTGAATGATCGGCCCTTCCCGGCATTTTCGCTCACTGAATTGCAGCAACCCGCGCAACTTACCACTCAAGATCAACTGCGGGGTAAGGTCACGGTCATTAATGTCTGGGCCAGTTGGTGCGCTAGCTGCAAGCAAGAGATGGCGGCATTAGGGCAGATCGCCAGCACCTTACCGGGGGTGCAGTTTTATGGGCTAAATTACCGCGATGAGCGCCACTCGGCATTGAATGCGCTCCAGCGCTACGGCAATCCCTACCAAAAAAGTCTGTATGACCCGCAGGGCACCTTAGCACTGGCGATGGGAGTCTATGGCACCCCTGAGACATGGCTGATTGATGCCAATGGGGTTATTCGCCAGCGTTATGCGGGGGAGATGACACCCGCGGTATGGCAGCAACAATTTATGCCGCTATTGGCGCAGTGGGCAAAGGCGGGGGAGCAATGAAAGTCATCTTACTGGTGCTATCACTGCTCATCTCGCCTTGGGGGTTAGCTGACGTGGTGGATACCTACAGATTCAGTTCGCCGCAACGCCAGCAACAGGCATTGGCACTGGCAAAAGAGTTGCGCTGCCCGCAATGTCAAAATCAGAACCTATTGGAGTCAACTTCCCCCATTGCGCAGGACTTGCGGCTTGAGGTCTACCGTTTGGTCGAAGAGGGGCATAGCGCGCAGGAGATCATGACATTAATGACAGCGCGCTATGGGGATTTTGTGCGCTATCAACCCCCGCTGCGCAGCACCACACTGGTGCTCTGGTTTGGGCCAGCGCTGCTGCTGTTCGGCTTGTTGGGTGCATTGGTGTACAAAATACGCCGGCGAACGACCTCATTGACGCGAGGAACTGACTAATGGTGCTGGCAATCGGGCTGGCGACACTCATGCTGTTGATGCTTATCGTGATCGGGGGGCCTTGGTTTGCGCATTATGGCCGCATCAGTTGGCGCTGGCCGGTGGGATTAACCTTGGTGGCGCTGACGCTGATTCTTGTCGGGTATCAACATCTGGGCAGCTATAGCTTGGTGCAGCAGGAGGCGCTGCGACAGCAAGAAGCCACTCGATTAAATAATATGCTGGATAAGCAGAGCAGTGACCCGAGGTTATATCGTCTACAGCAGCGCATCCGCCAATCACCGGATAACGGTGCGGGCTGGTTTAGTTTGGCTCAACATTATCTCTATCGTAATGAGTTTGGTGATGCGCTAATTGCATTGCAGCAAGCAGAGCGTTTACAGGGGGCCAATGCGGCGCTGGATGCTGCCCGCGCGACCATTTTTTATTATCAGTCGGGGAAAAAGATGACTGATGAGGTGACCTATTGGTTACAGCAGTCATTAACCAAAGAGCCGTTGCAATACACGGCATTAATGCTGCAAGCCTCAGATCAATTTACCCAAGGGCGCTATACCGAGGCCATCGCGATTTGGCAGCGGTTGTTGGAGAGTGAGAATCCAGAGGTCGATCGTGCGGTGATTATTCAAGCGCTAACATTGGCTCGGATGATGCAACGGGCCTCTTAGCCCTCGGCATCTCGCCTGAATTGCAGGTAAAAAAAACCCTTACCAATCTCATTTGGTAAGGGATGCCAATTCGGCCAACACCAGGGAAACATTATAACCGTTGATTTATCATACGATTAATTTCGGTTACGGACATGACTTAAGTCAAGTTTATCAAAATTACATAAATAAGTTTAATGTTTATATGTGTAAAAAGAGTATTTATCCATTGTAATCGGTGGATATCGGTCAGGGAAGGGGAATATTTGTTTGATTTTTAAACGATATCGAAAAAATGTGATCTCTGTCCTATCATGCAGCTACATTAAGTTTGTACTGCGCAATGCAAATTAAGGTGATAGGGAGTGCTTGTCGATGTGTCGTGGGAGAGATAACTAAGATGGGGCATTACGGCCATCTGAATGTAAAGGCATCCAGATGGCGGGGTAAAACGGTACTGTTGGACTCAAAAAAGTCCCCTGGTATTGGCGAAATTATATTCTTTTCAGACTAACTTTCTTGGCATCTGTGCGCTAAGATATTAGTTCAATTATATTCAAAGCTAATTGTTTAAAGCAAAAACAGTTTAATAAACATGGGGCTATAATAATAGCTAACCTTAAGTCTAGCTTGCAAAACTATCCTTTAGGCTAGGTTTTTTATTGTTATCAGGCTGGCTAGTGCCATATTGGGAATATCTGTAAGTCTATTTATACACTGATTTCTATTGAAAACAATGTGATAAAATTGTATTGTTGCGCAATCTATTTAATGAGTCTGGTTTGTTATGATAATTGATTATTTTGATAATGAAAGTATTAATGAAGACATAAAAAACTATATTCAAAGAAGAATAAAAGCGTATGGCGATCTTCGTTATTCTTATTTAGTCATGAATAAGAAAACACCACTGCATCCGGCTATTATCTCTAACTATCCGTTGGATTGGATAAAAAAATACAAAAAGAATAGTTATCATCTTATTGATCCTGTTATTTTGACGGCAAAAGATAAGGTTGCCCCGTTTGCCTGGGACGACAACTCAGTCATCAATAAAAAATCAACGGACTCAGCCGTATTTAATCTGGCGAGAGAATATAATATTATCAATGGCTATACATTTGTTCTGCATGATAATAACAATAATATGGCAACGTTGAATATTTCGAATGGAAATGATGATAGTATTTATTTTGATGAGAGCATTGAAGTCAATAAAGAAAAAATTCAAATGCTGCTTATTTTAACGCACGATAAAATGCTGGGCTTATACCAAAAAAATATCAATGAAAATAATGAGTTAGGTAAAGTCCCCAATGGGAGAGAAATATTCTCTCCTCGAGAGAATGAAATTTTATATTGGGCCAGTGTTGGTAAAACCTACTCAGAAATTGCGATAATTCTGGGAATAAAGAGAAGTACAGTCAAATTCCATATTGGTAATGTGGTTAGAAAACTAGGTGTTTTGAATGCCAAGCACGCAATAAGGCTTGGCATCGAATTGAAATTAATTAAGCCTATTTAATGATGTCAGGCACAGCTAAAGGCCAGGCTTCAAGGACAGTAGACTCGACTTGATGTTTTCTGCATATTTTTTTGATAAGTTTTTGTTGGCTATCAATATCGACACCTAAATTTAAAAGGTAAATAACTTCGTTTTTTTCTGACTCACCTTGGTTTAAAACAGTCATATTCCATCCGGAACGTTTCAGCAAAATATACATACCTCGGCTGACAACGGTCAATATACCTTTATATCCACGGCTTCTGGCATAATTAACCATCGCCAGAAACAGTATCGTGCTAAGCGAACTATCATTACCGACCATATCTCTGACTAATGCTTTTTCGACAAAAAATCGACTGGACTCAATAAAACCATCAATAGGCAAGTTAACATCGTTAAAATAGGGAGAGAATGGCCCAGTAATCATTGTCGGGTATTTCATTTCAATAAAACGGACACTACAGACAATAGTATCCTCTATTGTGCCTAATATATAATTGGTATTCTCATCATCATATTGATCACTTTCTCTGCCATCAATACAGGTAACTTTCCAATCTAACCGATCTTTAAATGTTATTTTTCTCAGTGTGAAGATCTCGTCTAACTTTCTTTCAGGCATACTGTTAAAGTTTACGTTAAATAGTTTTAACATAATGAAAACCAAAGTTATTTAATTAAACCAGCATCGTACACGATCTTTGTCTATCAGTGCAAACATTGAACGAGATCGACCCGGCTATGAATAACCTATTAACGCCCTATTTACAGTACAATTATTCTACAACTGACAAGTCAGGATAGAGTTCATTTTTAGTCAGCATGTACTATTAGTGCTAAACCATGGGGTTATCAGGGGCTTTTTAAAGGAAAAGAGACGTTGGGCAAGACTTTTTGATAGGGAATAGTTATAACGAAACATTATTTCATTTTTTTTGTTCGAAAGGATGTTTCGCGTGGACCGCAGTTCTCCGCTTTTTACCCATAAAAAATTTGTTTTCCTCGTTGCGACCTTCTGTTGCCTCCTTTGGGGCAGCGCGTATCCCGCGATAAAAAATGGCTATGTGCTGTTTCATATTGCCCCTGATGATATTCCGAGCAAGATGGTATTTGCCGGTTACCGCTTTCTTTTGGCCGGGCTGGTACTGTTGATCGTGGCGATGGCTAGCGGTAAAGCCATTGGTCGCCTCAAGAAGAGTCAATATAAGCAGATAGCTCTCTTGGGGCTAACACAGACCACACTACAGTATGTCTTTTTCTATATTGGTCTGGCATACACCACGGGAGTAAAAGGCTCCATCATGAATGCGACCGGGACATTTTTTAGTGTGCTGCTAGCGCATTATATTTATCAAAATGACCGATTAACCTTCAATAAAATCATGGGTTGCGCTCTAGGTTTTGCCGGGGTCATGGTGGTGAACTTTGGCTCAGACTTAATGGATTTTCATTTCTCACTCATCGGTGAGGGATCGGTGGTGCTGGCCGCTTTCATTCTTTCCGCTGCCAGTATTTACGGGAAGCGTATTTCGCAAACCATGGATACCACAGTGATGACCGGTTATCAGTTGGCTATTGGCGGTTTAGTGCTGACTATTGGGGGCTACTTATTTGGCGGTCATTTAACGGACTTTAGTTGGCGCGCCCTGTTATTGCTGGCGTATCTGGTGCTGTTATCTTCGGCGGCGTTTGCGCTGTGGAGCTTATTACTCAAATATAATCGGGTCGGGATGGTTGCCCCGTTCAATTTTCTCATACCCGTTTCTGGTGCGGTTCTCTCGGCTATTTTCCTCAACGAAAGTATTTTGGAATGGAAAAACGCCATTGCACTGGCATTGGTCTGTGTGGGGATCGTTTTAGTGAATAGAGTTAAGCAGAGCAGAGTCTAGCGTTTTTGACTGTATTAGGTGAGGGCTAACCGGAATTCTATGATGATCAATTTCGGTTAGCGTGGCTGTAATACTGACAACCAATATCAGGCTTTATCGGTAACGATTTTAACCCCCACCCGACTGACGCGATCAGACTCCATTTCGGCAATGGTCCACGTCAGGCCATCCCACTCAATCTGATCGCCGATAACTGGCTCCCCGCCAAACAGATATAAGACGAATTGCCCCAGCGTTTGTTGCTTATCGATGCCCTGTTCCAGATTGAGGCCATAGATCTGCGAAATATCATCGAGTTTTGCCTCGGCGTCCAAAATAAAATCACCGAAGAAGCGCTCGTCCAATTGGATGCTGGGGGACTGACTAAAGAGTTTCCCCAACGCGGGTAAGTGATGCTCCTGACCAATGACACACAGGATATCGCCCTCTTTTAGGCGGGTACTGCCGGTGGGGTGCAATAAGTCTTTGCCACGAAATAGGGCGGCGATCCGCGTGCCATGCGGCATCTCTAAATCGCGCAAGGCGGCACCGATACACCATTTGTCACAACTGAGTTGGTAAATAAACTGTTCCCACTGATTATTCTTATCAATATCTAAGCCAATACGCGCCACCGGAGCTAGCGCGGGTGGCACCACCAATTTCGTTTTGCGAGCAGCAAATGAGAGACTGGTGCCTTGCAATAGCAGTGAGACCAGTACCACAAAAAAGGCGACATTGAAGAAGAGATTCGCATTGGGGATGCCCGCCATCATTGGGAATACCGCCAAAATAACCGGTACGGCCCCGCGCAAACCCACCCATGAAATAAAGATTCGCTCGCGCAGATTAAAGCTTGGGAAGGGCAGCAAGCCGATGAACACGGAGAGCGGACGGGCGAACAGAATCATCCACAATGAGAGGATCAGGGCCGGAATGGCGATCGGTAACAATTCGCTCGGGTTAAGCAGCAGCCCCAAGACCAGAAACATGCCAATCTGGCTGAGCCATGCCAGCCCATCGAAAGTTTGCAATATGCCCGCGCGGTTGCGGATGGGGCGGTTGCCAAGTAACAGGCCGCAGAGATAGACCGCTAAGATGCCGCTGCCGTTCATCGCGGTGGCGAGTGAAAAGACTAAAATCCCGCCACTGACAGCCAGTAAGGGGTATAAGCCGTTTGCCAGCTCAATACGGTTGATCAGTAGCAACAGTAATCCACCGCCGCCCAATCCAATCAAAATGCCTAGACCAAATTGCTGAATCAAGTGCACCAAGAACATCCAGCTTAGACTGCTCTCTCCGGCTGAAATCATGGCAATCAAGGTCACGGTCAGAAATACCGCCATCGGGTCGTTGCTGCCGGACTCAATCTCTAGCGTGGCACTGACGCGCTCATTTAGCCCTTTGCCGCCTAACAGTGAGAATACGGCTGCCGCATCGGTTGAACCTATAATTGCGCCAATTAATAAGCCTTGAATGATATCCAAATCGAATAGCCAGGCGGCAGCCAGCCCGGTCAGTCCGGCGGTAATCACCACACCGACAGTGGCCAAAGAGAGGGCGGGCCATAAGGCGACACGGAAGGAGGAGGCTCGGGTGCGCATCCCGCCATCTAACAAGATCACGGCTAATGCGAGGTTACTGACCAGATAGGCGACAGGGTAGTTATCGAAGGCGATGCCGCCAATGCCGTCAGCGCCGGCCAACATCCCGATCGCTAAGAAGATAACCAGAATGGGGATGCCCAATCGGGAGGAGAATGAGCTGAGTAAAATACTGGCTCCCACCAGCACTGCGCCGATCAAAAAGAGGCTATTAATAGTGATGGCGTCCAATGTGGGAGTTCTCCTGATGTAATACGCAAACGAATGGATGGCTAGCGAATGTTAAGGCAAAATTATTATACACAGATTTTTTAGATTCAATGGGAGGATATGACTTAATTCAAGGCCTTATTCATATCCTCTTCATCCTTGACGCCGCAGCGGTGCTAGCGGCACTCGTTACTCGGCCCATCCCTGGGCCTCGCCTCTGCGAGGCCGCTGCAAGCAGCGTTCAAATCTGCTCCCGGCAGATTTGTCACCCGAATCACTGACTTGAGTCAGTTCATCGGGATGAGTTCGTTTGCTGCCTTGCTGCAACGCCAATGACTTTGGGGATATAGATGGATAGAGAGAGATAGAGAGGCGGGGCAAGCAGCAGGTCGCTCACCTTTAATCGCCCGACGGGGAATCAAGGGTGAGCGTTGGATGCTAAAACTAGTCGCGTTTGAGTGTTGCCAGTACTCTTTTTAGCGCCTCAGTGGTCACTGTTTTTTCCGGTTCAGGCAGGCTATCGACAGAAAGTTGTGAAAGCTCATTGACCAAGACACTGCGATCTTTCCCATTGATTGCACTGTCCAGTGCGCCGCTAAGGCGACTGACTAAGGAAAACAGGGTGGCGAACTCGGCGACGGCTGGCGTATCCGACTTGGGATTATTCTCAATAGATTCTTGCTTATTCATCACAATTCCTCTTTTGTTGTCACTGCAAGTGAAACAAATCCTGATAAAGAATCCACAGGATACGTGCTCTGAAAGCAGAGCGCACAGTGAGGCATTAGCCATCCCGCATCGACATGATGGTTGATCAGTGTAGCGGTTTTATCACTCAAGCGATATTCGGATATTAATATCGCTTAGCAATAACATTATTCGTTTGAATAATAATTTGATTACGCCGTTTGTTGTGGCTTTCTGCCTGAAAACAAGAATTTAAGCAAAGGAATACGGCGATGAACCTCATAGAGTGCAGATGAGACGAGGCAAACAAAAGCCATGCCTAAGAGAAAGCCGAGGGCGTTATTGCCAATGTGTGGCGTAATAAAAGCGCCATAAATCAAGGTCAATGGATGATGTACCAGATAAATGAAGAGTGAAGCGTTCACCAGATAAGTGATGCGAGGGGAGGGGTAGTTTAGCAACTTATGTCCAAGGGAGAAGACCACATTGGTCATGGTCACCCCCATGACGGCCTTGATGATGAGATCCAGCTCAAAGGCAAAAAAATCAGTACTATTAGCATGTTGATTCACAAAGTAAGCCGCGAATAGAATTAATGAAGCCCATAATGCCGCAGGTGAAAAGGTGAGAAATAACTGTTTGAGTGGTGGATAGATAAAACTGTAAGCACCCAGCAGAAAGAAAGGAAGATAAAACAGCGTCTCCATAACGGTGAAATTGAAGATGCTATTAAAGAGGATTTCCGGGTTAAGGAAAAATATTATTCTACGTATTACTGAAAAAACGAAGGTCAATAGAAACACATATAGTGAGATTTTTCCTATGTTATTCATTCCCTTTATCAACGCGGGAACTGACTGTCGGTTATTCTTTATTCTTTTAAACAAATAAAAACAGAGGCCGGTAAGTAATGCGAGTGTGAACAAAAACCATAAATGCGAAACAAGTTCCCAAATAGCAATATTTATTTTTTGATAAATTGTAAATGAATTCCAATCTTGTAATTTGCTGGTGTAATTCTTAAGAAGAAAAAATTGTGGCAATGTAATGAGCGGGATGGCCGCCAGTAAAGGGATAACCACACGCTCCAAGCGGACCTGTAGCCAGCGCTGGCGCTCATAGCGCTGATATAGCATGAACGAAAAATAGCCGGAAATAACGAAAAACACCTGCATCCGAAAGGCGTGAATGAAGTCATTCAGCACAGTAAATACCACTGAGGGGTGGCTACTGTTTACCGCCCAATGATTGTTAGAGTATATAAGAGAAAGATGAAAAGGAATGCCGAGTAACATCAAATAGGCGCGAATGGCGTCGAGAAAGTACTCTCGTTGGTTAGTGTTTTTTTTCATAATTATTCGCAAGTTGTTATCGGAAATAGAATAACGAATCGGTTTTTGACCATACTCATTTTTATAGTAAACATATCGTTGGTAACGATATACGTTATTAATGGATCAGTCGGGCGAGAAACACTACTATAAGGGTTAATAATTTTCCATAGCGTATTTTATACCCTAAATAATTCGAGTTGCAGGAAGGCGGCAACTGAGTGAGTCCCCAGAGCTTACATGAGTCAGTGACCGGGGTGAACGAAGATAGCCAACGCACATGCAGCTTGAAGTATGACGGGTATAGCATGGCTCGTGGCTTAGCCACTGATTTGCACAATAAGCTGGCAGTATAACTCCGGACATCATCGTCACCTGGGCTTATCTGCCTGGCCTGTTGGATAAATCGTCAATAATTTGGCTGTTATGATTTAGGGGGAGATGTGCGAGTTAATATTTTTTCAAACGTTAATCGAGTGTCAACAGGGCCATGGGCGCACCGCGCCAGAGGGTTGGGGATAACACTCTTGCTATCATTATTTACATTTCAGGCAATGGCTTTTTCGCTAGATGATGTGGCTAAACAGGCACAGGCGCTAGCAGGCAAAAGCTTTGAGGCACCGAAAAGTAACCTTCCATCGCAATTTCGCGACATGAAATTTGCCGACTATCAGCAGATTCAGTTTAACCACGATAAGTCCTATTGGAGCAAACTGGATACGCCATTCAAGTTAGAGTTTTATCATCAGGGCATGTATTTCGACACCCCGGTGCAGATTAATGAAGTCACCGCGAGCAGTGTTAAACCGATTAATTACAGCCCCGACTATTTCAACTTCGGTTCCGTGAAGCACGATCCTGATTCTGTCAAAAATCTGGGCTTTGCCGGTTTCAAAGTGCTCTATCCGATTAATAAAGCGGATAAAAAAGATGAAATCGTCAGTATGCTCGGTGCCAGCTATTTTCGCGTGATTGGTAAAGGGCAAGTTTATGGTCTTTCTGCTCGTGGGTTGGCGATTGATACCGCTTTAGCTTCGGGTGAGGAGTTCCCGCGTTTTCGCGAGTTCTGGATTGAGCGGCCGAAACCCAATGATAAACATCTGGTTATATATGCGCTGCTCGACTCCCCGCGCGCCACGGGTGCTTATAAGTTTATTATCTATCCGGGCCGTGACACCACGATTGATGTGCAGGCTAAAGTCTTCCTGCGCGATAAAGTGGAGAAACTGGGCATCGCGCCATTAACCAGCATGTTCCTGTTTGGCCCAAGCCAGCCGTCGGCGGTGTTGAACTATCGTCCGGCATTGCATGATTCCAACGGTCTTTCTATTCATGCCGGTAATGGTGAATGGATTTGGCGACCGCTGAATAATCCAAAACATCTCTCTGTCAGCACCTATACGGTTGAAAATCCAAAAGGATTTGGTCTGCTGCAACGTGGCCGTGAATTCTCACAATATGAGGATTTAGATGACCGCTACGATCTGCGCCCTAGTGCTTGGGTTGAACCTCGTGGTGATTGGGGCAAAGGTAAAGTCGAGCTGGTGGAGATCCCTACCGCCGATGAAACCAACGATAACATTGTGGCGTTTTGGACCCCAGACGTGTTGCCTGATGCGAAAAAATCACTCGATCTGAACTATCGCCTGCACTTCACCCGTGATGAAGAGAAGCTGCACTCACCGGATGTGGCCTACGTCAAACAGACTTTGCGCTCAACCGGAGATGTAAAACAGTCGAATTTGATTCGTGAGCCTGATGGCAGTGTGGCGTTCTTGGTTGATTTTGTCGGCCCGTCGCTGAAAGCACTGGATGAGGCTACGCCCTTGGCGTCGCAAGTCAGTGTCGATGATAATGGCGAACTGATCGAAAACAGTGTGCGCTACAACCCGGTCACCAAGGGCTGGCGTTTGACACTGCGGCTGAAAGTTAAGGACGCGAAAAAGCCCATAGAGATGCGCGCTGCGCTGGCTAATGGGGATAAAACACTGACTGAAACCTGGAGCTATCAGCTACCTGCCGATGAATAAGTCAACTCAATCTCCTGTTCAGGATTATATTGCGGACTTGCCCCTGACTGCGCAGCAACAAGGGGCACTGCGCGCGGCTCTCCCTGAAGATGTGCTACTCGATAGCACGTCTGATGCCATGTTGCGTTTGCATCAACAATTAGCGGCCAACAGCGCCGAAAGCACCGCTTTTGCTGCACAAGACAGCGCACTGGCGTCAGTCAATGCCCGTCTGCAAGCGGCCTGGCCGGATGCCGTTAAGGGCGAAAATGTGCTGGGGCAAGACAGTGAAGGGCGCACGGTGATTCATGCTACACCGCCCATCAAGCGCACCAGCATGGCCCCGCAAGCTTGGCGGACCAATCCGGTCGGGCGGTTTTGGGACTCCCTGCTAGGCCGCAATCCGGTGTCACGGGCGCAAACTGACGAGCAGGCCATTGCTGAGAAAAAGTGGCGCAGTGTCGGTTCTCTGCGCCGCTACATATTGCTGATATTGATAGTGCTGCAAACCGCTATTGCGACCAGCTATATGAAGACCATCCTGCCTTATCAGGGCTGGGCACTGCTCGATCCTTTAGAGATAGTGAAGCAGAACTGGCAAGTTTCAGTGATGCAACTGCTGCCTTATTTACTGCAAACCGGCATCCTGATCCTGTTTGCCATCCTATTTTGCTGGGTGTCGGCAGGGTTCTGGACCGCGCTGATGGGCTTCCTGCAACTGATGATTGGCAAAGACAAATACAGCATATCGTCCACCATCAAAGGGGATGAGGCGCTCAATCCGGCCCACCGGACGGCGTTGATTATGCCGATTTGTAATGAGGACGTGGAGCGGGTGTTTGCCGGTTTACGCGCCACTTATGAGTCTGTGGCGGCGACAGGGCAGCTTGAGCACTTTGATATCTATGTGCTGAGTGACAGCTATGATCCCGATATCTGTGTTGCGGAGCAGAAGGCGTGGCTGGAGCTGTGTCGTGATGTCGAGGGGCATGGCCGCATTTTCTATCGCCGCCGTCGCCGTCGGGTGAAACGCAAAAGCGGCAATATCGACGATTTTTGCCGCCGTTGGGGCAGCCAGTACAGCTATATGGTGATTCTGGATGCCGATAGTGTGATGAGTGGTGAGTGTTTGACCGGGCTGGTGCGGCTGATGGAAGCCAATCCGAATGCCGGCATCATTCAGTCGGCACCGAAAGCTTCTGGCATGGATACCCTGTACGCCCGCATTCAGCAGTTTGCGACGCGGGTCTATGGCCCTTTGTTCACTGCGGGTTTGCATTACTGGCAGTTGGGTGAATCCCATTACTGGGGTCATAACGCCATTATTAGGGTGAAACCTTTTATCGAGCACTGTGCTTTGGCACCTTTGCCGGGCGAAGGCTCTTTCGCCGGTTCCATCCTGTCACATGATTTCGTGGAAGCGGCACTCATGCGCCGCGCCGGATGGGGGGTGTGGATTGCTTATGACCTGCCGGGCAGCTACGAAGAGTTGCCGCCTAACTTGCTGGATGAGTTAAAACGTGACCGCCGTTGGTGTCATGGCAACCTGATGAACTTCCGCCTATTTTTGGTGAAGGGGATGCATCCGGTTCACCGCGCGGTCTTCCTTACGGGGGTGATGTCCTATCTCTCAGCCCCCCTGTGGTTTATGTTTTTGGTGCTCTGTACCGCATTACAAGCGGTGCACACCCTGATGGAGCCGCAATACTTCCTGCAACCGCGTCAGTTGTTCCCGGTCTGGCCGCAGTGGCGACCTGAACTCGCCATTGGTCTGTTCTCCACCACCTTGGTGTTGCTGTTCTTGCCAAAGTTACTCAGCATCATTTTGATCTGGGCCAAAGGCGCGAAAGAGTATGGCGGGGCGATTCGGTTGCTGCTCTCCATGCTGTCGGAGATGCTGTTCTCGGTACTGCTGGCACCGGTGCGGATGCTATTCCACACGGTATTTGTGGTCAGCGCCTTCCTCGGCTGGTCAGTACAGTGGAATTCGCCGCAGCGCGATGATGATGCCACGCCGTGGAGTGAAGCCATGGTGCGCCACGGCCCGCAACTGCTGCTGGGGTTGGTCTGGGCGGGTGGGGTTGCGTGGCTGGATCTGCGCTTCCTGTGGTGGTTATCGCCGATCGTCTTCTCGCTGATTCTCTCTCCGGTGGTCTCGGTGCTCTCCAGCCGTCGGACTCTGGGGCTGGCCAGCAAGCGCGCTAAGTTGTTCCTGATCCCGGAAGAGTACAATCCGCCGAAGGAGCTGCTGGCGACAGAAGCCTACCTGAAGCTGAACCATCAGCGGGCGCTGAGTGATGGCTTCTTCCATGCGGTGATGAACCCGGCCTATAACGCCCTCGCTAGTGCCATGGCTACTGCCCGTCATCACACTCGGGCGATTATTGAGCAGGTTCGTGCCGAGCGAGTGGCATTGGCACTGGAAGCCGGGCCGGATAAATTGGCGAAATTACAGCGCCTTGAGCTGCTCAGCGACCCAGTGCTGATCTCTCGTCTGCACCAGCAAGTGTGGCAGCAGCCGGAGCAGTATCGCGTCTGGAACCGCTATTATCGTCAACTGGCGCATAATCAGCAGGCGTTTCCCGCCGTGAAGTAACGACAACAGAGTGATTGTTATACTGACAAAGAACGGGCATACATCATGTATTGCCCGTTTTTTTTGTTCTGCGAAGCTAAAAGAGTGATTACGTGAATCTCATCGTTAAACTGATACAACGACCCAATATCATCATCCGCACACTGTTACTGGGGATTGTTCTGTTGTCAGCTTAGAATCGATTTATACAAGATTTGTATGAGTCGCTGGCTCATTATCACGCCTAATAAAACCATCAATGATTAATATTATTAGGAGTCAATATGAGCTTTAGCGTAGGGAATCTCAACAGAGTTGTTACTACTGCGTTCAAAAATACCACGAATGACAGTCGTTTTCATAAAGCAGATATGAAATCACTGACAAGCATGATGAAGGAAATAAAAAACAATCCTACTCAGGGACCGTTTAATCGAATCAGCCAGTCTGAGGCAAATTCTTTTAACCAAAAAATCGATACGATGATTAGTACACTGAACGCGCAGGGTTCAGCGATGAAAGACGAAAAAATGGCTTCACTGGTTGGCCTGAAAACTGCGTTAACAAAAATCACTACACAAAGTGAGAGTAAAAAAACGGAATTTTCTTCCAAGCTTGATGATAAAAAAATAAAAAAAGATGATTTAATGAGTAGTTTGGGTAATGGAACCCAGAGAGGTTTTGGTATCAATTTGAACGTTACTTCTAACCGACAGGATTTGATGTAATAACAACCCGTTAAATTAGTAATACAAAAACCCCGTTCACTCAAAGTAGCTTAAGTGAACGGAGTTTTATTTATCGAGAGTAAACAGTAATAATCAGGCGGCTTGCTGCCCTTGGGTGTTATTCATCATCCGACGAATCGGCACGATAAGCAGGATCAGCACGGCAGCACAGATCACCAGAGCAATTGAGCAGCGCGCAAATAGAGTCGGCAACATATCGAGCTGATCGGCTTTCACATGCCCGCCAATCAAGCCCGCCGCCAAGTTACCCAGCGAACTAGCGCAGAACCACAGCCCCATAACCTGACCGCGCATTCTCTCCGGTGCCAATAAGGTCATGGTCGCCAAGCCAATCGGGCTGAGACACAACTCACCCAGTGTCAGCAACAGAATACTCATCACCAGCCACAGCGGGGAGACCCCTTCACCGCCACTGTTAAGCACATGCTGTGCCGCGTACATCATCACCGCGAAACCGGCGGCAGCACATAAAATCCCAATCACGAATTTAGTGATGCTGCTAGGCTGAATCTTCTTCTTCGCCAGTGCTGGCCATGCCCAACTGAATACTGGCGCTAAGATAATGATAAACAGCGCGTTAATCGACTGGAACCAGACGGTTGGGATCTCAAAACCCATCAAGTTGCGGTTGGTGTAGTCATTGGCAAACAGGTTAAAGGAGGTGGGTTTCTGCTCGAAAGCGGACCAGAAGAAGGCCGCTGAAACCAGCAGAATAAAGCACACCAGCAAGCGGGCGCGATCTTTACGGCTCAACTTGGCGAAGGCGAACAGATAGACGAAATAGAGGGTCACCGAGGCGGCAATCAGATAGACCAGCAAGCTGGCCACCAGCACTGGGTTAATCGGGATAATCCCATTTGAAATCAGCGCGATGATCGCCACGACCAGCACCATAATGGCCGCCACCCACTTGCCCACACCTTGGCGTTTATTGGTCGGCCGATTCCAGCTTGAGTCTAAACCCACTTCGGCGTCATAGCGTTTCATTGATGGGATGGCGATGTAACGGAAAATCAGCAATGCCACCAGCATCCCAATCCCGCCAATACCAAAGCCCCAATGCCAGCCGTGGGTCTTAAGCAGCCAGCCAGAGAGCAGCGGCGCGATAAACGACCCCATATTGATGCCCATATAGAACAGGGAGAAGCCCCCGTCGCGGCGAGCATCACCCGGCTTATACAGTGTCCCGACCATCACCGAAATACAGGTTTTGAACAGCCCTGTACCCAGCACGATAAACACTAAACCGATAAAGAACAGGTCATTGCCGAAGAAGGCCGATAAGGCGATCGACAAGTGACCCAGCGCAATCAGAATCGAGCCATACCAGACCGCGCGTTGCTGACCGAGCCAGTTATCCGCCAGCCAGCCGCCGGGCAGGGCGGCCAGATACATGCTACCGGCAAAGATGCCGACGATAGCCGAAGCTTGTTCGCGGGGCAGACCCATACCGCCATCAAAAACCGTGGCGGCCATAAACAGAATCAGCAGGGGGCGGATGCCGTAAAATGAGAAGCGCTCCCACATTTCAGACAAAAACAGTCCGCTGAGCGGATAAGGATGGCCAAAGAACGTTCGGCCACCTGACGAGTTAATGGAGGTTTGCATAAAGTCATCCCTTAGAATTTAACGTCATATTAACGTCGTTTTTTGTTATCTGTCGGGTCTTATATCGTATTTTTAGATGAAAAGTCGATACTCATAACAATTATCAACCAGTTAAAGCTGAATGTGATTATTTTTTCGGCTTTTTATCGGGAGATCACAGAGGTGAGGAGGATACAGAGCAAAGCGCCGAGAAAAACGCCGGAAAGCGGGTGTTTTTTATCCCGGCGTGTAGACGGATGTTGACTGTTAGGGCGCAGGCGCCAGGTTATCTGTCTTGCGTTTGTTGAACATCGTGCTGCCGTGGTTTTGCCGGATGGCGCTGTAAACACCAGTAGGAGTAAAGGGCATTAAACAGCACCACGGCGGCTGTGACGCAGAAGACAGCGCGGAAGCCGTAACTGGCGGAGACCGCCGCTCCAAGCAGCGGGCCACTGACATTACCGACATCACGAAACGACTGGTTATAGCTGAAAATTCGGCCTGCCACCTGATTGGTGCAGTTATAAATCAATAGTGTTTGCACCGCAGGCAGTAGCGCGCCATCCGTCGCCCCCAATAAAAAGCGCAGAATGCCCAGTTGCAACGGGGTCTGAACAAAGGCCATCGGAATCAGTATCAGCACTGAGAGTGCCAACATGGCAATCAGAATGCGCTCTGGGCCGATTCTATCCCCCAGCTTGCCTAATCGCGGGGCACTCATCAGCGCCGCGACCCCCGGTACTGAGGCAATCATGCCACTGACAAAGGCCAAATTATGAATGTCACCCGCCAACTCGCGCACATAGAGTGTCAGGATCGGGGCAATGGAGCCAGTTGCCACCTGAATGATCATGGTGGTGATAAACAGGCTGAGGATTAACTTAGGGTTTTTCAGCGAGTTAAACACTTGCCGCCCATTCAGCATATCTTTCTTCAGCACGGGGGAAAATTGCTCTCTGACATACAACCAAGTCATCGCAAAGCAGAGAAACAGCACCCCTGCGGTAATAAAGAACACCGGGCGCAAGCCATAGTTATCTGCCAGCAGGCCGCCAATCAGTGGCCCAATTAGCGCGCCACTGACCCCACCGGTGGAGAGGGTGCCCAATGCCCAGCCGCTTCGGCTGCGCGGCACTTGCGTGGCAATCAGCGCATTGGCATTCGGAATAAAGCCCCCCAGCAAGCCCAGCAGTGCGCGTAATGCTAGAAATTGCCAGATATTTTGCGCCATCCCCATCAACACCATCACAATCCCCATACCCAATGCGGAGCGCAACAGCATCACTTTGCGGCCTTTGCGATCAGCAAGGCTCCCCCAGAAAGGGGCGGCGATAGCCGAAAATAAGAAGGTGATACTGAACACCAACCCAGACCACATGTTCAGTGATTGGTGACCGCTCACACCTAGCTCCTCCACATAGAGTGGCAGGAAGGGCATGATCAAACTAAAGGCCGCGCCAGTGAGAAAGCAGCCTAGCCAAGTGACAAAGAGGTTTCGCTTCCAATTAACTGGTTGTCGTGCCGGAGTCATAATCTACCGAATATGCAAGTGATTGTTTTTAAACAAATGGACTGTTATTAAACAGGCAGATCGCTTTGCATCTCTCTATTCGTCGATTGGGCGTTTGAAGGGGCAAAGCGCAAGAAGAAAACAGTTAGCTTGATAAGTATGCGCTTATGAGGGGGTGACATCAATAAGATGAATGTGAGTTTTTGTTAAAATGGAATGTCAGTTTGAAATGGCGGAATATGTTTATTTCGTTTAGTGCTAAGCCGTGGGCCTCACACATAAAAAAACCACTCCCGAAATCCGTGGAGTGGCTTTCTGTCACCGCTAAGGGTTGTCTATCACGCTAAGGGCTTTCTATCCCCGCGAAGGGCTTAGCGATAAGCTTCATTCTTGGTCACCGAGTAACGGCCACTCCCCAGTAACATAATGGCGATACCGCCAAGGAAGTACATGGCTTCGTTTTCCAGACCCCATGCACCGACCTGAGTCAGGGTAAAGAATTTACCTGTCCCGACCATCAACACGGCCACCAGCAGGTTAACCGCATAAATAAAGGCCGCAGGGCGAGTGAACAGACCCAGAATAATCAGCAGTGGGGTAATGATTTCGCCAATGTAAACGCCATAAGCCACAAAACTGGGAATACCTTGCGCCTGTAAAGATTCAGCAATCCAACTGGTGCCGTGCTGAATTTTAGCTACGCCATGGAACAGCATCAAAATACCGAACGTCAGGCGCAATAAGAGTTTGCCGCCGTCTTGATGATTTGTTAACCGTGTGAACCAGAGATTTAAACTTGCCAACATAAGTAGACCCCTATTAAGGAAATAACCACATAATAACTAGCATTAATTACTTTTAATTATCTGTCAGATAGATGCCATGTTTCTACCGGATAAAACTGACAGACTATATCAAAAAAACTGATATAAACTAATTCTCATTATCATTCGTGTTATTGCCTTTCGGAATAAGCAGGTCTACTCATAGAGCGAAGGTGCACCCTCTGGACGGGTTTTAAACCGCCGATGCAGCCACATATACTGGTCAGTGGCTTGGGTAATCTCTTTTTCGATCACTTTATTCATAAAGGCGGCGGCCACGACTTCGTTTTCCAGCGGGAAGTTTTCAACAGCGGGCTGCAAAATCAGTTGATAGCCTTTACCATCCGGCAAACGCCGTGGCGTGAAGGGAATCACCGCCGGTTTGCCCATGCGCACCAGCAGGTAAGTCCCGGTGGTGGTGGCCGCTTGATCGACGGCGAATAGCGGCACAAAGACACTGCTGCGCGGGCCGTAATCATGATCCGGCGCGTACCAGATAATCTCGCCCTGTTTTAGGCTGCGGACCATCCCTTTCAGGTCTTTGCGGTCCAGCATGGCTTTATTGGAGCGCATCCGCCCCCACGTCTGCATCCAGTCCATGGCCTTATTATCATGGGGGCGATAGACGCCAATCCCCGGATTGTAGATACCGAAGATGCGGGCACCCAGCTCCAGCGTCAGAAAATGTAAACCAATCAGCAGCACCCCTTTGCCCTCATCACGGGCTTTCTGGATGTGCTCTAGCCCGCTGACACTGCACCAGCGCTCAATTCGCCAGTTCGGCCAAAACCAAGCCATGCCGGTTTCAAATAGCCCCATTCCGACTGACTCAAAATTCTTCACCAGCAGCAGATCGCGCTCCGCTTGCGGCATGTCGGGGAAGCACAGCTCCAGATTGCGCTGCGTGATCCGTTTACGCCGTTTGAGAAAACGCATAGAGAAGCGGCCCAGCGAAGTGCCCATGGAATAGATAGCGGGGTAGGGGAGCAGTACTAACAGGTAGAGAATGCCGAGGCCGATCCAAGTCAGCCAATAACGAGGGTGTAGCAGTGATCGATCAAAAGAGGGAACTTGCATATCTGTTCTCAGCGTCATTGTAATTCATTGGGACAGTTAACAATTATTCATGATGGCGGACATGTAATGCAGTAATGAATATAGCGCATTAGTGAATCTTGAGGGGCAGTCCATGCCAACCTGTTTAGCTGTCTCATCAGTGGTTGAAGATAGACCATTGTGGCATTTTTAGCGTGCTACGGGAAAAAAGACCGCACCAAAAAGCCATTTCGTTGAATATTCCGACAGATAAGTCACAGATCTGAATGCAAATTAACCAAAAATCAATCTGAATGATGATGCTTTTGATGTATAAATAAGCATCATCAGCATTCAGCGGAGAATTGGTAATGTCAGCAGCAAAATTCAGTGCGGGGTTATTGGCTGTCGGCGGCCTGTTGGGTTACTTCGGAGCCTATTGGCAGACGAAATCATTGCTGATCGCCGCCGGAATTGCCCTGCTAGCCGGGATTATTGTCTCTGGCTTTACTGATCGTGTGAATTTTGCCGATGAGGATCATCACTGAAAGGGATAAAACCGGGCAATGGGCATTGCTCGTGGCGTGATGTGCTGCGCGATGGGTAAGCGCTAATGATGTGTCGCCTCACTGTTTCAGGTATTATATGCGCCGCACGGGGAAGCCGGTGCCCACTATATCAGTTCTATTGCGCGATGAATGACCTTAGTTCGCCATCTAATGGCTGACGTAACCCATTGAGCAGTAATTAAATATCTATCAGTAACCTCTTTGAAAGACAGGAACGTACACCATGCCAGTGTTACATAACCGAATTTCTAATGAGGAACTTAAAGCGCGCATGTTGGCTGAAACCGAACCGCGCACCACAGTTTCTTTTTATAAATATTTCACCTTAGAAGATGCCAAAGCCTTCCGCGATAGCCTCTACAGTCAATTCGTTAAACTCGGGGTATTTGGCCGGGTTTATGTGGCGAAAGAGGGGATCAATGCCCAAATTAGTGTGCCCGCTAACCGCTATGACGAATTCAAAGCCGCGCTGTTTGCCTCACACCCGGCACTGGATCAGGTGCGCCTGAATGTGGCCCATGAAGATGACGGTAAGTCATTTTGGGTGCTGCGCCTGAAAGTTCGTGAGCGCATTGTGGCTGACGGCATTGATGACGACAGCTTTGATCCCAGCAATGTGGGGCACTATCTGAAAGCGGATCAGGTCAATCAAATGATTGATGACCCAGATACCTTGTTTGTTGATATGCGTAACCACTATGAATACGAAGTGGGCCATTTCGAAAACGCGATAGAAGTGCCGTCTGATACCTTCCGTGAGCAACTGCCGATGGCGGTTGACATGCTGCAACATGACAAAGAGAAGAATATTGTCATGTACTGTACCGGCGGGATTCGCTGCGAAAAAGCCAGCGCCTACATGTTACACAACGGCTTTAAAAACGTTTATCACGTTGAAGGTGGGATCATTGAATATGCCCGCAAAGCGAAAGAGCAAGGTTTGCCGTTGAAATTTATCGGCAAAAATTTTGTTTTTGATGAGCGGATGGGCGAGCGGATTTCTGACGATATTATCGCGCATTGCCATCAATGTGGTACCGCTTGTGATGCGCATACCAATTGCAAAAATGATGGTTGCCACTTGCTGTTTATTCAGTGCCCAGTTTGCGCGGCTAAATTTGAAGGTTGCTGTAGTCAGATTTGCCAAGAAGAGCTGAAATTGCCGCAGGAAGAGCAACGCTCTCGTCGGGCAGGGCGTGAGAACGGCATCAAGATTTTTAATAAATCGAAAGGGCTGTTGCAAACCACTATGCATATTCCAATGCCAGAAAAGGGTGCGGATAATAAAGAGTGATACCTAATTAATCTGGATGTTAACCTGCGGGTTATACTATTAAAGAGAGGCGTTGTCGGTTATTTTATTCGATAGCGTCTTTTTTTTGCCATTTTGAGCGGTGGCAGTTCCAATACAAGGATTGATAATGACAACACCTGTGGTAAGTCACCAAGGGTTACGGCTGGTTGCTATGCTGGCAATGCTGGTGGTAATTATGGCCGGAATTAAAGCGGCATCACCGATTGTAGTGCCATTCTTACTGGCTATTTTTCTCTCTATTGTACTGAATCCATTGGTGAAATTACTTGAGAAAATAAAAATCCCCCGTACGCTGGCAATTGTCTTATTGGTCACCCTCATTATTTTACTGATGGCACTGCTCTTTAGCCGTTTGGGTGTTTCATTAAATGAATTTGCCCGCTCATTACCGCAATATCGTGGCATGATGCTGGAGAAAATGCGCGATCTGCAAGAGTTCGCCATGCGCTTTAATATTGAGTTCTCAGTGGATGACATCATGAAGCATGTCGATCCCAGCACTGCCGTGAACTTTGTTACCCGGCTGCTGAGCCATCTTTCCGGGGCGATGGCGAGCACCTTCTTATTGCTGATGACCGTAGTCTTTATGTTATTTGAAGTGGAACGCTTGCCTTATAAAATGCAGCTTATGTTTGATAATCCAGAGCAGGGCAATGCGATTCTCAAACGTGCGCTGAATGGGGTAACTCACTATCTGGTAATCAAAACCATTATTAGCATCGCGACGGGGATTGTTATCTGGTTATTCCTAGCGGCGATGGGCGTCAGATTTGCTTTCCTCTGGGGGCTGTTGGCTTTTGTTCTGAATTACATTCCCAACATCGGGTCAGTATTAGCGGCTATTCCGCCTATTATTCAGGCGCTACTGTTTAACGGTTTTGCTGATGCTTTTGCGGTTACTGGCGGCTACATTCTAATCAACCTGATTGGCGGTAATATTATTGATCCACGAATGATGGGCCGTGGTTTGGGGCTATCAACATTGGTAGTGTTCTTATCACTGATTTTCTGGGGCTGGCTATTAGGGCCAATAGGTATGCTGCTCTCCGTTCCCTTAACCATCATTGCTAAGATTGCACTTGAGCTAACCCCCGCGGGGTATAAATTTGCAGTTTTACTGAGTGACGGTAAACCGGCCAAAACTGAGTAGCGCAGGCTAGTTGTTATCGTCTACGGGCCTCGGGTGAATTGCCACCCGTTGGCCTGAAGAGTGAAGAGAGGTTAAGCAGTATCGAGGCATTAATTAGATTAATAGAAAAAGAAATAAATATCTAATGCCAGCAGAATCAACCATAGGCAGATATAGAGCAATAGGTGCTCTCGCACATTATTGATAACCATCGAGAGCAATTTATCTAACATACTGGCTGCCTGTGGCTAAAATCGTTGCTCATTATAGGGAGTTTTAATTTAGCAAACAACAAGCTAGCAGACTAAATTCCAGTATCTGGAAACAGATAGAACAGTGGGTGTCTGGATAATCAGAGCCATGAAATAGTCGGTGTTTCATCAAAAACATCAAATTAAATGTAACCATTTTTCTAACCGCAAGTTATTTTCAGCGATATTAATCCGGTTACATTTCTATCAAAATTACTTATGTGTTGGCTTAATTAATAATGATTTCAATATAAATACTTAAAAACATTATAAATAAAGCATAGCTCCAGCCGATTTCTAACTTTGATTTTCTCGGTAATATGTCGTTTATGCGAATAAACGGTGCTATCACTGATATTCAATTTTCTGGCAATACGGTAATTGGGCATCTCCATCATCCAGTAGCACATCACTTTATGCTCTTGCGGACTAAACAGCGATGATGGGCAGGGCAAATGCGGTTTGCGCATATCATTTGATATATCCGCAAGCTTTTGCAGCAGTTCCGGTAAATACCTTTTTGCCAAAATGGAGACTGAATCAGTCAAGGGAATGGGGGTTTCACTGAATGGGTAGGAGGCATCCAGATAGATATAGACTTTAGCTTTACCACAACAATTTAAAAATTGTTCAAGTAATGGGCAGTGCCCGCCGAATCGACAATATTTCGTCAGATTAACAATAATGATATCGGGAGAAAAATCATTAATAGCTAATGTCGCCTGCTCGACAGTAGGTGAATCCATTAAATTAAGCGATACAGAGCTATTAAAATAAGTATTTACCCCGGATCGGGTATAAAAGCATTCATCAATAATTAATATTTTCATGTGACATACATCCTTGTCTAACAGCAACCATACCTGGCCGCATACAAGGTTAAGGTAAGCCTCAGATACCTAAAACGTCAATTCGGGATTATCGAGCGATTTAAACGGAATACACGAGTAAATGTTATGTATGCCATGAAAGCAGCAACACTTTATACCAAAAAATAGGTATAAATGACATAAATAAAAACGAGGCGACTTATTTTTTATTAAAATAGTCGCCGATAAAAATGGGGGAAGCGAAGAGGGACGTTTTGAGGCTAAGGGTGAGCGAAGCGAGACAAAGAAAAAGCAGAAATATCAATGGGTGACGGCTTATTTTGTGCGAAGAACGCTGCCACTTCCCCCAACGCAGTCGCAAATTTAAACCCATGACCACTTAAGCCCGTCACCACCATAATATCCCTGTTATCCGGTAGCGTATCAATGATGAAGTCTTCATCAGGGCTCATATCATAGCTACATGAGGCACCCCGCAGGCAGACGCCGACACCTGGCAAAAAATTCCGTAAAAATCCAAAAACTTCCGTACCATCTTCGGCGTAACTGCCAAAAGGTTTGCGCTGTGCCGCTGACTCGATAGGTTGCCCGCCATTATGTTTGCCGAGTTTAAGCTCCTCATTTTGTGAGGGAAAACCATAATAATGGATATTATCGGGTGTCTCTACGGTAAAGGCTGGGAAATGGTTCTCTTCACTATAGCGGCCATCGGCATGATGCCAGGAGAAGACTTTGCGAACTGCGGTCACGGGCAATGAGGGAATCAGTTCTTTGACCCAAGTACCGGCGGTGACCACGACCTTTTTAGCACTGTAGGTACCATCAATGGTGACGACATCGACCCCCTCATCCAGCGGGACAATCGCGGTGACCGGGCAATTGAATAAGATACCGCAGCCCGCCTCAGTGACAGCCTTAATTAATGTTTTTATGGCTAATTCGGAACGCAAAAAACCCGCTTGTGGCTCAAACACGCCAACATAATTATCCGGGATGGCAAATACTGGCCATTTTTCGCGGACCTGCGCCGCCGTTAACGTCTCTACTGGCAAATGATAGTGTTGCGCGCTCTGTTGTGCATTTTGCAGAAAAGTTGAATTATCTGGCCCCAAATTAAGCACACCACTGGCCTGAAATAACTTTTCACCGGTTTGCGCTGACAGTTGATCCCAAAGCGCCTGAGCACGTAATACCAGCGGGACATATTTCTCACCTTCACCATATGCATGGCGAATGATTCGTGTGTCGCCATGGTGGCTACCAGATTGATGAGGTGGCATCGCGCTGTCAATCATCAGCACGTTTAAACCGGCTTGTGAGGCGTAGTAGCCAGCGGCAGAGCCAACAGAACCGCTACCAATGACAATCAAATCGTAATCCATATTTTGCACCTTGGAAAATATCGTTGCTGGCTTTATTCGACACGTTTTGGGTTGGTTGTGCGTATTTATCGTAGTATTGACCAAAACGATTTCAATTCAGAAACAATAAAAACTAAAACGATAGTAATAACACGGGAGTGAGGGGAGAAAAAGGGATGTTCACCCTATGGCGGTGGGAGTGGTTAATAAAAAAGCACCAAGTGATATTCACTGGTGCCTGTTTTTGAGAGCATTGAGAAATTAATGGGTGGACAAAAATTAATGCTTACGGTGATCAAGATCTTGATATTCTGATGACTCAATTTTAGCAATGCCTGCTTCTAAAATATTTATTAATTGGCGTGCAACATCGGTCGTTAACCAGAGCGTTCTATCAACCAGCGCATCTTCTGGCGGCTGATCCATGGAAGACAGGTAATGAAGACGTATCATCATCGCGTCGTATACATCCACAGTGCTGATATCCCAACCGACAAGCGGGTGAGTCTGAATAACTTCATCATTTCTGTCCATAAAGACCCCTTATATAGTAGTTACTGACGGGAGTGACTAATGAGGATCAATGCGGCTCTTTATCAAGTGAGCTTTTTCAGTATACGCAACCGCTAATAAATTGGGTGATTATCCACGGATCTTTACAAATTATTTATTTTCTGATGATTAATTAATCGAGGAAGAGTGATAGAAGCGCTGAGGTAAACGGCATAGCTTACGCTTTATTTAAAAAAGCCGAGGAGCGACTCCCCGGCAAAAACAGCATTGTAGTGGGTTACTTCGCGTCAAACCAATCGTCAGCGCTTTCCCATATTTCTTGTAATATTTCAGAGATCAGATCTTTATCTGTTTTAGCACCGCCCAAAACAGAAAGGTTATTTGCTCCGGCGTAACGCACTTGCACTGTGGTGCGGGTGTCCGGAAATTTTGAATCCAGCCGTTTGCTTAATTCATGGGTTAGCGCTTCGATAGCACCTGCGGGTAATTGGTTTTTTTTATCAATACTGACTTCGACACGCATATCTGGCCCTCCGAATATTTATACTGTTTATTTATACAGTGTAAGTATTCAGGTTGCAAGTGACTGATATAAAATTTTTCAAGGGCAGGGAGTGAGACTCTCTGCCCCTAATTAATATCAGTTTTTAACTGACCAATTCAGGCTTTGGCCTGCCAGATAAGGAACGATCGATTCGCTCCCCAGCGAAATCTCTTCCGGTTGTTGGCTGGGGATACGAACCAACTCAACAAAATCGTCATTAACCGGCAGGTTATAGAAACGCGGACCATTTAAGGAACAGAATGCTTCCAAATGCTGTAGGGCGTTCATCTCTTCAAACACGGTTGTATAAGCAGGCAGTGCTGATGGTGCATTGAACACCCCCGCACAGCCACAGGATGACTCTTTGCGGTGTTTGGCGTGAGGTGCTGAGTCGGTTCCAAGGAAGAAACGATCTGAGCCACTGGCAATAACCTGCCGCAAGGCTTCTTGATGTGTACTGCGTTTCAGTATTGGCAGACAGAATAAATGGGGGCGAATGCCACCGACTAACATGTGATTACGGTTAAACATCAGATGTTGCGGGGTGATAGTCGCACCAAGAAAACGATTGCCTGCCAGTACATAATCGGCAGCATCTTTGGTGGTGATATGCTCAAAGACAATTTTTAGCTCAGGGAATTTGCGGCGAATCGGTTCCATGATTTGATCAATAAAACGTGCTTCACGATCAAAGATATCGACTGCGGCGTCCGTGACTTCACCGTGGATAAGCAGCGGCATACCTATTTTTTGCATCTGCTCAAACAAGGGATATATCGCTGGGATATCGGATACACCATGATTTGAGTTGGTGGTGGCATTGGCCGGATAGAGTTTTGCCGCCGTAAATACGCCTTGCTCAAAACCGGTGGTCAGCTCATTGATATCAAGCGTATCTGTCAGATAACACGTCATTAATGGTGTGAATTTATGCCCAGTCGGTACAGCCGCCAGAATACGATCCCGATACGCAATAGCACTGGCAACAGTGGTAATGGGCGGGGCCAGATTCGGCATGACAATAGCTCTGGCAAACACCTCGGAGGTATAAGGCAGCACGGTACTGAGCATTTCGTCATCACGTAAGTGAATATGCCAGTCATCTGGGCGGCGAATTTTCAGGGTTTGGGGTTGTGCAGTCATTCAACGAGCTCCGCAGTCATGATGAGATTTCGGGTTTTTAATGCTGTTTCCGGCGGGGTGTAAGGATAAGCGGAAAGTGTGCAGGATGCATCTGATTGTTAGGGTTAAGTTGAAAACATTGTGGGTGGCGAGTTGAAAATAGTGCAAAAAGGGCATCTTATAGGGGGGCTTTAGATGAAGTTGTCCGCGAAGATGAGCGGTTGATTAGCCATAAAATACGCAAATTGAATGTACTGTATGGGAGAATTACGATGGAAGTCCGAGTCATTGCCAGTTTAGTGGCCAAGCCTGAATTTGTGAATGAAGTCAAAGAGGCGGTTCATCAGATTATAGAACCGAGTCGTGAGGAGAAGGGGAATCTGCAATATGATCTCCACGCTGAAAACGACCAAAAGGGTTCTTTTGTATTTTTCGAGCGCTGGGCGTCTGATGAAGCACTGGACAAACATAATAAATCGCAACATTTCCGCGATTTTGTCAAATCAATAGATGGCAAGCTAGAAAGCATTGAAATTAAGAAATTGAAACAGATAGCCTAAGCGTTACGTAAAAAAACCCGCCGAAGCGGGTTTTATTTTGCCTATTTGCATTTAACAATAATGCATTTATTCGACAGGACGTGGCTTTGTCGCAGGTGCCGTTGCCTGAGTGGCAGCAGCGTGTGCACCCGCAGAGCCTTTACCAGCAAAATCAAAGGCTGGGCGATCCCAATGACCTTGGGTTTGCGACTCTGGCGCATAATCCGGTGCCGGTGCTTTGGTCATCGGTGCAGAAGCGTAGTGTTTGAATAACACGCCTTCAGGGAGCGCGGCAGCGGGCTGTTGCTGTACTGCTGCAACTGGCGTGTCATCGGTGACAGGTTCAGTCACATGCACTGCTTCAGCGGCAGTTATAACGTTAGCTTCAGTCTCGTTCGTCTCTTCAACCGTCGCTTCAGCAACGACTGTTTCAGCGACAATGGTCTCTTCAACGACAGGTTCTTCAACGATGGCGACTTCTTCAACGGCCGTTTCAGCAACAAGTGTTTCTTCAGCTTGGTTTATTTCAACCTGAGTATCTTCAACCACAGCTTCAGGCACGATAGCCTCTTCAACGACAGGGGCGGCTTCAATCACTTCTGCTACTGGCTCAGCGATAACTTCAGGCACAACAACAGGTGCACGACCAGGAACGGTGGCAACTGAAGATGAAGAACCTCCGGGCTTATGCTGCGGCGCTGGCGTTGGAGCAATAGTTTCAGTCACAGCTGCGACAACCACTGGTGCTGCGATGATGGCTGCAGGAACATTTACCGGTGCTTCGACGACTAGCACCTCGGCTACCGCAACTTCTACTGCGGCAACCTCGACTGGCAGTTGCTCTTCAACCGGATTCTCAACAAAGGCAGCTTGTTCAAACGGTTGAGCGACTGGATAACGAACCCAAACTTTACCCGATGCCATTTCTGGTGAGGCGAAAGCACCCGCCAAAGGCATAGCAGATTGAGTCGGATAGCGCTCATCACGATAGCGACGACGGCGTTGACCACTGACACGCAGGTGACGAGGTGAGCGGCGTGAACGACGCGGCATGCCATTTTCATTGTTGGCATTGCGATCATTAGTCGCTTCATCATCTGCCTGAGCCGTTGCCTGTGGCAGTAACTTCACCTCTTCCTGCACGGCTGGTGCAGCAAAAGTCGCTATTGGCTCACTGGCCGGGGCAACCTGAGAAGTGCTTTCCTGTGTATTCAGTTCATCGTTCGCTGATTGAATACGGACTTTCTGATTCAATTGGCGACGTTGACGACGTTGCATAACCTGTTGACGCTCTTCTTGCTCAGGTTGTGCTTCTTCGACACTGACGACAGGAACATCAACGTTAGCTTTAACATCCTGCGGTGCCTGGCGTTTGTCATCCTGACGACGGCGCTGGCGATCACCACGGCGTTGCGGCTGCTCTTCACGCTGCTCTTTATCGGCTTCAACAATATCAGTTGATGTCGGTGCTACAGCAGTTTGTTGAGCTGGACGCTTATTATTACGGCGTTGATCTTCACGACCTTCACGATTGGCATTGTCGCGACCATTATTGTCACGAGCACTGTTGTCACGATTATTATCGCGGTTGGCGTTATCACGGCCATTATTGTCACGGCTCGCGTTATCACGACCTTCGCGTGGTGTGCGGTCACCACGATCTTTGCGGCCATTGTTTTGGCGGCGCGGATTACGGCGATCATTACGACGATTTTCGCTAGTTTCGGTTTTCTCAACTTCAACCGGTTTAACTTCGGCTTCAGGTGATGAACTGAAGATGCCTTTCAGCCCAGTGAGCAGGCGGCTAAATAAGCCAGGTTGCTCAGCGGTGGTAGAAGCCGCAGTCTGTGGTGCCGCAGCAGGTTTAGCACTGACGGGCGCAGGTGTTGACTCCGGCGGTACTTCAGTCGGTAAAGAGAATGTCGCCAGCGCAGGTTGCTCTGGGCGCTTACGCTCAATGGTGGCCTCTTCCTGCGGTTGTGCCATTTCTGCTTCGTGCAGTTGTGGCAACAGGTAGCTAAGGGAAGGAACTTCCTCGCCTTTACGTACCCGAAGGACAGAGTAGTGTGGTGTTTGCATCTGATCGTTTGGCACGATCACGGCACGCACGCCGCCTTGACGTTTCTCAATGGCGTTCACTGATTCACGTTTTTCGTTGAGCAGGTACGAAGCGATCTGTACCGGCACAATAGCGTGAACTTCATGGGTATTTTCTTTCAGCGCTTCTTCTTCAATCAAACGCAGAATAGAGAGCGACAGGGATTCGTTATCACGCACTGTACCGGTGCCGCTACAGCGTGGGCAAACGTGGTGACTTGACTCACCCAGTGATGGACTGAGGCGCTGACGGGACATCTCCAACAAACCAAAGCGGGAGATGCGGCCAATCTGGATACGGGCACGGTCTTGACGGACAGCGTCGCGTAAACGGTTTTCCACTTCACGTTGATGACGCACTGGGGTCATATCGATGAAGTCGATGACAATAAGTCCACCCAAGTCACGTAAACGTAACTGACGGGCAATTTCATCCGCAGCTTCAAGGTTAGTATTGAAGGCCGTCTCTTCGATATCACCACCACGAGTTGCGCGTGCGGAGTTGATATCAATCGCGGTCAGGGCTTCGGTGGTGTCGATAACGATAGAACCACCCGATGGCAGACGCACTTCGCGCTGGAATGCAGATTCGATCTGCGACTCAATCTGGTAGTGGCTGAACAGTGGGATTTCACCGCTATAGAGTTTAATTTTGCTACTGAAATCCGGGCGACCTAACGCGGCGATATGCTCTTTCGCCAACTCGAGAACTTTCGGGTTGTCGATCAGAATTTCGCCGATGTCTGGGCGCAGGTAATCACGGAAAGCACGGACAATCACGTTACTTTCCTGATGGATCAGGAACGGTGCAGGGCGACCCTCCGCCGCTTTTTTAATCGCATCCCAGTGCTTCAGGCGGAATGACAAGTCCCATTGCAGCGCGTCAGCAGATTTACCAACACCCGCAGTACGGACAATCAGACCCATGCCATCAGGCAATTGCAGAGAGGATAGGGCTTCTTTCAATTCAGTGCGGTCATCACCTTCGATACGGCGAGAAATACCACCGGCTCGTGGGTTGTTTGGCATCAGAACCAAATAGCTGCCAGCCAGGCTGATGAACGTCGTGAGCGCGGCACCTTTATTACCACGCTCTTCTTTATCAACCTGAACAATAACTTCTTGGCCTTCGCGCAGCACATCTTTGATGTTCGGGCGGCCATGGGAAGAGTAATTACTAGGGAAATATTCGCGAGAAATTTCTTTTAGTGGGAGGAAACCATGCCGTTCAGCGCCGTAATCAACAAAGGCGGCTTCCAGACTGGGTTCGATTCGGGTGATTTTACCTTTGTAAATATTCGCTTTTTTCTGTTCATGGCCTGGACTTTCAATATCCAAATCATACAGCCGCTGTCCATCTACAAGGGCAACACGCAACTCTTCTTGCTGAGTTGCGTTAATCAACATTCTTTTCATCTTTACTTACTCATTATTTTTACATTGGCGTTAGAACTGCGGGCAAATTAACCTCATGGTCGGGTAAACCGATGACCCCGAGTCTTCTAGCAAAGCCGTCAACCTCACGGTTGTCGCCTGCATAGGGGCGCATTATTTCGGTAAGCCTGTGTTTCGTTCTGAAAAACAGCGCTTTTATATAAAGGGCAGCTTCTGAATATAAGACAACAGAGCTTTACCCACTTGCCGACCAAGCTGCAACCCGCAGCCCGCTAATTGCTTGATTTCACATTACGTCTTACGCCATTGCTGCGTTTTTGTGTGATCAGGCAAATCTTTTTATTCCACAAGTCTCTTGGTCTAACGAGAATCAACGCAGAATTACTGTCATTATTCCATTGCTGACACTGATATAGCAAGATGACTTTACCTGTCTACATAAAGATTCTTTTACTGTTTCCACAGTGTTAGCGGCTATCGTTGTCTTATTAAACAATAAATGCACGCAAACGTTATCTCTAATTAGCCAGAATGACAGTTAAGCACAGAAAAAGGGGTGGCGCTAATTCCTCGGTGTATTTAGAATCGCGCCCCATGAAAACGAATAATCCAGCAGTACAATTAATCACCATCTCAGCCGATGAAGCGGGCCAGCGGATCGATAACTTTTTGCTCGCCAAATTGAAAGGTGTGCCCAAAAGTATGATCTACCGTATCGTACGCAAAGGTGAGGTTCGCGTTAATAAAGGGCGCATTAAGCCAGAGTATAAACTGGCTGACGGTGATGTGGTGCGAGTGCCACCGGTGCGCGTTGCAGAGCGTGAAGAGATTCAGGTATCAGCTAAACTTGATAAAGTCGCGGCGTTGGCCGATTGCATTTTATTTGAGGACGATTACCTCTTGGTGCTGAACAAGCCTTCAGGCACTGCGGTACACGGTGGTAGTGGTTTAAGTTTCGGCGTGATTGAAGCATTGCGCGCACTGCGCCCCGAAGCTCGTTTTTTGGAGTTGGTTCACCGCCTTGACCGTGATACCTCGGGTGTCTTACTGATCGCCAAAAAACGCTCGGCGTTGCGCTCTTTGCATGAGCAGTTGCGCTTGAAAGGGATGCAGAAAGATTATCTGGCGTTAGTGCGTGGTCAGTGGCAATCCCACTGCAAAGCTGTGCAGGCACCGTTGCTGAAAAATATTATGCAAAGTGGCGAGCGGGTAGTGAAAGTGAGCAGTGAAGGCAAGCCTTCAGAAACACGCTTTAAAGTCGAAGAGCGTTTTGAGCACGCGACGCTGGTTAAAGCCAGCCCAATTACGGGCCGTACTCACCAGATTCGTGTTCATGCACTTCATGCCGGGCATCCCATCGCCTTTGATGATCGCTATGGTGACCGTGAGTTTGACCAACAATTGCAAGGAACAGGGCTGCATCGCCTATTCCTGCATGCCGCCGCATTACGCTTTGAGCACCCGAATACCGGTGAAACAATGCGTATTGAAGCACCGCTGGATAATCAGCTACGCCATTGTTTACTGATGTTGCGTAAGAAAGCGGCAGTTTAATGCCGCTTAGCGTAATGGATTTACCCCTTGCTCAATTAACATTCGGGTGAGGGCAATGAGCGGCAGGCCGATGAGAGTATTTGGATCACGGCCTGACAATCGCTCAAATAGAGTGATACCCAACCCTTCACTTTTAAAACTGCCCGCGCAATTCCACGGTTGTTCTCGCGTCAAGTAGCCATCGATTTCGGCTTCGTTTAAGGTGCGGAAATAAACATCATAAGTTTCACAAAGACAATTGTTGCTACCCGTTGCTGTGTTGAACAGCGCCAAACCGGTATAAAAAGTGACACATTGGCCACTGGCTTGCTGTAATTGTTTCATCGCGTTGGCATAATTGTGGGGTTTTCCGACGATGTCGCCGTTAATCACACAAACTTGATCTGAGCCAATAATCATATGTTGTGGGTAATGTACCGCCAGTGCTTGGGCCTTTGCTTGCGCTAACCGTTGCACCAGCGCGTCAGCGGACTCCCCCAATAATGGCGTCTCATCAATCTCTGGCGCGGCGGTAACGAAGGGTAATTGCAGCTTTTCGAGTAAGGTGCGGCGATAGGGTGAGGTTGAAGCAAGAACAAGTTGCGGCATAATATTTTCCATAAACCGTGGCGTAATTTAATCAGGCATTTTAAACTGTCTACCGCTTCGGAAGCGAATATTGGTGAAAGGTGCGGTAAAACGGCCTTTTTCTTTGACTCTATGTCGTTACAAAGTTAATATGCGCGCCCTATGCAAAAGGTAAAATTACCCCTGACCATTGATGCGGTTCGTACCGCCCAGAAGCGTTTAGATTACGCAGGTATCTATTCGCCTGAGCAGGTTACACGAGTAGCCGACTCAGTGGTAAGTGTGGACAGCGATGTCGTGGCCTCATTATCGTTTAATATCGATAATCAGCGTCTGGCGGTTATTACAGGTCATGCGGACGTCGATGTAACATTGATGTGTCAGCGCTGTAATGGCACGTTTGCACACCATGTTCATACAACGTATTGTTTTAGCCCGATCGTCAATGATGAGCAGGCTGAAGCATTACCGGAAGCGTACGAGCCGATCGAAGTCGACGAATTTGGCGAAGTTGATCTGCTGGCTATGATTGAAGACGAAATTATTCTTTCACTGCCTGTCGTTCCGGTACATGATTCTGAACACTGTGAAGTGTCCGAGGCGGACATGGTATTTGGTAAACTGCCTGCAGAGGTGGAGAAACCCAATCCATTTGCCGTATTAGCCAGTTTAAAGAAAAGTAATTAAGGAGTAAGGTCAATGGCCGTACAACAGAACAAACCAACTCGTTCCAAACGTGGCATGCGCCGTTCACACGATGCGCTGACCACTGCCACTCTGTCTGTGGACAAAACTTCCGGTGAAACTCACCTGCGTCACCACATCACAGCCGACGGTTTCTACCGTGGCCGCAAGGTTATCGGCTGAGTAGTACTTGCTAATCTTTAGCAAGGCGATACCTTGACTTGTCTAACCCTGGCGTTAGATGCAATGGGTGGGGACTTCGGTCCCTGCGTCACAGTGCCTGCTTCATTGCAGGCACTGGCCTCTAATCCACAGCTAAAACTCTTGCTGGTCGGAAATCCCGACACCATCACTCCGTTACTTGTTAATGCCGCTCCTTTGTTGCTGGAGAGGTTGCAGGTAATCCCCGCTGAGCATGTTATTGCCAGCGATGCTAAACTCTCACAAGCTATTCGTGCCAGCCGTGGTACTTCTATGCGTATAGCATTAGAACTTGTCAAAAACGGTGACGCCCAGGCTTGTGTTAGCGCAGGGAACACCGGGGCATTGATGGGGCTGGCGAAGATGATGATCAAGCCACTGGATGGCATAGAACGTCCGGCATTGATGACAGTTATTCCAAATCAGCAGCGCAGTAAGACCGTGGTATTAGATTTAGGCGCTAACGTTGAGTGTGATAGTACAATGTTGGTGCAATTTGCTGTCATGGGGTCGGTGATGGCAGAAGAAGTTGTTGGAATTATAAACCCGCGTGTTGCTTTGCTTAATATTGGCGAAGAGGAAACCAAGGGGCTAGATAATATCCGCGAAGCCGCCGCAGTATTAAAAAATACACCGGCAATCAATTATATTGGTTATCTGGAAGGCAATGAATTGCTGACTGGCAAGACTGATGTAATGGTTTGTGACGGCTTCGTGGGTAACGTCACTCTAAAGACCATGGAAGGTGTGATAAGAATGTTCTTGTCACTGCTCAAATCATCGGGCGAAGGCAGTAAGCAATCCTGGTGGCTGAAACTCATTGGGCGTTGGCTGCAAAAACGTGTGGCAAGGCGGTTCGGTCATTTGAACCCCGACCAGTATAATGGTGCATGCCTGTTAGGATTACGGGGCATCGTAATCAAGAGTCACGGCGCAGCGAATCAACGAGCATTCGCCGTCGCCATCGAACAGGCTGTGCAGGCGGTGCAGCGGCAAGTCCCTCAACGGATTGCCGTGCGCCTTGAAGCGGTACTACCCAAGAGTGACTGATCGTACATGTATACTAAGATTCTCGGTACGGGGAGTTATCTGCCCGTACAAGTGCGCAGTAATGCTGATTTAGAAAAAATGGTGGATACCTCTGACGAGTGGATTGTCACCCGGACAGGTATTCGTGAGCGGCGTATTGCAGGGCTTGATGAAACAGTGGCGACCATGGGTTTCCATGCAGCAGAAAAAGCGCTGGAAATGGCTGGTATTGATAAAGACGACATTGGACTGATCATCGTTGCCACCACTTCGTCAAGCCATGCTTTCCCAAGCTCTGCTTGTCAGGTACAGCAAATGCTGGGCATTAAAGATGCGGCTTCTTTCGATTTGGCTGCGGCCTGTGCTGGTTTTACCTATGCTCTGAGTGTGGCTGATCAGTACGTCAAAAGTGGTGCGGTCAAGCATGCTATCGTTATCGGTTCGGATGTTTTATCCCGAGCACTGAACCCAGAAGATCGTGGCACGATTATTCTGTTTGGTGATGGCGCTGGTGCTGTCGTGCTGGGTGCGTCAGAGCAACCGGGTATCATTTCGACCCATCTGCATGCAGATGGTCGTTATGGCGAATTGCTGGCATTGCCATATCAGAATCGCCAACAGCAAGACCAGCCGGCTTATGTCACTATGGCCGGGAATGAAGTCTTTAAAGTTGCGGTGACCGAGCTTGCCCACATAGTGGACGAGACATTGCAGGCCAACAATCTGGATCGCTCAGCACTGGATTGGTTGGTGCCGCATCAGGCAAACCTGCGTATTATCAGCGCAACGGCTAAAAAATTAGGCATGGGGATGGATAAAGTGGTGATCACACTTGATCGTCATGGCAACACCTCGGCGGCATCAGTACCTGCGGCGTTTGACGAAGCAGTACGAGATGGGCGTATTCAACGTGGGCAGTTAGTGCTGCTGGAAGCGTTTGGCGGCGGCTTTACCTGGGGCTCTGCGCTGGTTCGTTTTTGATTTAATAGCGATTCTTTTGATTTAACAGGAATGCAGAATGTCGAAATTTGCAATGGTATTTCCAGGTCAGGGCTCTCAATCCCTTGGCATGCTGGCCGATTTGGCCGCACAATTTCCGATAGTTGAAGCAACCTTCAGTGAAGCATCATCGGTGTTGGGTTACGATTTGTGGCAGTTAGTGCAACAAGGCCCGGCAGAAGAGCTGAATAAAACGTGGCAAACGCAACCTGCATTACTCACGGCGTCCGTAGCAATCTGGCGTGTTTGGCAACATCAAGGTGGTAAATTACCTACTATGATGGCCGGTCATAGTTTGGGTGAATACTCAGCGCTGGTTTGTGCTGGCGTTCTGGATTTCAAGCAGGCGGTGAGTCTGGTTGAACTGCGCGGTAAACTGATGCAAGAAGCCGTACCCGAAGGTACTGGCGCGATGTATGCAATTATTGGGCTGGATAATGAATCCATTGCCAAAGCCTGTGAAGAGTCTGCTCAAGGGCAGGTGGTCTCACCGGTCAACTTTAACTCACCGGGTCAGGTGGTTATTGCGGGTAACAAAGAGGCGGTAGAACGTGCCGGTGCCGCTTGTAAAGCTGCAGGTGCAAAACGTGCCTTACCTTTACCTGTCAGCGTGCCGTCCCATTGTGCGTTGATGAAACCTGCGGCAGATAAGCTGGCAGAAGCACTAGAAAATATTGAGTTTCAGGCCCCGGTATTCCCTATCGTGAATAACGTAGACGTGAAAACTGAAGTGTCACCAGAAGCTATCCGTAGCGCGTTGGTGCGTCAGTTATATAATCCGGTACGTTGGACTGAAAGTGTTGAATTTATCGCAGCGGAAGGTGTTGAGCTGCTGTTAGAAGTTGGGCCGGGTAAGGTCTTGACTGGCTTAACCAAGCGTATTGTTGATACTTTAGCCGCAGCGCCGGTAAACGATGTTGCCACGCTGACGAGTGCGCTTGAAAACTAAAAAGAGGATAACATGAGCTTCGAAGGAAAAATTGCGCTGGTAACAGGCGCTAGCCGTGGTATCGGCCGTGCGATTGCAGAATTATTGGCTGAACGTGGTGCCCGTGTTATTGGTACAGCGACCAGTGAAAAAGGTGCGGAAGCAATTAGTGCCTATCTGGGTGGTAGTGGCAAAGGTTTAATGCTGAATGTCGTGGACCCTGCATCAATCGAGTCAGTTTTGGCAACGATTCGTGCGGAATTTGGCGAAGTAGACATTTTAGTGAATAATGCAGGTATTACGCGTGATAACCTGCTGATGCGTATGAAGGACGAGGAGTGGCAAGATATTATTGACACCGATCTGACTTCCGTATTCCGTCTGTCAAAAGCGGTAATGCGCGCTATGATGAAAAAGCGGTTTGGGCGTATCATCACCATCGGGTCTGTAGTTGGGACAATGGGCAATGCAGGGCAGGTTAACTACGCGGCAGCTAAAGCGGGTCTGATTGGTTTTAGCAAGTCTTTGGCGCGTGAGGTTGCTTCACGTGGCATTACTGTCAACGTTGTGGCACCTGGCTTTATTGAGACGGACATGACGACGGCGTTGACAGATGATCAACGCGCAGGCATTTTAGCCCAAGTACCAGCTAACCGGCTTGGGCAAGCTAAAGAAATCGCCAGCGCTGTTGCATTTTTAGCCTCTGACGAGGCCAGCTACATCTCCGGTGAAACATTACATGTCAATGGCGGCATGTATATGATTTAAAAATCACGAAAGTATTTGCGTTATTTGAGGTGAAAACCGCAAAATAGCGTAAAATCGTGGTTTGACCAGCCTAGATTTAGTTGCATCTTTTTCAACATTTTATACACTACGAAAACCATCGCGAAAGCGAGTTTTGATAGGAAATTTAAGAGTATGAGCACTATCGAAGAACGCGTTAAGAAAATCATCGTTGAACAACTGGGTGTTAAAGAAGACGAAGTGAAGAACAGCGCTTCTTTCGTTGAAGATCTTGGCGCGGATTCTCTGGACACCGTTGAGCTGGTAATGGCTCTGGAAGAAGAGTTTGATACCGAGATTCCAGACGAAGAAGCAGAAAAAATCACTACTGTTCAGGCAGCTATTGATTTTATCAACGCTAATCAGCAGTAAGCGAATATGCTTTAAGTTTAGATAGTTAGGCGGTCACTCGACCGCCTAAGTTTTTTTTGTCCTAAGCGTTATTTTCCCTCCTTGGAGGACAACCGTGTCTAAGCGTCGAGTTGTTGTGACTGGACTGGGCATGTTGTCTCCTGTCGGTAATACAGTCGAATCCACATGGAAAGCTGTTCTTGCCGGGCAGAGTGGCATCAGCCTGATCGACCATTTCGATACTAGTGCCTATGCAACGCGATTTGCTGGCTTAGTAAAAGATTTTAATTGTGAAGATTACATTTCGCGTAAAGATGCACGCAAAATGGATGCTTTCATACAGTACGGTGTTGCCGCTGGTATGCAAGCCATGCAAGACTCCGGGCTTGAAGTGACAGAAGCCAATGCTCCTCGTATCGGTGCTGCGATTGGCTCGGGTATTGGTGGCTTGGGTCTGATTGAAGAAAACCACGCCTCGTTGGTGAATGGTGGGCCACGTAAAATTAGCCCGTTCTTCGTGCCTTCAACCATTGTTAACATGATTGCCGGCCACTTGACCATTATGTATGGTCTGCGTGGGCCAAGCATCTCTATTGCGACGGCATGTACTTCTGGTGTGCACAATATCGGTCACGCGGCACGTATCATTGCTTACAATGATGCAGATGTCATGGTGGCGGGTGGGGCTGAAAAAGCCAGTACGCCATTAGGTGTCGGTGGTTTTGGTGCTGCTCGAGCATTGTCTACTCGCAACGATAATCCACAGGCAGCAAGTCGCCCATGGGATAAAGACCGTGACGGTTTCGTGCTGGGTGATGGTGCAGGCATGATGGTGTTGGAAGAGTACGAACACGCGAAGAGACGTGGTGCGAAAATCTATGCTGAAGTTGTTGGGTTTGGTATGAGCAGTGATGCCTACCACATGACCTCACCACCGGAAGATGGTTCTGGGGCAGCATTGGCAATGGTAAGTGCTTTACGTGATGCGGGTGTGACCACCTCTCAAATTGGTTATATCAATGCGCACGGAACATCAACTCCTGCTGGTGATAAAGCCGAAACGCAGGCAGTTAAGTCTGTATTTGGTGAAGATGCCCACAAAGTGATGGTCAGTTCCACCAAATCCATGACTGGGCACTTATTGGGTGCAGCAGGTGCAGTTGAGTCAATCTTCACTATACTGGCTCTGCGTGACCAGGCTATACCCGCGACCATTAATCTGGATAACCCAGATGAAGGTTGTGACTTGGACTTTGTTCCTCATGAAGCCCGTCAGGTAAAAAATATGGAGTACACCCTGTGTAACTCCTTCGGCTTCGGCGGCACAAACGGCTCTTTGGTATTCCGCAAGGTCTAACTTTGGCTGTTACGCTTCTGCTGCTTAAAAGACCCGGGTTTCCGGGTCTTTTATTAGCTAACCCCCCACACTGATAACATCCCTCAATAATAATTGTCTTAGATCTGAAAACATCCATTGGCTTAAATCTGATACTGTCAGATGACAAACCACCGCATTCCATTTAAAGAGAATCTGAATGTTCTGGATTAATGGTGTAGAGCAAAATTTGATTTCAGCTTCTGACCGCTCGGTGCAGTTTGGTGATGGCTGTTTTACCACCGCAAGAGTCACCCTGGGGCGGATTCTGTGGCTTGATAAGCACATACTGCGCTTGCAGCAGGCAACTGAGCGCTTATTGATGCCCACCGTAAACTGGAATGCATTGACCCAAGAAATGGTGGAGGCGGCGAACCATACCGAAGAGGGGGTGCTGAAGGTGATTATTAGTCGTGGTAGCGGCGGGCGCGGCTACAGTGGTACGACATGTCAGCATCCGACGCGGATTATTTCGCTCAGTGACTACCCGGCTCACTACCTTAGCTGGCGTGAGCGAGGTATCTCATTGGCACTCAGCCCAATTCCTTTGGCGCGCAGCCCCTTGCTGGCTGGCGTGAAGCATCTCAATCGGCTCGAACAAGTATTGATTCGCGCGCATCTTGAGCACACGACAGCTGATGAGGCGCTGGTACTTGACACTGAAGGCATGCTGGTGGAATGCTGTGCGGCTAATTTATTTTGGCGTAAAAATGAGGTGATATTTACGCCCGACCTGAGCCAATCAGGGGTTGATGGCATTATGCGTCAGCAGATTATGGCCTGCCTTGCCGCTCATGGTCGGCAGGTAGAGATTGTGGCACAACCGTTGAGCGCACTGGCAGATGCCGATGAAGTGATTATTTGTAATGCCCTGATGCCGCTACTGCCGGTCAATCGCGCCGATAACTGGGTTTATCATTCGCGGCAATTGTTTGATTTCCTGAGTCAACATTGCTGTGATGCATAAGTGACTCAATATAGCGTTCGTGAATACTTTTAATGTGAAGATGGCCGTCCGATGAAAATAAGAAGCACCAGAGCGATACCTCTGTTGGTGGTGATCTGTTTGGGATTACTGCTGCTGGGTTATCAAAAAGTACAGCGCTTTGCCAACCAGCCATTGGCGATTAAGCAAGAGACCTTCTTTAAATTGCCAACCGGTACTGGGCGGGTGGCACTGGAGAATTTGCTGCAACGTGACCACCTGATTAAAAATACCCGCTTATTCCCTTGGTTGCTGCGTATCGAGCCTGACCTCGCTCAATTCAAAGCGGGGACTTACCGTTTTACTCCCGGAATGACAGTGCGCGAGATGCTACAACTGCTTGCCAGCGGCAAAGAAGCTCAATTTACGGTGCGCTTTATCGAAGGCAAACGCCTGCGTGATTGGATGGATGAGCTGCAACAAGCCAAATACGTGAAGCATGTATTGGATGGGAAGAGTGATGCTGAAATCGCGGCGTTGCTGGGGTTGAAAGAGAGTGATCACCCCGAGGGCTGGCTCTATCCTGATACCTACTCGTACACTGCGGGTACCACCGATCTCACTTTGCTTAAACGCGCCCATGCGAAGATGGAGAAAACGGTTGATGAAATCTGGCAAGGGCGTGATAAGTCGCTGCCCTACAAGACGCCGAGCGAACTGGTCACGATGGCGTCTATCATCGAAAAAGAGACGGCGGTAAATGAAGAGCGGACCAAAGTGGCATCGGTATTTATCAACCGCCTGCGCATGGGGATGCGGCTGCAAACCGACCCGACGGTCATCTATGGCATGGGGAATAACTATAATGGCAACATTAGTCGTAAAGACTTAGATACCCCGACGCCTTATAATACCTATGTTATTTCCGGTCTACCGCCGACCCCGATTGCGATGCCGGGGCTGGCATCGTTGACCGCTGCTGCGCATCCAGCCAAAACTGCCTACCTCTATTTTGTGGCAGATGGCAAGGGCGGGCATACCTTTACCACCAATTTAGCCAGCCATAACCAAGCGGTGCGGGTCTATCGCCAATCGCTAAAGGATAAAAATGAACAGTAAATTTATCGTTATTGAGGGGCTTGAAGGGGCAGGGAAAACCACCGCCAGAGAGACCGTGGTTGCCACGCTACGCGCCCAAGGGATTAACGATATTGTCTTTACCCGCGAGCCGGGGGGGACACCGTTGGCAGAAAAACTGCGCGATTTGATCAAGCAAGGCATTGACGGCGAACACCTGACGGACAAAGCGGAGGTGTTAATGCTGTATGCCGCGCGCGTGCAACTGGTTGAAAACGTCATCAAACCTGCGTTGGCCCGTGGCAGTTGGGTGGTGGGGGACCGACATGATTTGTCGTCGCAAGCTTATCAGGGCGGGGGGCGGGGGATTGATAGCCAGCTCATGACCTCATTACGTGACACAGTTCTAGGCGATTTTCGTCCTGACCTGACGCTCTATCTGGATTTACCGCCGACAGTGGGTCTGGCCCGCGCTCGCGCCCGTGGCGAGTTGGATCGCATTGAACAAGAGTCACTGGCCTTTTTCGAGCGCACTCGCGAGCGCTATCTGGCATTGGCCGCCGCAGACCCAAGCATCAAAACCATTGATGCTTCACAGCCGCTTGGGCAGGTGAGTGAATCGATCAGTCGGGTGCTGAGCCAATGGCTTGCTAGCCGGGGCACCCTGTAATGAAATGGTATCCTTGGCTGACGGGGCCTTATCGTCAGTTGATAGGGCAACACATCTCCGGGCGTGGGCACCATGCGCTATTACTACACGCATTGCCCGGTAATGGCGAAGAGGCGCTGATTTATGGCCTCAGCCGTTGGTTGATGTGCCAACAACGTCAAGGTGAGAAAAGCTGCGGCGAATGCCATAGCTGTCGTCTGATGTTGGCGGGGAATCATCCTGACTGGTATGTACTGGGACCGGAGAAAGGTAAAAGCAGCATCGGGGTTGAACTGGTTCGCCAACAGATTGAAAAACTTTACTCTCATGCGCAGCAAGGCGGGGCCAAAGTCGTGTGGTTGCCTCACGCCGAGCAATTGACCGATGCGGCGGCAAATGCCTTGCTGAAAACGCTGGAAGAGCCGCCAGAGAACACCTATTTCTTGCTCGATTGCCACCAACCAGCGAGCTTGTTAGCCACCTTGCGTAGCCGCTGTTTTTACTGGTATCTGGCGTGTCCTGAGACAGCACTCAGTCTGCAATGGCTTCAACGCCAGATTCAGGCTGAACCTATTGCGTCACTGACGGCGCTGAAATTGAGTGAGGGCGCACCGCTGGCGGCAGAGCGTCTGCTTCAACCGGAGCGCTGGGCCATCCGAATCGCGCTCTGTGATGCGCTCAGTCGCGCGCTAAGCAGTTCGGATCTACTCTCATTGCTGCCGCAATTGAACCATGACGACGCGGCTGAGCGTTTACAGTGGCTCTCTTCGCTGCTACTGGATGCCTTGAAGTGGCAGCAGGGCGCGGGTGAATTTGTGGTGAATCAGGATCAATTACCGCTGGTGCAACAGCTGGCGCAAATAGCCACCACTCCGGTATTGCTGCAATCGGCTAAGCAGCTAGCGCATTGCCGCCATCAATTATTAACTGTGGTCGGTGTCAACCGCGAATTGTTACTCACTGAGCAACTGCTCAACTGGGAAACCGCTCTCTCCAGTGGCACCTATTCCACCTTATCTTCGTTGTAAATGGGTTTAATATTATGTTGTTAGTCGATTCACACTGCCACCTTGATAGCCTCGATTACCAGACGCTGCACAGCAGCGTTGATGATGTATTAGCCAAAGCGAAAGCGCGGGATGTGGGCTTTGTGCTGGCGGTTGCCACCACGTTACCGGGCTTTTCGGCCATGACTGCGCTAATTGGTGAACGCAAAAATGTGGCATTCTCATGTGGTGTTCATCCGCTGAATCTTGACGGTGGCTATGATTTTCAGCAGTTGAGAATGCTGGCGGCAGCAGACAATGTGGTCGCCATGGGGGAGACTGGGCTGGATTACTTTTATCAGCAAGATAATATCCCGCTGCAACAAGCCTCCTTCCGCGAACATATTCGTATCGGCCGTGAATTGAATAAGCCAGTGATCGTACATACCCGTGATGCGCGTGAAGATACCCTCGCTATTTTACGTGAGGAGCAGGCGCAAGAGTGCGGTGGGGTTTTACACTGCTTTACAGAAGATAAAGCGACTGCCGCCACCCTGCTGGATCTGGGTTTTTACATCTCCTTCTCGGGGATAATGACCTTTCGCAATGCAGAACAACTGCGCGATGTTGCTCGCTATGTACCGCTGGACCGATTGCTGGTAGAGACAGATTCACCTTATTTGGCACCGGTTCCTCATCGTGGTAAAGAGAACCAACCCGCCTATGTTCGTGATGTCGCAGAGTATATGGCTGTACTGAAAGGCGTGAGTATTGAAACGCTAGCCCAAGCCACTACTGAGAACTTCTGCCGATTGTTTCATCTGGATTCATCCAAATTCGCCAGTGAAAAGTGCTAACTTCCTTAATAATACTTTTTTTTAAGCTCGTAATTAATCGTCGAAACGAGTAATGTTCTCACCCGATTTATTGGGTGAGGGCAGGTCTTATTGACGTTTTTTTACAAAAAACGTGCGGTTTTAAGCAAAATCAGCGCTTTCTTGAAAGAAACGTGACTGCCATCAAACATTAAGCAGGCTATTTATTTTACTCTTCGTAAAAATTAAAGGGGTGCTTTAGACACCCTTATTCGCAAAGGCTTACTCCCCCCTTTGTAATGCCAATAAACGCGAGAAAAAGCAGAAAAAAGCACTATTACTCAGGAGCTCACTCAACTATGTTTAAGAACGCATTTGCAAACCTTCAAAAGGTAGGTAAATCGCTAATGCTACCGGTATCCGTCCTACCCATCGCAGGTATTCTGCTGGGTGTCGGTTCCGCGAATTTTAGCTGGCTACCATCGGTAGTCTCTCACGTAATGGCAGAAGCGGGCGGTTCCGTCTTTGCTAACATGGCATTAATCTTTGCTATTGGCGTTGCACTTGGCTTTACCAATAACGACGGTGTATCCGCGTTGGCGGCAGTTGTGGCTTACGGCATCATGGTGAAAACCATGGCTGTGGTCGCACCACTGGTCTTGCATCTGCCAGCAGAAGAAATTGCTGCGAAGCATTTAGCCGATACTGGGGTATTGGGCGGGATTATTGCAGGTGCGATTGCCGCCTACATGTTTAACCGCTTCTACCGTATTCAGTTACCTGAATATCTAGGCTTCTTTGCGGGTAAACGTTTCGTTCCGATTATCTCTGGTTTCACCGCGATCTTCGTGGGCGTGATTTTGTCTTTCGTATGGCCACCTATCGGTACGGCTATCCAGACATTCTCCCAATGGGCCGCTTATCAGAACTCTGTGGTCGCGTTTGGTATCTACGGCGTTGTTGAACGTGCGTTAGTACCTTTCGGTCTGCACCATATCTGGAACGTACCATTCCAAATGCAAATTGGTGAATACACCAACGCAGCGGGTCAGGTATTCCACGGTGACATCCCACGTTATATGGCGGGTGACCCAACTGCGGGTAAACTGTCTGGCGGCTTCCTGTTCAAAATGTACGGCTTGCCAGCGGCAGCGATTGCGATTTGGCACTCAGCTAAACCGGAAAACCGGGCAAAAGTGGGCGGGATCATGATCTCCGCAGCACTGACCTCATTCCTGACGGGTATCACCGAGCCAATCGAATTCTCCTTCATGTTCGTGGCACCAATTTTGTATGTTATCCATGCAATTCTGGCCGGTCTGGCGTTCCCAATCTGTATCCTACTTGGGATGCGTGACGGGACCAGCTTCTCCCACGGCTTGATTGACTTCATCGTGCTGAGTGGCAACAGTAGCCGTATCTGGCTGTTCCCTCTGGTGGGTATCTGCTACGGTCTGGTGTACTACACCATCTTCCGTGTGCTGATTGCCAAACTGGATCTGAAAACTCCGGGCCGTGAAGATAACTCGACTGAACAAACGTCACAGAGCGGCACAGAAATGTCAGCGGCACTGGTTAATGCGTTTGGTGGTAAAGAGAACATCACTAACCTGGATGCATGTATCACCCGTCTGCGTGTCAGCGTAGCGGATATATCCAAAGTTGACCAAGCGGGTCTGAAGAAACTGGGTGCTGCGGGCGTTGTGGTTGCAGGCTCGGGTGTCCAGGCCATCTTCGGGACTAAATCGGATAACCTGAAAACAGATATGGACGAGTACATTCGTAACCATTAATTCAGGTCAGGGGAGTGCAAAGGGGGGGCTGATGCTTCCCTTTTTTTATGGTTTTTCGGCCAGAATACAATATGCAGTAGTCGAATGTTTGAGGTATTTGTATTGTTCGCTTAGCTAATACAACGGGAGAACAGCTCAGTCATACGGTGATAGCGGCAATTGTAGCCATCAATATTAGCCTGAACCCATTCGTCAGGATTTATGGTTGCAAAGGAGATTTTAAAACCACAGTTAATCACGATATGTTCAAACAGTAATCGTTGCGCGCGGCCATTACCTTCACGGAAAGGATGGATAACATTCAGCTCAGAATAGTACTCAGCCAGTTTGGCAATGAGTAAGTCATAAGGTAGGCCAACAAGATACTCTTGTTGCGCTAATTGACTAAATAGCCGATTAGCTTCCGTTTCGATGCGGTGGACATTGCAGAATCGTGTTGTCCCTTTGGATATATCGATGGTGCGGAGTTTTCCTGCCCAGTGATAAATGTCGCCAAACAGCGCTTGGTGGAGCGAACACCAGTAACGTAAATTATACGGAGGTGGGCTGAATTCAATATCCATAATAGCCAGCTCGGAAAAATCTTTTTCCATCTCAATAAACTGAACATCATCTGTAATGCTGAGTTTGTTGATAAGCACCTGACTGTTTGGATAGGTATAAGGGTCTGGCCCTTGGCCGTATTTATCGTCTATCACTTCTAATTCTGCGGTGTCTTGGCGGCATATTTACTGAGCAGGCGTTGTTTCAATTTATCTCTTTCATGCTTTGAGGCAGGGAGGGTTTGGTTGCTACTTTTCAGACCTTCCAAGCGCATACTCTCCCGGTAGTTCTCTAGCTTAACACGATCAAAGTATTGCCTCTTTTCAGCCAAACTGCTCATTATCTTAGCCATCACGAACCCCGGTAGAGTGATATATGTGCCGATGAAACAAATATACGCGATCTGCCGGGAATTTTCATCCTGACGGAGGATTAAGGGGCCAAGGACAACTATCGGAGAAAGCATGTAAACAGAGGTCGTAACATCATCTGCTATGACCCCCATTAGGCTGATGCCTCCCTTTTTTTATGGTTTTGCTCGCTCTAAAAGGGCTTTATAAGCAATCGCTGGGCGGGGAAGTCGATGATGACGGCGAATTTTTTGAGGAAATTATTGCCAATTAATCCATCGGCATCCATCTGTTTAAATGATCCATCTAACAGCATCGCATTCAGTTTTATCCCCTTTTTCCCCGCCCCGTCAAGCTGAAACACCGAGGCAATGCAGCCCTCAATGTCACCTTCAATACGCACTTCTGCCAGTACCGCGCGGCAGGGCATTTCCATTACCAGCGATTTAAGCCGCTCTCGCCAGAAAACCGAGACGGTGGCTCCGGTGTCCAAAACCATGTTGTACTGTTTTGCCTCTTGCGTGACGCTAATTTCAATCCCCTCTGGCGTGAGCCGTAGCGGCAATAAGAGCCAGTCATCAGCCATATTAATGCTTAAATCTTGAACACTCTCAGCAACAGAGAATCGCTGGCTTTTGTAATCGATCAGCACCGCCTTTTCCTTGAATAAACTCAGGCCAATAACCATTGAGTTTGGGATGTTGCTCTCGGGGGTGAGTCTCAACCCCCACGGGGTGAATGAAACGCCTTTTACATCCTTAAAAAACATGCCATTGATGAAAAGTTGTGGGATGTGGAATTTATCATTAACAGAGACGTTACCCGCCAGATCGATAGCGCGATGCTTTTCTGAGTCGAGCGCCAATCCGGGGAGTTGAGCCATCAGGTCTCGCGTTAAATGCAGGGCGGTGTTGGAGCCGGTATCGATTGAAAATGTTTGGCGTATACCATTAATGTCAATATTGACCAAGGGTATTGATGCCTCACTCCACTCAAAAGGCATATGCATCACTTTTTGTGGCGCATGATCATCAAGTGCCGCCAGTGAGGTTATGGAGGATAGGAGGCCAAATGTGATAGCCGTAATGTGCTTTTTCAGTGACATGATTTTCTATTTAATAAAGGGAACATAAGGGTTTGCCCTCTCTATTTCCAGTTCAGTGTTGGTGCTGAGATCAAATACTCGGTCCGCCATGGCTATCATGCTTGGGCGGTGGGCGACAAAAATTCGGGTGATTTTCAGGGCGCGTATTGAGTCATTAATTCGGGCTTCATTCTCGATATCCAGATCACTGGTCGCTTCGTCGAGAAATAATATTCGCGGGCGTTTATACAGGGCGCGGGCCAGAGAGATACGCTGCCGCTGCCCGCCAGAAAGTGCGCTACCCATATCACCGACTCTGGTTTCATACTTCATCGGCATGGCTTCAATCTCAGAATGTATAGAGGCAAGGCGAGCGCACTCAAACACCCATTCGCTGTCTGGATAAATATCAAATGAACTGATGTTATCCAGCAAAGAGCCGGCAAAGAGTCTGTCCTCTTGCAACACATAGGCGATATGTTTGCGGTAGATTCCGAGGCCCAATCGTCGAATATCCACACCATCGAATAAGATAGTGCCGCTCTCTTGTGGAGCTAACCCCCCCATGGTTTTAAGCAGTGTCGATTTGCCACAGCCTGATGGCCCGATGATGGCGAGACTTTCGCCGGCCTTAATGGTGAGAAAAACCTGTTCAAAGATGGCGGGTTCGCCATCACCATAACGATAGCTCAGGTCTTTTATCTCAATGCTGCCAGCGAGGGTGTTGGGGGTAACCAGATCGGCCTCACCTTCATCAGGTTCTGGTGTGGTAAGAGCGACTTCTGACAGGCGCTCACTGTGCATATCGATTAGGCGGAGTTTGATCATTGAGTCAACCACGCGAATGGATCGAGTGACGTACATGTCCGAGTAAATCAAGAATGCAAAGAGCATACCGGTGGTTAGGGTGCCGCCATCAATCAGCTTTGCGCCTAACCCCAATACCAGTGCGGAAGATAACCCGACTAACAGCAGGCCCACCGTCTGCGTCGCCAGATCTATCTTAAAAAGGTAGATTTTTGCATTGGCCTCATCAATAACCAGATTGAGCCAATCAGAGCGTCGGCGCTCCGACAGGTCAAAAATTTTAATGCAAGTGATGCCCCGCACGGTTTCAAGGAAATGCGAATTTTGTGTCGCCTCGTGAGCAATGGCTTCTAGATTGGCAGAGCGATAGGCGCGAAAAAGAGAGAATTTTATGGCGGCATAGAGGCAAGATATTGAGATAACCGCTACCGCGAGATAGCCATTGTAGACCCACATCAAAAAGAGCAGGCCAATCACCACGACGATGTCCAGCAGTGATGCCACCATTTCGGCCGTAAAAGCCTCTTGCACAACCGACAGTGAGTTAAAACGTGATGCTACATCACCGACATGGCGTTTTTCAAAGTATGACACCGGCAATCGGATTAAATGGCTAAAAAGCCCGGCGTGCCATTGAATCCCCAATGAGTACTTAATCGACATCACTGTCCAAGAGCGAACCAGACTGAGCAAGGCTCTGAAAAGCAATAGGGCAATCATTCCCCACACGATAAGTGAAACCAGATCGATATCGCCGGATCGTAAGGCCATATCAATGGTGAATTGCACGGCCATCGGCACCGCTAAGGTCAGAAGTTCAATGCAGAACGAGAGGGCCAATACATGTGCTATTGCTCGCGACAATCCAGCCACATTCTTGAACATGTCCAGCAGCCGGATGACCTGTTTTTCAGTGCGTCGCTGAAAATGTGGATTAGGCCAAATTTCCAGTGCGATGCCGGTATAGTGTTGAGATAGCTCCGCCATAGAGATCCGCCGCTCGCCTTTTGCCGGATCATGGATAATCGCCCCGTGACGGGAAAACTGCTTCAGCACCACAAAATGGTTAAATGACCAGTGCAGAATACAGGGGGTTTTTAGCTGACGGACAGCATCCAAGTCAGCCCGTACCGGGCGCGACCCTAATGAGAGACGGTCAGCCAGTACAATGAGATCACGCAGTGTCATGCCTTTCAGTGATACTTGAAAGTGTTTACGCAGCGCCTGAAGATCCATGTTAAGGCCATAATAGGCCGCGATCATCGCGATACAGGCCAGCCCACACTCCGTCGCTTCGGTCTGCATCACCACGGGCAGACGTTGCCGCAGGGCGGCAAAATACCCTTTCATCATCACGATCATGCGGCTCCCCCTGTTTCACCTTGTGCTGTGCTGCGAGCCGGTTTCAAGGGCAAAAGTAGCCATTCGTAGAGTGGACGTTTTCTGATGAAAATATCGGTTTCGACCCCGATGCCGGGGCGCAGGGGGTAGGTTTTCCCGGCCAACAGTACGGTATTATTCTGGGGACTGATGCGTATTTGGAAATACCTTAATGGCGGTTGATCAGCCCGTTCTGTGGCTAAGCCCCTTTCGTCGGAGTCACTGGAAATAGCCGTAGTGGAAATTGAGGTAACAGTGCCGTCGTATTGCCCAAACCATTGGTACGGGTAGGCGTCGAAACGCAATCTTACCGCCTGACCCTCCCGCAACTCGCCAATGGATTCGGCGGCAGCAAAAATTTCTACCTCGGCCCGCCCTGATGTGGGAACCACACTGGCTAACTCTTGGGCTGCACGAATATTGTTGCCCGTTAGCCCCATAATGCCGGTTAATACGCCATCAATTGGCGCGGTAATATAAAGCTCCCGCTGCTCTTCCGTCGAGACGAGGTCTTGGTCAAATTTGGCCGCTTGTCGACGTAGTCTCTCCCGTGAGGTTTCAACCTCATTGTGAATAACCGCGACTCTTGCCTTGATGTCGAGGGTTTCGCCTTGTAACTTGACCTTTTCCCGCTGGTGGGTTTCAAATTGAACTGCGGCGTGATAATACTCAGAGTGGCGTGCCATATACTCGGTCTCAAGGGCAATCCCTTGGCGAACTAACGTTTTGAAATGCTCTGCTTTTTCCAGCAGCCATGCGGTTTGCTGACGTGATTTGGCGATCAAGTCATCCATCTTTTGCTGTTCGGCACTCTTATTTTTCAGGCGTTGAAGCAGAAAGTTTCGCTCAGTTTCAGCGGCCTCAGAGGTTAGGGTGATCTCCCGCTCAATGGCGGTTTTCTGTGCTTTTAGCGCAGTAGTCATTTCATGGCTGGTCGCGCCATACTTCGTTTGCGTCTCCCTGTTCAGGATAAAAATCACCTCACCAGCCCGCACCGCTTTTCCTTCCTCCGCAAAGCTGCTGACAATAACGCCAGTATGGGGGGCAGTAATCCGCGCGACCGCAGGTTGCTGAACCACCGTGCCCGTTAGGCGGACTCTCTGGGTGTAAGTCCCTATCACCATAAAGGCGAGCAGACTGACAATCAGTGCCAGTGCCATTATGGCCCATAGAGAGGCACCCACTGGCGTAATCACTTGCGGGCTGCCCAACCAATATTGGGATCGATGCTCAATCGCTTCTTGCCTGAAAATAGGATGTATATTAACCAATTTAAAAACGCTCCCTCATCCTGTAACCCAAAAATTACTGGCTAATGGCCGCCATAATGCGCTCTTCCTTGATGCCCATATTGATCAGGTGAGCAGATGCACGGCTAAGAAAACTTCTCATGGAGTAACAATATGCAGATTTGCGGTCGAAGTGATCTTCGGGGGAGAAACGATTGACTATGCGCCCCCCGGCACAGATATTCTCCCAAATACAGCCTGTGCATTCTGTGGGCAAGGATTGCCCGACTGAAGTGTATTCCCGAAACTGTGGGCTATCGAATACCTCTGACAAGCTCACCTCAGAGGTATGACCAATGGGATTAAACATAGAGTCTGATGTTGACCGCAAGGTATCATCGACGCGTACAAAACCATCAGAACTGACTGTCAGGGCATAGACCCCCGTGACACTGGGGTTGTGACCCAAAATTCCTGAGTTTTTCTGCCCGAGAAGTGTGGCAATGTGCGTTTGAAATAGGCGGACAAAAATCTTGGGATTATCATCTTTCACCCACTCATCCAGTGCTTCGTTGAGGAAGCGGCCCAAACCAAGGGCATCAACGTCAGCATCTTTGTAACAGTCGTCGGGTATCAGAAAATCAAAACTGTAAACCCCTAAATCATCAACAAAATGCCGATAGATTTCAGCGCCATTTACCTTCGCATTGGCGACACACAAAATGCCGGGAGCGGAGGGAAGGCGACCTTGTTGATAGGCTTGTTGCAGCATACGTAGACCCCGTACTGTGCCTTCGTAGGTACTGCGCCCTTTGGTGTCTAGCCGGTGGCGATCATTAATATGTTTGGGGCCATCAATAGAGACACTCACATTCACAGAGTATTTTTCGAATAACGCTATCCACTCTTCGTCAATAAGTGTGCCGTTCGTTTGCAATGCGAGCCTAATATTCGAACCACAGTAGTGCCCTGACATGAATTGAATACACATATTGGCGAAGTTTTCTTTCTTCATTAGCAGCGGCTCCCCGCCATGAAGATCAATTTGTAGTGTGCCAATTTGATATTCTTGGCTGGCGCGTTCTAAAAAATTGACGAAATGGCGAATGTTTTTATCCGATATTCTAGCCGGACTGTCATTGGCTGCCGAATTGCCTTTATTGAATACGTAGCAATAGTCACAGTTGATATTGCAACGCTCACTTATTTTTAATATTATTTCAAGATGCCTAATCCTCTTGTCAATTAATAGTTCAACCATGAATCTGCACTCCTTTTAGCGATAGCTTTATATTCTTTGGGCGATGTTGGGAGTTTAAATTAGGGGCCACCATTGGCCTGATGACCCCCGTTACATCATTAAAACGACTTAGTCCAATTTGCGAAAGCATTTATCCAGCCTGCACCACCGGCTATCTGCTCAAGTGTCTCTTCTGCTAAGCGCTGAGGTTGACTCTTTTTAACTTCGTTAACATTGATTACTGTTTTCGTTGCCGTGATCTCTTTTTTTAAACGAGACATAATATATCCCTCCATTGATTATCGATATCAAGAGATTTCTCCCTAGATTAGTCCGTTAAGGAGAGTGTTATTGTGCTTGTCTTGACTTTGAATGACGGAAGTAAATTAATCGTAATAACTTAATGTTGTGATTGAAAGTCATTAAGCACTATCCTGCTCTCCTTGGATTAGAAATATCACTGAGTATAAGGCTATGTCAAATGCTAAGAACTTACTTTGCCACTGTTTAGCGCGATTTAATATTAATTAAGTTAAATTCTGGAATTTAATATTTAATTTTTATGGGTGGGGTTTTATATGTGGGGAAATAAATTAAATGCTCATGTAAGTAATTTTCTTATTTAATATAATAAACTTTATCGTTATCGATATAATAAAAGGCATATTGCCTTGATAATAAATGTCCATTATTCCGGTTCTAGCCAAGTTGTTTGGAAATCAAACCAGCCCAGATTATTCAAGTGCGCCCCCTGCGCCTGCTCGGGGGCTTTCAAGCGCATCCAGTGGTGAAATAGCGGCTGTAACCAGCCCTTGTCGGTAATCTCTCGGACGAATTGCTCGCCAGTGAGTCTTTGATTACGCCATTCATTCTGTTGTGCCTGCAAATGTGCTTCATCACCACCAGTAATGGATTGCCGCAACAGTGGGGTGCCGAACAACCATGCGCCGACATTCCACTCTTCCGGCACGGCAAAGTTAACCGTCCCGAGCCACAGGTCCGCATCGGCTTCACCCTTGGCCCACGTGGTGTAATCCAGCTCCAATGCCACCAGTCGAATACGTTGTGCCGCCAGAATATGCGCCATCTCTGCGATCAGCATCGAATATTCTGGATGTTGGGTATGATAAGCCAAGGTTAATGTCGGCCAATCCGCAGGGACTGTCACTGTAGAGAAGGGCGAATATGCCTCCCCTGAATCAATCCCGTGAAACCATGTCGGCAATACACTGCTGGCTGGGACCCAAAAAGGGCGAATCGGGGCGATTAATCTTTGGATTAAATGATAAGGATTGAGTGTTTCCCGCAGCCAGCGCCGTTGCTCAATACTGTGCCAGTGCGGCGAACGGCTATCGCAGAGTAAAAAATAGCCGCCACGTTCGAGGAACATCTCCTGCGTGGAGTCCGAGGGTTTACCGGTCAGGCTGGCCGCGAAGCCGGAGACATAATCGATGTCGCTGATACTTGAGCTGAGCCAAGTCGCGCTCTGACGATCGGCCCTATTCAGTTGCTCGGCAAGCACTGGCGGGCGATCTTGGGTGCGCGCCAGATCAGGAAAAATCAGCACCTCAATTTCGTCCAGCAGGCCACGGAAGCCAAAATAGTGATCAAAAGATTTCATCAGCAAATGCCAGTCATCATTTTCGGCCACCCGATAGGGACCAGTGCCAATGGGGTGAGAGGCAAAATTCGGCTGTTCAGCATGGTCTTGCGGCAAAATCAGTGCCGAATGGTGAGCTAGCAGCAAAGGAAGATGCGGGTCCGGCTGGGTCAATTCGATAACCACACTCAATGGTCCATGCGCTTTAATTTGTTGAATATGTGAAAACAGCGGTAAGCGGGCGCAGCGAGTTAATGAGCTGACCACATCACGGCTGGAAAGCTCGCGACCATCATGGAACTGCACGCCAGGGCGTAAATAGAAGCGCCAATGCAATGGATCCAGCATTCGCCATTGATGGGCTAAATCAGTCGCGACGTCGCCACTCTCCTCATTTATTCGCGTTAGCCCATTAAAAAGTTGCCGGACTAAATGTAACTCGGAGCGACGTAATGGGGTGCCGGGGTAGAGATTTGGCATGGTGCGGTAGTAGGGGATGCGCAGTGCTTGATAGTCATCGCGTATCCGATACCCCAATTTGGATCGCAATAATGGCGTAATGAGCTGCTTATCTTCACCCAGCAGCACAATGGCTTCATTGAAACCGCCTGAGTCGAGTAACTGTTCCGCTTTTTCAATCAATAACTGATGTGTGTTCCGCAATAGTTGTAAATGTGAACGGCGACCACGGCCCGCCTCTGCTTGCCATGTTAACCAGCCCGCCTGCTGCATCTGAACCAGCAGTGTCCGCATGTGGCGCTTGGTGCAGTTGAGTTTATCCGCTAGCTCTTGCAGTGTGATCGCCACAGATTGCACGCCGACCGCATTCAGTAATCGCAAATATTGTTGCTCAAGGCGTCGGCTGGTCATAAAAGGGGAACCTAATTGATCTAAAGTCAGCAGTTTTTAATATCATCTTTTTAGCCGATAATTTTTAGTACAGCAAGCCTTTATCGCCCACAGTTCGGACGAACAGGGTGCACACTTTTATTGACGAAAATCATTGAGGCAAGAAGATGACTCGATACTTAAACAAAGATACCCAAGTCTGCATTTCTCTGGCCGCCAGACCGAGCAATTTTGGCACCCGTTTTCATAACTTTTTGTATGATGCACTCGATCTCGATTACCTCTATAAGGCCTTTACTACCAAGGACTTGGCGGCGGCTATTGGCGGAGTACGAGCGCTGGGATTCCGTGGTTGCGCTATTTCGATGCCGTTTAAAGAGGCGGTCATCCCGATGGTGGATGAGATGGACCCCTCAGCCGTAGCGATTAATTCGGTCAATACATTAGTTAACACGGAGGGTTATTTGAAGGCGTACAACACTGACTATATCGCCATCGCGAAATTGCTACAGAGCCATCAGGTGCCAGCCGATAAGGTTTTTGCTCTGCGTGGCAGTGGTGGTATGGCGAAGGCGGTAGCTTTTGCGCTCAAAAATGCCGGTTTTAAGCAGGGTTTTATCATTGCGACAAATGAAAATACTGGCAAGCAATTAGCTGAGCAATCTGGCTACCCCTATCGCCCTGATATGCAAGGTGTTCAGGCTGATATATTGATCAATGCGACGCCAGTGGGCATGGCGGGGGGTAAAGAGGCGGAGATCATGGCTTTCACTGAAAATGAGGTCAATCACGCGGAGATCATTTTTGATGTGGTGGCACTGCCCGCCATCACACCGCTGATTCATTATGCCCAAACGCAAGAGAAAACAGTGATTACCGGGGCTGAAGTGTTTGCTATTCAGGCGGTCGAGCAATTTGTGCTATATACCGGCATTCGCCCCGATCAGGCTTTGTTTGAAAAAGCGGCGGCTTATGCCCGAGGCTGATGATTGAGGTTGAAATCAATAGAATTTGTCGCTCATACTACGCATTCCCCATTTTTATCATGATCAAGGAAATGCGTTATGGCCGAAGAAACGATTTTCAGCAAAATTATCCGCCGTGAAATCCCTGCCGACGTGGTTTATCAGGATGAACTGGTGACCGCGTTTCGCGACATCGCTCCGCAGGCACCAACCCATATCTTAATCATTCCCAATATTCTTATTCCTACTGTGAATGATGTCACCGCAGAACACGAAGCAACATTAGGCCGCATGATTACGGTAGCTGCTAAACTTGCAGAGCAGGAAGGTATTGCTGAAGATGGCTATCGCCTGATTATCAATTGCAACCGCCATGCCGGGCAGGTGGTCTACCATATCCACATGCATTTGGTCGGCGGCCGTGAACTGGGTTCTTTGCTGTCACATAAGTAAGTTGCCGCATCAGCCAGTTGCCACATAATTAGATTGCCACACAAATAGGTCGCTGCATCAATAGCGATATCATTGTTGAGTTTAACTGAGGTCAGCCTATGCGCCGTGTGAAGGCGTTTTTATTGCCACTGATGGCGTTCGCGGGTATGGCGACATTGCTAGGGTGCAGCAGCCCGAAAGGGATTGCGGTTAATCAGCAGCAAACCGTGGTCATGGATTCGTCAGTGCTGACGGCGGGTATTTTGGCTTCTCAACCCGCGGTATCAACCTCATCGGGTGACAATATTGCGCGATCAGTGATCTCTAATAGTCAAAATAAGCCGATAAAAATAAACTATCGTTTTTATTGGTATGATGCGCAGGGCTTGGATGTGCCGCCACTGGACGCGCCGCGTTCGATGATAATCACGCCGGGCGATGATGTTGCGGTTCAGTCAGTCAATAATAATTTCAACGCGCGAAGTGCGCGCCTTCATTTATTTTTATAATAGTTCAGTCGCTATTGGAGTGGGACAATGAAAAGGTATTTATCTGTGGCGCTGGCTGCACTGGTGCTGACGGGCTGTATTACCCCGCCACCTGTTGAGCCAACCACACCGCCAGTCACCATAGAGCCGGTCACCCCCCCCGTCATTGAAACACCTCCTCCGGTGGATACCGTGCCTCCGCCGCCGAAAATGCCGCAATCTATCGACTGGGCCGTCAGCGTAGAACCTTTAGTCGCACAGATGGTGAACAGCAAAGAGGTGGCGAACGGCAGCATATTGCTGCTCGATAGCGTCAAAAATAACACCAACGGCGCATTGCAGATGGCGAAAGCCACCGCCGCACTGCATCAGATGCTGACATCAAATAAGAAGTTTGTGTTGATCTCGCCGCAGCAATTGGCTGTCGCCAAGCAAACACTGGGTTTATCGGAAGAGGATAGTCTGGGATCGCGCAGCAAAGCGATTGGTCTGGCCCGTTATGTCAGCGCCCAGTATGTGCTGTATAGCGATGTGAGCGGCGATGTCAAATCACCGACCATCGAAATGCAATTGATGCAGGCGCAAACTGGCGAAATTATCTGGTCAGGTCATGGCCCGGTCCAGCGCTGATCCTGCCCTGCATGTGCTGATTGAAAGTCTCAATCCGGCGGTGAAAATCGCCGATTGCCAGATTAGCCCCGTCTCTGGGCTAACGGGTGAAAGCTGGCGTATCACCGCCCCAAATGTTGATTGGCTGGCACGTGAACAGTCGATGCAGAAAATGCAGTTAGGTGTGAATCGGCGGCGAGAGTGCAAACTGTTGCGGCATGTCGCTGGCAGCGATCTATCTCCGGCCATTATTGCCGCAAATGCGCACTGGTTGGTGGTCAATTGGCTTGAGGGTGACGTTGTCACTAATGCCCAATTTATTGAATTAGCGAATAATGGTCAGTTAGCGCAGCTCTTGGCCCGCCTCCATCATTTACCCGTTAGTGGTTATCGGCTGGACTTGCGCGCTCAGCTTATCCGCTATGGTGACTTAATTGATCCCGCGCGCCGTTCACCGGGCTGGCTGCGGCTCCAGCATGGTTTTCTGCGCAGACCGCAACCGCAGCCGGTGAAACTGGCTCCCCTGCATATGGATATTCATCCTGGCAATCTCTTAATGACCGCGACTGGGCTGAAACTAATTGATTGGGAATATGCCGCCGATGGCGATATTGCCTTGGACATTGCCGCTCTTTTTCGGAGTAATGGGTGGTCAAAACCACAACAACAGTTTTTTTTACAGCGCTATTGTAGCAGTCAACACGGCTATTCCGATATCAAGCGGCTATCCTGCCAGATACAGCGCTGGCTGCCGTGGATTGATTACTTGATGTTGATGTGGTTTGAAGTTCGCTGGCAGCAAACGGGGGATAGCGCGTTTTTACAATGGGCCGCACCGTTGCGTCAGCGATTTAATCTCTCTTTTTGATTTTTTAACTTTTAACTTTACCCAAAGAACTTGGCGCTACAGCGTTAAGTATGGCGGGAATGATGTGAGGTTGTCGTGGGTCCAGTGATGTTAGATGTTGCCAGCTATGAGCTGGATGCTGAAGAGCGTGAGATTTTAAAACACCCGCTGGTGGGCGGCCTGATTTTGTTCAGCCGTAATTATCATGATGCTGAGCAGTTGCGTGAGTTGGTTCGCCAAATCAGAGCGGCATCCCATGATCGGCTGGTGGTGGCGGTGGATCAAGAAGGTGGGCGGGTGCAACGTTTTCGCGAAGGTTTTACTCGCCTGCCTGCGGCCCAGTCATTTGCCGCTATCAATGATGCCGCCACTGCCGCTCAGCTTGCGCAAGAGGCGGGCTGGTTGATGGCGGCAGAGATGATCTCAATGGATATTGATATCAGCTTCGCGCCAGTATTGGACATTGGTCATGTCAGCGCCGCCATTGGTGAGCGCTCATTCCACAGTGATCCACAGCAAGCACTGAATATGGCCGAGTGCTTTATCCGAGGGATGCACAGCGCGGGGATGAAAACCACTGGGAAGCACTTCCCCGGTCACGGCGCAGTGACCGCTGACTCCCACAAAGAGACGCCACGGGATAATCGGCCACTGGCAGAAATCCGCACTCATGATATGGTTATATTTCGCGAACTGATCGCGCGCGGGTTGCTCGATGCCATCATGCCTGCTCACGTGATTTATACTGAAGCCGATGCACGCCCCGCCAGTGGCTCGGCTTACTGGCTTCAGCAGATATTGCGTCAAGAGTTAGGCTTCAGCGGCATCATTTTCTCCGATGATCTCTCGATGGAAGGGGCGGCGATTATGGGCAGCTACGCCGAGCGCGGGCAGGCCTCTTTGGATGCGGGTTGCGATATGATTTTGGTGTGCAATAACCGTCAGGGGGCTATCAGCGTGCTCGATAACCTGTCTCCGGTCAAAGCAGACAAACTGACGGGCTTGTATCATTCTGGGCAGTTTGATCGTCAGGCGCTGATGGCATCATCACGTTGGCAGCAGGCGAATAGGGCATTAACTGCACTCAGCGAACGTTGGGATGCACATAAAGATTCATATCCTAAATAAGTCGCGAGGATAAAAATGATAGTCTATCTACATGGTTTTGACTCCACGAGTCCCGGCAATCACGAGAAAGTCCTGCAACTGCAATTCATTGATCCGGATGTGCGTTTTATCAGTTACAGCACTTTGCATCCTCGCCACGATATGCAGCATTTGTTGAAAGAGGTAGATAAAGCCATTCAGCAGGGCGGTGATGCCAAGTCACTGATTTGTGGTGTGGGTTTAGGTGGTTTTTGGGCTGAGCGCATCGGTTTTTTGTGTGGTATTCGTCAAGTCTCATTCAACCCCAATCTTTATCCGCAAAATAATATGAGTGGCAAAATTGATCGCCCGGAAGAGTACATCGATATTGCCAGTAAATGTGTTAATGACTTCCGTGAGAAAAACCGCGATCGTTGTCTGGTGGTGCTCTCTCGCCATGATGAAATGCTCGATAGCAAGCTGACAGCCGGTGACTTGCACCCCTATTATGAAATTGTCTGGGATGAGAAGCAGAGCCACAAATTTAGGGATCTGTCACCCCATCTTCAGCGGATCAAGGCGTTTAAAACGCTGGGTTAGTTAGAGGGCTGAGTTAGCCTAAAACGCAAGGTTAATGCGGTTGAATGTTAATGATGGGTTAATTGCAGAGCTTACAACACTCTGTTATCTGGCTTGGAAAGGGTGCATATCGTACTTTTTTCAGGCCATTTTTATGGCAAAAAACCTCAAAATCTCCCTTTCTGGGTTGGCAAATAGAAAGATTCTAAATTGTGACGAAATGCTAACTATTTGAATCCTATTCCAGAAAAAATCCCGCCGCTGCCACTTTAATCAAATAAAGTTGATATATATCAATTTTGGTATGACCAAATAACCCTGCATGATATTCTGACTCCAGTTTATTGAATTAGCATCAGCGAACCCTATGTTATATAAGGATATTATTCATTTACCTTTAGCTAACAAAGGGTTCACATTTAGGGGGTCATTTTGACAACGCCGAAGAAAAAAATCGTTATTATTGGTGGTGGTGCCGGCGGTCTTGAGCTGGCAACGAGCCTGGGTCATAAGCTGGGTCGCAGTAAAAAAGCTGAGATCGTTTTGGTCGATCGTAACCATAGCCATTTGTGGAAACCGTTGTTGCATGAAGTGGCGACCGGTTCTCTGGATGATGGTGTCGATGCACTGAGTTATCTGGCTCATGCCCGTAACCACGCGTTTAATTTCCAGTTAGGTTCCTTAACGGGCATCAATCGTGAAACCAAAACCCTCAGCCTGGCAGAGATTTGCGATGAACACGGCGATGTACTGGTGACACAACGCGAATTAACCTACGACATTCTGGTGATGGCGCTGGGCAGTACCTCGAACGATTTCGGGACACCGGGCGTGAAAGAGAACTGCATTTTCCTCGATAACCCGCATCAGGCGCACCGTTTCCACAATGAGATGCTTAACCTGTTCCTGAAATATTCAGCGCAACCGGGTGAGAAGGGCAAAGTGAACATCGCGATTGTCGGCGGCGGGGCCACGGGTGTAGAGCTCTCTGCTGAATTGCACAATGCGGTAAAACAGTTGCACAGCTACGGTTTTGAAGGTTTGGACAATCAGGCGTTGAATGTGACGCTGGTTGAAGCAGGTGAGCGTATTCTTCCTGCCTTGCCGCCACGCATTTCGGCTGCCGCACATCAAGAGCTGATTAAGTTGGGTGTCCGCGTATTGACCAAAACTATGGTAACCAGTGCTGACGAAAACGGTCTGAATACCAAAGAGGGTGAGTACATTAATGCAGATCTGATGGTCTGGGCCGCAGGGATTAAAGCGCCGGACTTTATGAAAGATATCGCAGGGCTGGAAACCAACCGCATTAATCAGTTGGTGGTTGAACCAACACTGCAAACTACCCGTGATCCGAATATCTTTGCTATCGGCGACTGTGCTTCTTGTCCGCAGCCGAGTGGTGGTTTTGTTCCACCGCGTGCGCAGTCAGCGCATCAGATGGCCAGCCGTTGTTACAGCAATATTTTGGCGCTGCTTAACGACCAGCCGCTCAAGCCGTACATCTACAAAGATCACGGCTCACTGGTGTCACTGTCGAAATTCAGCACCGTTGGCAGCCTGATGGGTAACCTGATGCGCGGCTCAATGATGGTCGAAGGCCGAGTGGCTCGCGTGGTCTATATCTCGTTGTACCGTATGCACCAAGTGGCACTGCATGGTTACACTAAGACGGGGCTGATGATGCTGGTGGGCGGGATTAATCGGGTTATCCGACCTCGCTTAAAATTGCACTAAAAATTGCTTTTATCTGAAATAGACCGCTACCTTTGGTTAAGGGGGCGGTTTTTTATTGGAAGATTGCCGTTTGGCGCACGGAAAGCTAAAGCCATGCGCACGTAATGTGAAAACGTCAGCATAAAATTCCGCAATAACAGAAGCCCTCAGTCGGATTCCTCCTAAACACATTCATTCACACCTATTATCTGGATGTTTAGTCCATTTGTCTTATTGCTAGGTCAAAGCACATTGTGCAGACTTCACCTGTCAACTGAGTTAACACGGCGAGTCACGCACGCCGTACTCTGGTTAAGGGGGCTGCCCTCAAAGCCAGACGCTGTCAGATTTTCTGTTGGTGATATTGGAATTCTGGAGCAGAAGATGCGTGGTAACACTTTCAGGAGGATTTCCTGTGAACAAATCAATGTTAGCAGGTGTGGGTATCGGTATAGCGGCCGCTCTGGGAATTGCCGCTGTCGCGAGTATGAATGTTTTCTCCGGCGCACCGCAATATGCACAAGTTCTTGCCGCGACACCAATTAAAGAGACGATCAAAACGCCTCGTAAAGAGTGTCGCAATGTGACTGTCACTCACCGCAAACCGGTGCAGGATGAGAACCAAATCGCGGGTTCCGTATTAGGTGCCGTTGCGGGTGGGGTTCTGGGTCATCAGGTTGGCGGTGGCCGTGGTAAAGATATTGCCACGGTTGCGGGTGCACTGGCAGGTGGCTATGCCGGTAACCGCGTGCAAAATAATATGCAGGAAAATGATACCTATACGACTACCCAAGAACGATGCCAAACAGTTTACGACAAATCACAGAAAATGCTGGGATATGACGTAACCTACAAAATTGGTGATCAGCAGGGAAAAATTCGTATGGATCGTGATCCAGGTACGCAGATTCCAATCGATAAAAATGGTCAACTGATACTGAACGACCGAGCATAATACAAAATCTGTTGTCCAAGACCTTGCATCAAGAACCCGCGATTTAGTGTTAATTCTGATCGCTTAACCTAATTTGTCCCCAACACTCCTGCGTCCCCAAGGATGAAGAGTAGGGGAGTTAAGCGAGTGGCATTAGCATTACGCGGGTTTCTCATGACTGATAGCCCGCACTAGCCCTCCGATTAAGCCACGCGGTGCTGCGCAAATGCCGCCAGCAGTTCACTGATAAATTTCAGTCGTTGCGTTCGGTCGGTCAAATCCTGCATAAACTTCAGCTTGGTTGGTCCTTCCAGTCGATAGATCTTTGGCTGGCGTTGTAGCAGACCAATCAGATAGACCGGATCGACCTTGTTCTTCTCGCTAAATTCGACAAAACCTCCGCGCTCATTGCCTTCAATGCGCTTAATTCCCAACGTCTGCGCCAACTGACGTAATTCGGCGGTTTGCAACAGGTAGCGGGCGGCATCGGGCAGTTTGCCAAAGCGATCGATTAGCTCAACTTTTAACTCATCAAGTTCGGTTTCATTGCGCGCGCTGGCGATTCGCTTATAGAACGAAAGTCGGATATTCACATCTGGAATGAAATCGTCAGGTAGCAACACTGGCATACGCATCTCAATTTCAGTCTGATTATTGGTCAAATCTTCCAGTGAGGGTTCACGGCCCTCTTTCAGCGCATCAACCGCGTTTTCCAACAGCTCCATGTAGAGCGAGAAGCCAATGGTGGTCAACTGGCCGCTTTGGTCCTCGCCCAACAACTCACCAGCCCCACGAATCTCCAGATCATGGGTTGCCAAGGCGAAGCCCGCACCCAGATCTTCCAGTGAGGCGATGGCCTCCAGCCGTTTTTTGGCATCGGTGGTCATCGCTTTCGGGTTTGGCGTGAGCAGGTAGGCATAAGCTTGATGATGCGATCGCCCGACGCGGCCCCGCAACTGGTGTAGCTGCGCCAGACCGAAATGATCGGCCCGTTCGATGATAATGGTATTCGCGCTAGGAATGTCGATGCCGGTTTCGATAATCGTCGTGCAGACCAGTACGTTAAAGCGCTGATGATGGAAATCGTTCATCACCCGCTCCAGATCGCGCTCACGCATCTGACCATGACCAATAGCGATCCGCGCCTCTGGCACTAATTCCGCCAGTCGCTGGGTGGCTTTTTCGATGTTCTCCACGTCGTTGTACAGGTAGTAAACCTGCCCGCCACGCAGAATTTCACGCAGAATCGCTTCACGAATCACCAAACTGTCATATTCGCGAACAAAGGTTTTCACCGCCAGACGGCGTGCTGGCGGGGTAGCAATAATCGACAAATCGCGCATACCGCTCATCGCCATATTCAGTGTCCGCGGGATAGGCGTTGCGGTGAGCGTCAGGATATCCACATCAGCGCGCATGGCTTTGATACGCTCTTTATGGCGCACCCCGAAACGGTGCTCTTCATCGACGATCAACAGACCGAGATCTTGCCAGCGCAGGTCACTTTGTAGCAATTTGTGGGTGCCGATAATAATATCCACTTTCCCTTCAGCGGCTTGCTCCAGAATCACTTGTTGCTCTTTGGCGCTACGGAAGCGGGACATCATCTCAATCCGCACGGGCCAAGTGGCAAAACGGTCGCGGAAGTTGTCAAAATGCTGTTGAGCAAGCAGGGTGGTCGGCACTAATACCGCGACTTGCTTATTATTTGCGACAGCAAGGAAGGCGGCCCGCATCGCCACTTCGGTTTTACCGAAACCAACATCACCACACACTAATCTGTCCATCGCCAGCGGCTGGCACATATCACTGAGCACCGCGTTGATGGCCTGCTCCTGATCGGGGGTGGTTTCAAACGGGAAACTTTGGCAGAACAGCTGATATTGCTCGCGATCGAGCTTGAATTTAAAGCCCGATTTGGCGGCGCGTTGTGCGTAGATATCCAGCAACTCAGCCGCCACATCGCGCACTTTTTCGGCGGCTTTCTGCCGTGCGCGGCTCCAGGCTTCGCCACCCAGTTTGTGCAGCGGCGCATTTTCATCTGCGCCACCGGAATAACGGCTGATCAGATGCAAGGAGGAGACCGGCACATAGAGCTTATCTTCACCGGCGTAGGTCAAAATCAAGTATTCAGCTTTGATGCCGCCCGCTTCAAGGGTGGTCAGACCCAAATAGCGGCCGACCCCGTGTTCCAGATGCACCACCGGCTGACCGGGGCGCAGCTCGGCCAGATTGCGGATCAGGGTATCGGTATTGATGGTGCGGCGGTTATCTTGTCGACGACGGCTAACGCGCTCGCCCAATAGATCACTTTCGCAAATCAGCGCCAGCTGTTTATCCGCATCAAGGAAGCCGCGTTCGGCGGCACCAATCATCAGATAATGGCCGGGTGTGCGGGCTTGCGATAACTCGGTGATCAGGGTTGGGCTGATTTTTATCCGCGCCAGCAGGTCTTGCAGTGTTTCGCGTCGCCCCTCGCTCTCCACGGAGAAGACAACACTACCGCTAAATGCCTCAATAAAACGGCGTAGATTATCCAGTGGCGCTTTTTGCTGCGCCTGAACTGCCAAATCAGGCAGCGCCTGATAGTGCAAGTTAGTATTGGCGGCTTTGGTAGGGACTTCATCCGTCTTAAATTGGACGCGTGGCCACGCTTTTAGCTCACTGAACAGCGAATCCACCCGCAACCAGAGAGTGTCGGGGGCCAGCAAGGGGCGCATTGGGTCAATGCGGCGGCTCTCAAAACGCTGATTCACATCGAGCCAAAAACGCTCAGCGGAACTTTCCAGCGAACCCGTGTTAACCAATAAGGTATTTTCAGGCAAGTAACTGAACAGTGAGGGCAAGGGTTGGCTGAAGAACAGCGGCTGCCAGTACTCAATCCCGGCAGGCCAGATCCCTTTACTCACTTGCTGATAAATATGTTCCGCATCACGGCGGACGTCGAACTGCTCACGCCATTGGCTGCGAAATAGCTCAATGGCGGCTTTATCAATCGGAAATTCATGGGCGGGCAGTAAATTTATCTGCTCAACTTCAGACAGTGTGCGCTGGGTATCCACATCAAACACCCGCAAACTGTCAATATCATCATCAAAGAAATCAATTCGATACGGCTCTTCACTGCCCATCGGATAGAGATCCAGCAGTGCTCCACGGGTGGCAAACTCACCGTGCTCCATGACCTGATCAACACTGCGATATCCCGCCTGTTCAAGCTGGGCGCGTAACTTATCCCGCGACAGGTGCTGGCCCTTTTTCATCACCAGCGCATGACCATGCAGAAACTCATGGGGGCATACCCGTTGCATCAGGGTATTGATCGGGAGAATAATAACGCCACGATCCATTGCTGGGAGTTGATACAGGCAGGAGAGGCGGGCCGAAATAATATCCTGATGCGGAGAAAAACTGTCATAAGGCAGCGTTTCCCAGTCGGAGAGAGTATTCACCGGCCATGATGAGAATTGCTGGATCTCATCGCGTAGGCGCAGCGCCGTCTGCATATCGGGGGTAATTAACATTACCGGACCCTTATGGCGCTCAATGATTTCCGCACATTCGACCGCGCATGCAGAGCCGGTCAACTGACCTAACTGACGGGTATCGCCACGTCGTTCAGGTAATGAATAACGATATTGTTGGGACATAAGCAGTTAAACAGTCTCTTTATCAGGACAAATTATCTCGGCGGCTATCCTAGCACGTGAAGCGGTATAGCCACAGATGGGTGCTCTTTTTTGGAATAAAAGCCGGAGATTTAGGCGGTTAATGGTTCCATAAAGCGGTAGTACCCTTTATTATCCTCGATCACTTTGCTTTAGCAACAGGATCTAAACAGATTTCATGTATCAACCTGTCGCACTATTTATTGGCCTGCGTTATATGCGCGGGCGTGCATCCGACCGTTTTGGGCGGTTTGTTTCGTGGCTTTCTACCATTGGCATCACGCTGGGTGTGATGGCACTGATTACCGTATTGTCTGTGATGAATGGTTTTGAGCGCGATTTGCAGAATAATATTTTGGGGCTGATGCCACAGGCGCTGATTACCACGCCGCAAGGCTCGCTCGATCCGAATAAAATCCCTGCGTCAGCCCTGAAATCACTGACAGGTGTGACCGATATTGTGCCATTGACCACGGCAGATGTGGTGTTACAGAGCGCCCGTAATCTTTCCGCTGGTGTAATGCTGGGGGTTGACCCCACACAGCACGAACCTCTGGCGGATTACTTGGTTAATGTGCACCTGAAAGATTTGCAGCCCGGTAGCTATAATATGATCCTCGGTGAGAAACTGGCGGGGCAGTTAGGGGTCAAGCGGGGCGAAACGCTACGTTTAATGGTGCCTAGCGCTAGTCAGTTCACGCCAATGGGGCGTATTCCTAGCCAGCGGCTGTTTAATGTCATTGGGACATTCGCTGCTAACAGTGAGGTCGATGGCTATCAAATGCTGGTTAATCAGCAGGATGCATCGCGCTTGATGCGCTATCCGGCGGGTAATATTACCGGCTGGCGCTTATTCCTTTCGCAACCACTCTCCGTCGATAGTCTGAGCCAACAAACCCTGCCGGAAGGCACGGTATGGAAGGATTGGCGCGACCGCAAAGGCGAACTGTTTCAAGCCGTGCGCATGGAAAAGAATATGATGGGGTTGCTGCTGAGTCTGATTATTGCCGTTGCGGCCTTTAATATCATCACCTCGCTGGGCCTGTTAGTGATGGAAAAACAGGGTGAGGTGGCTATTTTGCAGACGCAAGGCTTGAGCCGCCGCCAAATCATGCTGATATTTATGGTGCAGGGGGCCACTGCGGGGGTGATTGGTGCTCTACTCGGCGCGGGGCTGGGTATTTTACTCGCCAGCCAATTGAACACGCTTATCCCAATTCTCGGCTTGCTGATTGATGATGCCACCTTACCGGTGGAAATTAACCCTGTTCAGGTGACGGTTATTGCCCTGTTGGCGATGGCCATTGCTTTGCTCTCCACGCTTTATCCTTCCTGGCGCGCTGCCGCCGCACAACCTGCCGAGGCTTTACGCTATGAGTAATCATCCTTTATTACAGTGCTTAAACTTGTGCAAACGCTATCAGGAAGGGCAGTTGCATACCGACGTGTTAAGCAATGTGTCATTTACCATTGAGTCCGGTGAACTGATGGCGATTGTCGGCAGCTCTGGCTCGGGGAAAAGCACCTTGCTGCATCTGTTGGGCGGTTTGGATACCCCGACCTCTGGTGAAGTCATTTATCAGGGGCGCTCACTGAATCAGCTCTCCTCCAGCGCGAAAGCGGAGTTACGCAACCGTGAGTTAGGTTTTATCTATCAATTCCACCATTTACTGCCTGATTTTACTGCATTAGAAAATGTCGCGATGCCACTGCTCATCGGCGGCGCTAAACCGGCAGAGGCGCAGGATAAAGCCCGCGCTATGTTGGTGGCGGTGGGGCTGGAAAAGCGCAGTAAGCATCGCCCGTCAGAGTTGTCCGGTGGTGAGCGCCAGCGGGTGGCGATTGCCCGTTCACTGGTCAACAACCCCTCTTTGGTGTTGGCCGATGAGCCAACCGGTAATCTGGACCAGCGCAATGCAGATAGCATCTTCAATTTGCTGGGTGAATTGAATGTCCGGCAGGGGACCGCCTTTTTAGTGGTCACCCACGATTTGCAGTTGGCGAAACGGATGAGCCGTCAGTTAGAGATGCGCGATGGTCAGCTACAGCAGCACTTGACGTTGGTGGGGGCTTAGTGATGGGCGCTTTGCCACTTTCGCTCTTAATCGGTTTACGTTTTAGTCGAGGCCGCCGTCGTGGCGGCATGGTGTCGCTCATTTCGGTGATATCGACCTTGGGTATTGCCTTGGGTGTTGCGGTGTTGATCGTCGGCCTAAGCGCCATGAACGGCTTCGAACGTGAGCTGAAAAACCGCATTTTGGCGGTTGTCCCTCACGGTGAGATTGCGGCGGTGAATCAGCCGTTTTCAGACTGGCAACAGAGCTTACAGCGAATTGAAAAAGTGCCGGGTATTCTGGCTGCTGCCCCCTATATCAACTTTACCGGGCTGATTGAAAACGCCACACAACTGCGCGCGGTGCAGGTCAAAGGGGTTGATCCTGAGGCCGAACAGCGACTTAGCGCACTGCCCAGTTTTGTTGTTGATCACGCTTGGGATAATTTCAAAGCAGGGCAACAGCAGATTATATTAGGCAAGGGTTTGGCGGATGCCTTAGGGGTGAAGCAAGGCTCTTGGCTGACGGTGATGATCCCCAATAGCGATCCTGAGATGAAACTGCTGCAACCTAAACGCATTCGTTTACAGGTGGCCGGTATTTTTCAGTTGAGTGGCCAGTTGGATCACAGTCTGGCACTGGTGCCCTTGGCTGATGCACAGCAATATCTCGAGATGGGTGACAGTGTTACGGGCATCGCCATCAAGGTCAATGATGTTTATAACGCCAACAAGCTGGTGCGCAGCGCCGGTGAGGTGAGTAATGCCTATGTCTATATCAGTAGCTGGATTGGCACCTATGGCTATATGTACCGAGATATCCAGATGATCCGCACGATCATGTACTTAGCGATGGTGCTGGTGATCGGTGTCGCCAGTTTTAATATTGTCTCCACACTGGTCATGGCGGTTAAAGATAAAAGCAGCGATATTGCGGTATTGCGCACGTTAGGCGCTAAAGATGGCCTGATCCGTGCCATTTTCATCTGGTATGGCTTACTGGCCGGATTTATTGGCAGCATTAGCGGGGTGGTGGCCGGAGTGATTATCTCGCTGCAACTCACCAATATCATCCGTGGATTGGAAAAGCTGATCGGGCATCAATTTTTGTCGGGCGATATCTATTTCATCGACTTCTTGCCGTCAGAGTTGCACTGGTTTGACGTGGCCTGCGTGCTGGCAACTGCACTGGTGCTGAGCTTGATTGCTAGCTGGTATCCTGCGCGTCGTGCAAGCCGTATTGATCCCGCACGAGTACTGAGCGGGCAATAATTAGACCGTCATATTTCAAGCTGCATGTGCGTGGGTTGTCTTCCTGTCATTCGAATTATTTAGGGCATATTAAGGACACGTTTATGTATTACGGTTTTGATATGGGCGGCACCAAAATAGAGTTGGGCGTTTTTGATGTCAACCTACAACGAATCTGGCATAAACGCGTCTCTACGCCACGCGACGACTATCAACAATTGCTGCAAACACTACAAAGTTTAACATGGGAAGCTGATGCCCATTGTGGTGTTAAAGGCCGTGTGGGTATAGGTATTCCCGGTTTACCTAATGCGGATGACGGCACGGTTTTCACTGCCAATGTCCCGGCGGCGATGGGGCAATCATTGCAAGGCGACTTGTCAAAATTGATTCAGCGTGAAGTGCGAATTGATAATGATGCCAACTGTTTTGCGCTGTCTGAAGCTTGGGACCCGGAATTTCGCGCCTATCCTACGGTCTTGGGGCTGATTCTGGGGACGGGGGTCGGTGGTGGCTTAATAGTGAACGGTAGTATTGTCAGTGGGCGCAACCATATCACCGGTGAATTTGGTCACTTCCGCTTACCCGTCGATGCGCTCGATATTTTGGGGGCAGATATTCCACGGGTGCCTTGTGGTTGCGGCCATAATGGTTGCATAGAGAACTACATTTCTGGCCGTGGTTTTGAGTGGATGTATCAGCACTTTAGCCAGCAATCCTTGCCTGCAACCGAAATTATCACCAATTATAACGCTGGTGAACCTAAAGCCGTGGCTCATGTTGAGCGCTTTATGGATGTGTTGGCGGTCTGTTTGGGCAATCTACTGACCATGCTGGACCCCCATTTAGTGGTGATTGGTGGCGGATTATCTAATTTCGGGAAGATCTACGAAGAACTCCCCAAACGCTTACCGCAGCATCTATTACGAGTGGCGCGCTTACCCCGCATTGAGAAAGCGCGATATGGCGATGCGGGTGGCGTGCGTGGGGCTGCGTTTCTGAATTTGAATGAGCAATAGTCGTTACTATCAATAATAATACCCAATGGCGCTGATGAGACAGGTCGGTAGTGTGCTCCCCCTGCAACCTCAAGTGCCACGGTTATAGAAGAGGCAAAAAGTTATGCGCATTCGCCATCGGCTATGTCGGTTTCGCAAGAATAAGCATTTGCGGCATCAACGTTTTCGCTCCCGTATTTTTCATCGGGACAGTGCCGCGATATCAGAAATGAAGAAACCCTTTGTGGTGGTGCTCACTGGAGCAGGTATCTCGGCTGAGTCCGGTATTCGTACTTTCCGTGCCGCTGATGGTTTATGGGAAGAGCATCAGGTAGAGGATGTCGCCACACCTGAGGGATATCGCAGAGACCCTGAATTAGTTCAAGCTTTTTATAATGCGCGTCGTCGCCAGTTACAGCAGCCAGATATTGCGCCTAACGCGGCTCACTTCGCACTGGCAGATCTGGAAGCCGTGCTCGGTGATAACTTTGTACTGGTGACCCAAAATATTGATAACTTGCATGAAAGAGCGGGCAGTAAGCGAGTAATTCATATGCATGGTGAGCTGCTGAAAGTGCGTTGCACCCAATCGGGACAAGTGCTGGATTGGCCGGGTGATCTCTCTGCGGATGAGCGCTGCCATTGCTGCCAATTCCCTTCGCCACTGCGGCCTCACATCGTGTGGTTCGGCGAAATGCCGATGGGGATGGATGAGATCTATCAAGCACTGGCTGATGCAGATTTCTTTATCTCGATTGGCACCTCAGGCCATGTCTATCCTGCTGCTGGGTTTGTTCATGAATCAAGTTTGCACGGTGCACATACCGTCGAGCTGAATCTGGAACCGAGTCAAGTGGAGAGCCAGTTTGATGAAAAACATTACGGCTTAGCGAGTAAAGTGGTACCGGAATATGTGCGCGAGTTTTTAACGACTCGGGGCGAGAATCGCCAAGGCGATTAATGACTCTGCCGGTTGATGAATAAATCATCCGGCGGGTTTTTAAGGCCGCCACTTTTATTCTGGCTTAAGTTTGTCTAAAACTGACCTGACGCAATATTTGATCATGATCACTTCCCCATAATGATAATCACTATTATGAGGGTGGGAACCATGGACAAATTACTCGACCGCTTTTTCAACTATGTCTCTTTTGATACACAAGCAAAAGCCAATGTAAAATCCGTGCCGAGCACTGAAGGGCAGCGTAAGCTTGCTCAGGCACTGCAACATGAGTTGCAGGAGCTGGGCTTCTCTCAGGTTAGCTTGAGCGACCATAGCTGTGTCATGGCAACATTGCCAGCCAATGTCTCTTGGCCGGTCCCCACCATTGGTTTTATTGCCCATCTTGATACGTCACCTGATTTCTCAGGTAAAAATGTCAATCCGCAGATTTTAGAAAACTACCGTGGTGGCGATATTGCTTTGGGGATGGGCGACGAGGTTTTGTCCCCGGTGATGTTCCCCATATTGCATCAGTTACTCGGACATACCTTGATCACCACGGACGGTAAAACACTATTAGGCGCGGATGATAAAGCCGGTATTGCCGAAATCATCACTGCCATGATGCGCTTAAAGCACAGCAATGTTCCACACGGGGAGATCCGCATTGCGTTTACCCCAGATGAAGAGGTGGGTAAAGGCGCGCGGTTCTTTGATGTGACCGCATTTGATGCGCAGTGGGCTTACACGGTAGATGGTGGCGGCGTGGGTGAGCTAGAGTTTGAAAATTTTAATGCGGCTTCAGTGACCATCAAAATTGTGGGTAATAACGTCCATCCCGGCAGTGCGAAAGGGGTGATGGTGAATGCGTTGTCGCTGGCGACTCGTTTCCATCAGGAACTCCCTGTGGATGAAACACCTGAATGCACAGAGGGTTACGAAGGATTTTACCATCTGCAAAGCATTAAAGGCACGGTTGAACGGGCAGAAATGCACTATATTGTGCGAGATTTCAACCGTGACGGTTTTGAAGCGCGCAAGAAGAATATGGTGGATATTGCTAAGCGGGTTGGGAAAGGTTTACACCGTGATTGTTATATCGAAATCATTATGGATGACAGCTATTACAACATGCGTGAGCATATCGTTAAGCATCCGCATATTATTGAACTGGCACAACAGGCCATGCGCGATTGTGATATCACCCCTATCATGAAGCCAATCCGTGGTGGGACCGATGGCGCTCAGTTATCCTTCCTCGGACTGCCTTGTCCAAATATCTTTACCGGGGGATATAACTATCATGGTAAACATGAGTTTATTACGCTGGAAGGGATGGAGAAAGCGGTTGCCGTTATCATGCGAATTGCTGAATTGACCGCTAAACGGGCTAAAGCAGCATAAGTCTCTCGGTTGTTTTTTAGCTGAACGCCCCGTTATGCGGGGCGTTGTCGTGTAATAAGCCGCAAAAATCAGTCGTTAAAATACCAATATCCGCTATTGACCATCGCACTCAGCATCGCCAGGAATGATGGGTCTTCCAGCGCGTCGCCCAGCTTCTCGGCATCAACACTGAAATGTTGGCACAATGCGTCGGCGGCTTGCAGATGAGGTGTATCAATCAACTCACCGTTAGCATAGCAATGGTCACCGATGCGCAGAACGCGCAGGCCAGTCAGGCGCTGTAACGCCTCACCTTGCTGGAGCAACTCATAGATGTCACCGGGCTGATAAGGTGGTTCCGGCGGCGCGATATCCAATTCATGGCGCGATTGAGAAATAAACTCACCGAGCCAATTTTGGAAGTGCTCCGGTTGCTGGACTAAATTCAACATCATGGTATGAAGCTTATCGACTTCTTGTGGCAACACTTCAGCGGGATGCTCACGCAATTGCAGATCGGGATCGCTGTAGCGGTGGCTGCCTAACTCCCGTGAAAGGATATAGTCTGCAAAGCCGCTGACTAGCTCGCGCGCATTTGGCGCGCGGAAACCGACAGAGTAATTTAATGCGTTTTCGAGGGCATAGCCTTCATGAGGAAAGCCCGGTGGGATATAAAGAATATCACCCGGCTCCATTTCTTCATCAATGATGGCGTCGAAGGGGCCGACTTGCAGCAAGTCTGGATGTGGGCAGTGCTGCTTCATTTCAGTTTTTTCTCCGACCCGCCAGCGACGACGGCCCGTGCCCTGAATGATAAAGACGTCATACTGGTCAAAGTGGGGGCCAACGCCGCCACCGGGCACAGAGAAGGAGATCATTAAATCATCCATGCGCCAATCAGAAAGTTCACGGAAAGGGCGCATTAATGCAGCGGCGGGTTCATGCCAGTGGTCAACCGCCTGAACCAGCAGTGACCAGTTAGTTTCGCCTAAATGGTCAAAACTCTCAAATGGACCATGGCCGACTTGCCAACGACCCTCTTCATGACTGACCAGACGGCTATCGACTTCATTTTCCATCGCTAACCCAGCAAGCTCGTCTGGCGAGAGCGGGTCAATAAAGTTTTTAAAGCCGCGTTTGAGGATAACGGGACGTTTCTGCCAATAGCGTTGCAGAAAATCAGGCCAATCGAGATCGAGTTGGTAATCCATGTTTATTCCAAATAGGAGGGGGCTTGGCGGTGATTATAACGGATGCCTGCCGCCAGTATCAGGGGGTGATAGGCAAATTTTGTTAATCATCATGATAATCACTCTGCCGACCAAAGGTTACCATCATTTTTGCGCCCCCTAAGGGACTTTCAGTAATGGTGATTTCACCCTGATACTGCTCAATGATTTCGGCGGCGACAGATAACCCTAGTCCTTGGCCTGGGCGTAATGTATCAACCCGCTGACCGCGCTGGAAAATCAACTGCCGTTTACTTTCAGGGATACCCGGCCCATCATCTTCGACCACAATAGTGAGCTGTTTTTCTGAGTGCAGGGCGGTAATCTCAACAAATTCCAAACAGTATTTACAGGCATTATCCAAAACATTGCCCATCACCTCCATAAAGTCATTTTCCTCGCCAAGGAATGTGACCTCCGGGGAGATATCCAGTGTCAAAACCACCCCTTTGCGTTGGTAAACTTTATTCAGCGCACTGCACAGGCTATCCAGCAAGGCAGGAACGGAGTGAATTTCCCGAACCAGTACACTATGCTCTGAACGCATACTGGCACGGTGCAAGTAATAACCAATTTGCTGAGAGATTCTGCTTATCTGCTCAAGCATAATCGGCTCCACTTCCTCAATGGTCGTCTGCTTACCGGTGCGTAAAGAGCGTAATGTGGTCTGTAATACCGCCAGTGGGGTCTTAAGACTGTGGGTGAGGTCCGACAGCGTGGTGCGATATTTGGTATAACGCTGGCGTTCATTGGTTAACAATATGTTGAGATTGCGAACTAAACTCTGCAATTCGCGCGGCGGATTCTCATCCAGTTGTTCGCGTTCCCCTTTCTCGAGCTGGTTGATTTGGCTGACCAGCGCTTTAATTGGTCGCAGACTCCAATAGGCAGCCAGCCACAGCAGGGGGACCACCAACAGCAAATTTGCCAGTAAGACATAGCTAAACCAGTCCCAAACGAGATCAGAGCGCTGTAGCTCCTGCGGGATGGTATCAACCACCACAATGGTGAGTTGTGGCAAGCGGGCTGTCGCGGGATAAGTATTGACTGAGATTGAGTGAGTTAGCGCACTGTTGTCGTTATCGTCATATTTTTTGAGCTGATCTTGGGCTTTTGGGTTATCACCCAGCATCACGCTACTGATGTGCGTCCCGGTATCCAGTTCGTAAAAGCCCGGTTTTTGTAACCAGCTTTTTTCGATATGAGATTCAAGTTCAGGGACATGACGCTGACGCCACAAGATATTGCCATCTTTATCGTAAATCAAAATCAGCGTCGGGATATTGAGCTCAAGCTCAGGGGGCACCGAAATACTGAGCTTATTATCATGCCACTGCGCCAAGCTGAAAAATAAGTTACTCTCCCCACGATGGGCGCGGAAAGTGTTTTTATCAAAACTGACGATATATCCCACTACCGCGACCATACCGTAAGAGAGCGATAGCGCAAGGATGACACCCGCTGTGGCCATAAGAAAACGCGCACGAAGGGAGAAGGGTTTGCTATTTTTCCTGAACATGATGTCTAGTTGGCGTCAAAGCGGTATCCCTGACCACGAATGGTCGTAATCACTTCACCCTCATGTTCTGCCAGCAGTTTTTTACGCAAACGGCCCATTAATACGTCAATGGTATGGCTCTCACGTAGTTCGGCATCAGGATAGAGTTGCAGCATCAGTGTCTCTTTGCTGACGACTTTGCCCGAATTACGAATCAGGGTTTCAATAATGGTGTATTCGAAGGCGGTCAGTTTAATCTGTTGCTGATTGACACACAACTCTCGACGCGAAAGGTCAATCTGAAACGGCGGGAACTCAATGACCTGAGATGCCAGACCAATATTACGCCGCATCAAGGCTTGCATCCGAGCGATAACCTCCTCCAGATGGAAGGGTTTAGTCACATAATCGTCAGCACCGGCTTCCAGTACCGCGACTTTATCTTGCCAGCTCTCACGTGCAGTCAGCACCAGAATGGGTAAGTTTGCTTGATGGCTACGCCAGCGACGAATAAGGCTTAATCCATCTTCACCGGGTAGGCCAAGATCAATAATGGCGATATCTGGCGCGTGCTCTTGCAAGAAATAGTCTGCCTCTTTGGCATCTTCTGCTGCATCAACCTGATGGCCCATCTCACGCATTTGTACAGTAAGATGGTGACGCAACAGAGCATTGTCTTCCACAACGAGAACCCGCATACCACATCCCTCGATAAGTCTTTAACCGGGTAATCAAATATTGCCCAGTAAGCCATTAAACTGATTATTGAAACGTTATAACGCAAACTCACTACATGTGATAGTAGCTCTTGCGTGTATAATGTCCTTTTGATATCGCTAACATTATCAGTGACAACAGCTAAACCGGGGCTAAACAGGGAGGGGGCGCTAGGGAGGGAAAGAGCAGTGAGGTGATGCAGAGGGCACTAACTATCTGTATATTATTGCTATTTTAAACAGTAATCTGCTCGCTAGGGTAATTCCCCAACTCACTCGCCTGAGCCAGTTGGGGATACTTTGCTTGCTACTTACCTACAACGCTAATAACGCTGGGTATATCAGCGCTAAACACTACTTTAGTTCATCAACCATAGACGTCGCCCGACCAATATAGTTGGCGGGTGTCATGGCCTTCAATCGCGTTTTTTCTTCTTCCGGCAAGGCAAGACCATCAATAAACGCCTGCATACCGGCAGCATCAACACGCTTGCCACGGGTGAGTTCTTTCAGTTTTTCATACGGTTTTTCAATGCCATAACGGCGCATTACAGTCTGGATTGGCTCAGCCAGAACTTCCCAGTTATGGTCCAGCTCTTCCAACAGGTGTGCTTCATTAACTTCCAGTTTGCTGATCCCTTTCATTGTCGCCTGATAGGCGATCAGGGCATAACCGAGGCCAACACCCAAGTTTCGCAGCACGGTGGAGTCCGTCAAGTCGCGCTGCCAGCGTGAAACCGGCAACTTGCTGGCCAAATGGCCCAGCACCGCGTTAGACAACCCAAGATTGCCTTCAGAGTTTTCGAAGTCAATCGGGTTCACTTTATGCGGCATAGTACTGGAACCAATCTCACCGGCGATGGTTTTTTGCTTGAAGTGATTCAGTGCAACATAACCCCAAATATCGCGGTCAAAATCGATCAGAATGGTATTGAAACGGGCAACACAATCAAAAAGCTCAGCAATGTAATCATGAGGTTCAATTTGAGTGGTGTATGGGTTCCAGTTAATTCCCAGTGACGTGACGAAACTTTCGCTGAACTGGTGCCAGTCAACTTCAGGATATGCCACGATGTGCGCATTATAGTTGCCAACAGCCCCGTTGATTTTGCCCAAAATCTCCACTTGTGACAGTTGACGGAACTGGCGCTCCATACGGTAAGCGACATTCGCAAATTCTTTGCCGATAGTGGAGGGGGTGGCAGGCTGGCCGTGGGTGCGTGACAGTAGCGGCAAGTCGCGATATTGGTGGGCCAGTGCTTTAATTGAGTCAATAATCTGACGCCACATCGGCAAGACCACATCCTGACGGGCGGTTTGCAACATTAAAGCGTGGGATAAGTTATTGATGTCTTCAGATGTACAAGCGAAGTGAATGAATTCGGACACTGCATGCAAGGCTGGAATACTTTCGACTTTCTCTTTCAAGAAATACTCAACCGCTTTCACATCATGATTAGTGGTACGTTCAATGGTTTTGATGCGTTGTGCATCCTGTTCATTGAACTCTTGCACGATCTTATCAAGGTAAGCGTTTGCGTCGGCATCAAAAGCCGGAACTTCTTTGATTTCTGCACAGGCGGCCAGTTTTTGCAGCCAACGTACTTCGACCTGCACACGAAATTTCAGCAAACCAAATTCGCTGAAGATTGGGCGCAGTGCGCTGACTTTATCGCCATAGCGTCCATCAATAGGGGAAACGGCGGTCAGTGAGGATAATTCCATCGGTGGCAACTCCTGAGATCAGATTTCAATTATGAGCAAGAATACTCTGTGCCTGCTTGAACAGACGATTTCGCGAAAACATTAACTGCAAGCGGCTTCCGCCCACTTGTTGCCATAGCACCGCTGAGCGGATGCCCGCCAGCAGAGTGGCACGAATTTTTGCCTGCACCAGTGTGCTTTGTAAAATAGCCGGTGAACCTATCACCTGAATGCGTGGGCCGAGCGGGCTGATAACATCAGTATAAATGGATGCCAGCGAACTCATCATGGTTTCAGATTCGAGGTCAAAATGTGCCAGTTGGCGATCAAGCTGACTGATACGTTCACCTAAGGTATTCATGGCTGATTTATTGGCGTTGAGCTTACGTTCAAGCACCATCAGGCTTAGGGTATAGCGGGTCAGTTCCGCTGCGGGTCCCTGACGATTGGCATTTAGGACGCTTTGTAGTGTTTCCAGCCCCATCTTCAGGGATTGTTCATTGCCGCCAAACACCGCCAGTGTTGACGGGGGATTAGTTTGCAGTAATCCCCCCAGCACGGTACTGAGTGCGTCATTGTCGCACTGACCTTCATGGGCCAATTGTTGAACCAAGCGAGCTGACTGACAGATGCCTGCCAACGCCAGCGTAATATCATAATAGTTCTTCGCCACGGTCACTCCTGTAAACATTTTGGCTCGATGATGACTGATTTATTGGGTTGCTGAGTCAGTCAGTGGATAGCGCTCTTCAATAATACCCCCACCGAGACACACTTCACCTTGGTAGAAGACGGCGGACTGGCCGGGCGTAACCGCTGCAACGGGGTCATCAAACCGCACTTCAACACGCTCGTCATCCAGTGGTGTCACGGTACAGGGAATGTCCTGCTGGCGGTAACGGGTTTTCACCACGCAGCGGAAAGCGGCAGTGATGGGTTGGCGGTCAACCCAATGTAACTGCTGGGCAATCAGGCCCACAGACATTAAGCGCGGATGTTCATGGCCTTGTGCGACCAGCAAGATATTGTTGGCGACATCTTTATCCACTACATACCAAGGATCATCGCCACCGTCTTTGGTGCCACCGATACCTAAACCTTTACGCTGCCCCAAGGTGTGATACATCAAACCCTGATGTTCGCCCATATGCTGGCCGTCTACGGTCATGATAGGGCCGGGTTGCGCGGGCAGGTAGCGGCCAAGGAAATCGCGAAATTTTCGCTCGCCGATAAAACAGATCCCGGTAGAGTCTTTTTTCTTTGCAGTGACCAGATCAAGTTGCTCGGCGATGCGGCGAACTTCCGGTTTTTCTAACTCGCCAACGGGGAACAGGCTCTGAGCAAGCTGTTCGTGACTGAGTGTATAGAGGAAGTAACTTTGGTCTTTATTGCCATCCAGACCCCGTAATAAGCGGCTCTTACCGTTAACGTCCTGACGACGGACATAGTGACCGGTAGCAATATAGTCAGCCCCCAGATCTTCGGCGGCGAACTCAAGGAAGGCTTTAAATTTGATCTCTTTATTGCAGAGAATATCGGGATTAGGCGTGCGCCCAGCTTTGTACTCTTCGAGGAATAGCTCGAAGACATTATCCCAATATTCTGCGGCAAAATTGACGGTGTGCAACTCCATGCCCAGCTTGTCGCATACCGCTTGAGCATCGGCCAAATCGGTCGCTGCTGAGCAATACTCTTCGCCATCATCCTCTTCCCAGTTTTTCATGAACAGGCCGGCAACTTGGTAGCCCTGTTGCTGGAGCAGGTAAGCGGAAACGGAGGAGTCGACACCGCCGGACATACCGACGATTACTTTTTTCTGGCTGTTATCTGACATGGGAGTCTCACTAACGTAAATACCCCAGCTCCGGCAGGACCATTGCGGATCGACTATCCGAACAATTTACCCGCGCGGGAAAGGCATTATAAAAACAAGCGCCGGATTTTATCACGTTGGTCGCGTTGCTGCATTGCAGATTCGCAGTCTGGGCGAAATTACCTGCGAAAATCAAATCTGTCTGTTACAGCGGCCAGTTAAAGGGGCCGACTAAATCAAGCGAATAGCGCTCTGGCTGCTGGTAACAGCGGATACTTTCAGCGACCAGAGGTGATCGCAAATTGGCCGATTGCAGGATTTCATCGGCAGTGAGCCACAAGCAGCAGTCAATATCATTGTCATGGGGCGAGGTCGGTAGCGGTGCAGGCAGTTCAATCACGAAAGCGAAACGTAAGAATGGGGTTTTGTCCGGCGCTATCCATTGATGCATCCGCAGAAACGATTGGGGGGTTGCGCGTATGCCCGTCTCTTCCCACAGTTCTCTTTCCGCAGCCTGAAACAGGGTTTCATCCGCCTCAAGATGTCCTGCGGGCTGATTCCATAACTTTTTACCGTTGATGGTCTCTTCGACCACTAAAAACTTCCCTTGAGCGTGAACGACACAAGCGACGGTAACATGGGGCTTAAACATGGTTTATCTCCTTCCATTCGCCTGGCTGTAGATCGCCAAGACTTAAATTTCCCATACTAAAACGGATAAGACGCAGGGTTGGGAAGCCAATATGGGCCGTCATTCTACGAACTTGCCGATTGCGCCCCTCGAAAAGTGTGATCTTTAACCAACTGGTGGGGATCGATTTTCGTTCTCGAATGGGCGGATTACGTGGCCAGAGCCACTCGGGCTCACAAACTAACTCAGCACCGGCAGGTAGGGTCGGGCCATCTTTTAAGATCACGCCCCGCTGTAGCTGAGTCAGTGCTTCCTCTGTGGGTACCCCCTCCACTTGCACAAAATAGACTTTACCTGTTTTCTGGGCTGGTTGCGTCAGTTTGGCCTGTAATTTGCCATTGTTGGTTAATACCAGCAAACCTTCACTGTCACGATCGAGTCGGCCAGCGGCATAAACATCATTAAAAGGAATAAATTCCTTCAAAGTTCTGCGCCCAGACTCATCTGTGAATTGGGGTAAAACATCAAAAGGCTTGTTGAATAACAGCACCCTCTGTGGGGGCACTGGTATTGCCGTTTTGGCCGGTGACTGAGTGCTGAATCGGTTAACTTTGTGATTTTTAACAGAGAATTTATTCATGATTATTGCGATTCCGAATGATTAGCGCATTATACCTCAATCCGTTTCGGATTGGCGTGGAACGAATATTCAAGTAGTATTGACACGAATCTTACAAGGCATTAACAAAATTGCGCTGAAGGAGAGGTTGATGGAAAGCAAAGTAGTGGTTCCGGCAGAAGGTAAGAAAATTACTGTCGATGCTCAGGGTAAACTGGTTGTTCCGCATAATCCGATCATTCCTTTTATTGAAGGTGACGGCATTGGCGTTGATGTGACTCCAGCCATGATTAACGTGGTCGATGCTGCGGTTAAGAAAGCCTATAAAGGTGAGCGTAAAATCGCCTGGATGGAGATCTACACCGGTGAAAAATCAACGCATGTTTATGGCAAAGACGTTTGGTTGCCAGAGGAAACATTGGACCTGATTCGTGACTATCGCGTTGCAATTAAAGGCCCATTGACCACGCCAGTCGGTGGCGGCATTCGCTCTTTAAACGTTGCTTTACGTCAACAACTCGATCTGTATGTGTGCCTGCGCCCAGTGCGCTATTACGAAGGCACGCCAAGCCCGGTAAAACACCCTGAATTGACCAACATGGTGATTTTCCGCGAAAACGCAGAAGATATCTATGCGGGCATCGAATGGAAAGCCGGTTCACCAGAAGCTGAGAAAGTCATCAAGTTCCTGCGTGAAGAGATGGGCGTGAAGAAAATCCGCTTCCCTGAACAATGTGGTATCGGTGTCAAACCTTGTTCAGAAGAGGGGACCAAGCGCTTGGTACGTGCAGCAATTGAGTATGCAATTACCAACGATCGTGAATCAGTCACTCTGGTTCACAAAGGCAACATTATGAAATTCACCGAAGGCGCATTTAAAGACTGGGGTTACCAGTTAGCGCGTGAGGAGTTTGGTGGTGAGCTGATCGACGGCGGCCCTTGGGTTAAAATCAAGAACCCAAACAACGGCAAAGAGATCATCGTGAAAGATGTTATTGCCGATGCCTTCCTGCAACAAATCCTACTGCGTCCTGCTGAATATGATGTTATCGCGTGTATGAACCTGAACGGTGATTATATTTCTGATGCTTTGGCAGCACAGGTTGGCGGTATCGGTATTGCCCCTGGTGCCAACATTGGTGATGAGTGCGCACTGTTCGAAGCCACACACGGTACTGCACCAAAATATGCAGGTCAGGATAAAGTGAACCCCGGTTCTATCATTCTGTCCGCAGAAATGATGCTGCGTCACATGGGCTGGTTCGAAGCCGCAGACCTGATTATCAAAGGCACCGAAGGCGCGATTCAGGCCAAGACCGTGACTTATGATTTTGAACGTCTGATGGATGGCGCTAAGCTGTTGAAATGTAGTGAATTTGGCGACGCCATTATTCAGCACATGTAATTGCGCTTCGAGTGCAATAGTTCACGGAGGCTTCGGCTTCCGTGATTTTTTAAAGCGCCGCTAAGTGCTCCTGCAAAACCCCTCTGCAAAACTGTCTAGAAAGTAACCTGATTTAAACAGCTAAAACAGTCCATTCTTTACCTCGATCGTCATTGCATTTATCTGTCATTGCCTGATTTTTATGTCCGAGTAATGTCTTGGTATCTACTCCTTGTTCCCGATATAGCCTTCTGCTAATGATCGTTGTTCATGGAATGTTGGAGGGGTACCTTCTTTCCACTGAAACCCACTCTTATCTCTAGCGACAGAAAACCCCGTAATAATTTGATATGCAAATAGCGTATGCTTTAATCAAGGATGTTTGGACATCTGCTTTGTCTACATTGGGACGGAACCCCAATGTAGACTTATCGCATTTGAGAAGATTACGTAGTACTAATGCCTATATAGATATGAGCTTCTTCTGGGCTTTTATAAGCTTCAAAATCAGTAAGGAAGCTGCGACATATCTTGGGGTGTTGCTCAAAATAAGACCAGATGTTAGACCAAGTATGAATAATCGCATCGGGCATGACCCCTTTTGCTTCAAAAACGAGATATTCCCCAGCTTCAATGACAATATTTTCAAAACCGCTGTTTGACTTATCAACAGATACACCAACGGTTAAATCATAGAAGCCAGTAGCGTCAGATTCATAAGCCGAGTAAACGCCAAAAATAGGAGTATCTGGTAGCCGTGTTGAGATCTGTTCTGCCACTCCCTCTGAATAGAACTGTGTCCATAGCCCAGGGATTCTTGCACTTTCAGAATTAAACTCATCAATATTTTTCGTACGTACACAAAGCCCTGTCACACAGAAGCTTTTTATATATTCAGACTTTGGTTTCATAATGATTGTTTTCCAATGTAAATTAGGATTATACCCTAAATTTACGGTAGGATTTTTGACAAAAAAGTGTAGGAAAAATATCAATAATCATAATCATTGACGCTGATAATTAAAAATAACAGATTATTCTTACGTATTCAGTATCGGGGCGTATGAAAGGCCAACGCATTGGCTATATCCGGGTCAGTAGTTTTGATCAGAACCCTGAACGGCAACGGGATCAAACTCAGGTGATAAAGTCTTCACCGATAAAACATCTGGCAAAGATGCCCTGTGGTCAGAACTGGATTCCTTATAAGCCGGTGGTTTTTCTTTTGCAGTACCGCCATGAAAATCGGCCGCATTAGTGCGGAAATAAATTCTCACGTTTTATCCTGACTTCTATCGTCCCCTTTGCTGGACACAAATTGGTTCCAAGAATATTGTTGAGGGAAGAATTAGAGCCGCCTGAAAAGTCAATTCTATGCATTGTACAAAATACATTATATTCGTGGCCGTGATTAGTTTCCCCGTTGTTTCATTTGCGGCACCGAATGTGCAAGTGGGATTTTCGCCGGAAGGCTCAGCTCGAGCATTAGTGCTGAACGTCATCAATAGCGCACATAAATCTATCCAGATGATCGGTTATTCGTTTCAAGCGCCGGACATTGCAAAGGCATTAATTGCTGCGAGAGAGCGGGGTGTTGATGTCCGTGTTGTTGTGGATAAAAGACGCAATCAAGTGAATGCGAGCAAAACTACGATGTTGTATGCTGCCAATAATGGCGTAAAGCTGCGTATTGATGGGCATTATCATATCCAGCACGATAAAACGATTATTGTTGACGGCCAAACGGTTGAAACAGGATCATTTAATTTTGCCCCTTCGGCTGAAACTGAGAACTCAGAAAACGTGGTTGTCATACGTGGGATGCCTAAAGTTGTTCAACAGTTTGTAACACACTGGAATTCACGCTGGGATAAGGGTGTTCCATTTAAGCCAACTATTAGATTACGTGTTTCCGCCAGCTAGTCTCCTCGTATAGCGCCGTAGTTGAGGGATTTATCGCCGAATAGTGATTAAATAAACGCTTTCTATTGGCAAAATCCCTAAAATTTTTAAAGTATTAGCTGTGTGTCTCTTGGTTTTGCAGTCACTCCTGCTAGAGTGTGTCCACTGATTATTATAGGAATAGTAATTAATGGGACGGACTTTAAGTATTTGTTTGCTGGTCTTGGCATTAAGCGCCTGCGATAAGGGTCATGAGCCTTACGTTTTCACAGCGAACGTTGCAAGTTACTCTAATATATTCGGGTTTGATCCAATACAGGGGCCTGTAAAATCACTGACTCAAAAAATGCTAGATGCAAAAGGTGATATTTATTCTGAGGTTCATGCAGAGATTAATGAGGATGGATGCTTTACCACTCTTCAGATACAGACTCCTGCCCAAGATGTCGATTTAGATTATGTAAAAGAGGGCGGCTATCTAATCGATAATAAAACGAAAGAGAAACAACTCGTTTTAAATGAAAAATGCCACATTACGCAGACGGCGAGTGGAAACGTTAACGTTTTAATTAATGACAAAGGATTCGTAACAGATGTCAAAATGTCTGAATCTGGAGTGACAAAAAAACACTATGATTATGACGATAATGGGTTTCCTATCGTAGATATTAGTTATGATATCGGAAAAGCGTTTAAAATAGTGACGGAACTAGACGCGAAAGGACAAAACCCATTCAATTATAAAACGAAGATTTATGAAGATGATAAGCTTCTGCTTTCAACCAGAAGAGAGTGTAAGACTGATTCTCATGGGAATCCGGCATCTTGTAAAATAGAGAGTTTGAACCCTGATGGTAAAGTAATTGAAATCTATACGGCGATATATGAAACAGAGTACTACTGATCGCTGTGTTTTAATTAATTTCTAGTTCTAATATGATTGGCGGGAAACTCCCCGCCAATCATATGCGGATACCTATACGAAAGGGGGCTCTCTTTTTATAATTTTATCTATAATATTTAGCACGCCAGAATCATTATTCGATTCGGCTTGGTATTTTGCTATTTTTTTAATGTTATCGGGTGCATTAGCCATTGCATAACCAAAACCTGCGTATTGCAACATCTCCACATCATTACCACCATCGCCAAAAGTGACGACTTCCTCATCTTTTACCCCCCAATTTTTTTGGAGTAATTTAATACCATTGGCTTTGTGAACACCGGGTATTATCAGGTCAACAGAACCATGGCCGCTGGATACGGGGGTAACAATTCCTGCCAATTTCTGTTCAATGAATGTCATAAAACCGGGCAACTTCTCATTGGGTAAACTGATCGCGAATTTAAATGCAGGTTCAGTAACTTGATTAAAGTTATCAATGATTTTAAGGCGATGGTAGTATTTACTCATGGTGGCATAGAAATCTTCATCTGAAGAGCTCAGCATATATGCCCCATTTTTGCTGCAACGGATAACATCTAAATAAGGTATCGACAGTAGCGTTTTCAGTACGTTATTTGTGTCTTGGCTGGCGATTTCACCGCAAAAAATCTCGGTATTTTTGTCACTGACATAGGCACCATTTTCAGCAACAAAAGCGATTTCGTGGGCAATATCAGGGAAAAATGAGATCAACTGATAATATTGATTGCCACTGGCAACAACAAATCTTATTCCATTTTCTTTTAATTGTGAATATTGCGCACTAAACCGTTGCCGATCAAAGCTCATTTGATCGTTGAGGAAGGTTCCATCCATATCAACAGCAATAATTTTGATGCTCATTTCATTTTCCTCTTTAAAAATATTTAAAATATAGGACTGTTTGAAGATGTCTGAGTGTTATTTTCTCTAAAAAAAAGCTAGCATAATTTTGCTAGCCGGTAAAATTACCTACTCAGTTACATTCATAATCTTCGAAAAAGGCTTCTGTTCATTATCTTGCTGCTTTTCTTCACCGTTATATCGCGGCTAGTCACTGATGTATTTCAGCTTAAATGCACCCAGCGCAATGACGAGAAAGGTCAGTGCGACTATTGAGAATGCAATGTAAAGATTAGTTAAGTGGGCAATAAAGCCGATCAGTGCCGGTCCACCCAATATCCCGAAATAGCCCATTGTTGCCACCAAAGCGACAGACATATTAACGGGCATCACTTTTTCCTGACCCGCCAGAGTGATAAGTACAGGGACAATATTGGCGGCACCCACACCGACCAGAGCAAAGCCAAGCAGAGTAAATTTCCAATCTGGAATAATGACCACGATCGCATAACCGATCATGGCAAATACACTGCTGAAAATCAGGACGCGTTTGCGGCCCAAGAGGCTGACAACTTTATCGCCACTAAAACGCATTATCGACATAGTGCCACCAAAAATAGCAAACCCCCATCCGGCATGAACTATGTCAAGGCCTCGGTCATTTGTCAGAAATACGCCACTCCAATCCAATATTGCACCTTCGGCCATGAAACATATCATGCACATAAGTGCCATTAAAATGAGCCTAAAGTTTGGTCGCGGTTTTGTCATTACCGACTTATTAGGCTCTTTATGATCGCCAAAGGGGATTAATTCGTTGAATACGACAGATGTAATTATTCCAATTACGGTGACGGCAATAAGTGTCACGGTGATGGGCATTAAGCCAATGGTAAACAATATTGCACCACCTCCTGCTCCCACAATCGAGCCAATACTGAATAAGCAATGGAAGCCGGACATAAGAGGTTTATCAGAGGATTGCTCAACCAGAGAGCCTTGTACATTCACGGCAACATCGACCAAGCCAATACCCGCGCCAAAAAAGAATAGGCATAATGCCATTAAGGGAAATAGATCAATAACGGCCAATGTGGGTAGGAAAAAGCAGGTCAGTGCAATACCTAATAACATGATCCTTCGGCATCCCAAACGGCCAATAAGTTTTCCTGAGAAAAGCATCGCGAGAAGTGACCCACTGCCTAGGCAGAGCAGCAGCATACCCAATGAACCTGCATCGAAATTTAATCTATTTTGTGCGTAGGGCACCAGTGACGCCCAAAGTCCCATAGCAAATCCGGCGACAAAGAAGATAGCTCGTGTGGCGACACGTTTAGCTTGGGAATCCAGAGAGTAGTCGATGGTATGAGTAGACATTCTTTAGTGACCTTTCTCTGGTTAACTGTGGCAAGTGAACTCGGGTCATTAGTCCGAAAACACTTAATAAAAGACTTAAATTAAGTGTTAAAGTATAAGCGGAGACTTGATGTGTCAAGCAGAATCTTGATTGATAGGCAGGGTTGCAAAGTGAGGTGAAAGGGCAAGGTGTATTGAAAGGGTAGTGCTAACTTGAGGTGTTTTTTAGAATCGCTGTATTTCTGCCCTAGATAAAGTTATCCCATAGCAGGAGTTTCCAAGTTAGATTTTAAATACTCGGAAGTTATTATAGGCATCAAGGGTGTATTCTGATATTCCATTATGGTAGTCGGATTTTATGTTATCGCGATAAACAAAGTGGGGGATATGCTTGCTATCAAATCTTTTTAGTAACTCCCCAGAAAGATCTTCGATGCAATTCTGGCTGACCTGCTCGCCAGATATGGCTATAGTGGCGGGATTAATTATCGCAATCAGAGATGACGTAATATGGATAAGTCTCTCTAACACGAGTGTACTCTGAGACCGTACATTCACTTTATTTACAACATGATCATAAAATGGCAGTTTAGCTACCTCACCTGCGAATTGGCTTGCACCTCTTAGCATTTCCCCTGAAATAACAATGCCGCAGCCAGCACAGTGTCTTGGTGGCATATAAATGTAAGCAACAGGTGAATCTATATTACGGCAGTGATTACGATAGAAGCCAAATGCCGTATAATTCATATCATTCCCTACTTGGACAAAAATACCAAAATGAGAACTGAGTAGCTCAGATATTGCTAATCCCTCCAGATTACTAATGTCACAGGAGAGCACATTTCCACTAACAACAATGCCCGGCACCCCCAACCCTATTGCTTTGATATTAGGGTATTTATCAGAGAGCTTTTGAATGTGTGTAATTAATGCATCTACGGTAAAATTACTGTAGATTTCATCGTGTTCGTCAATGGTATTATTATCAGCAGAAGTTAAGCATGAGGAAATAACGCCTGAGGTGTTGGTCCCCTCGACGTAAATGCTTAATAAGCTAAAGTAGTTTGAGTTATATCTATAACGTTTTGCTGGGCGGCCACCTCGAGACTCATCAAGGGACTCCTCAATAATTTCTCCCTTAGAGCAGAGTTCATTCAAAATGGTGCCACATGTCGCCAGACTTAGCCCAGTTTGGTTGGATATATCACCTTTGGTTGCCGAGATCAGTGATTTTAATGTACTCATAACCAACATAATATTTTTTTGTTTCATCTGTCTGGTTGTATTAATCGGTACAGTAGTCATTTTTTTCACCAATGATTCAGCAGAAATGAATATAACATGTTAGTTTTTATGAGGAAAACACTATCATTAGGATCATGCAGTCATGTTACGTGATTTTCTTTTGAGCAAGTTCTGATTGAACCGATAAAGTAAAACTCAATCCAGCCTGTAGGTGTATTAAGCCACCTACAGACTTTCAATGACAGCAGGTATTAGCCCGCAGACTCTTGCTTATATAGCTCTTTTTGCGGTTTTTTATGAATTTCAGACTCGTGAAATGAGGCATCTTGCGATATGACTTCTATTGGTGCCGCTGCAACCTCACTAGCACGTTTACGCAAGCTGAACCAACCGACAATAAGTAACACGATTATCACTGGCACAGTGGCGACGGTCCAAGTGCCATTTGGATAGTCGAAGGCCATCATCACTAAAACACCGAACAAGAAACAGAGTGTCAGCCAAGATGTTACGGGCGCACCAGGCATCTTAAAGGAGACCGGTTTTGCCGTTCCCCGCTTGATGGCCTGACGCAGCTTCATCTGGCAGATAATGATAAATGCCCATGAGCTGATAATACCCAAAGAGGCAATGTTCAATACAATTTCAAATACTTGAGATGGAACAAGGTAGTTCAGAAACACACCCAATACATAAATCCCAACGGTCACTAATATTCCGGCATAAGGAACCGATTGTGGGCTCATTTTGGACATGAATTTAGGCGCTGAACCACCCATTGATAGCGAACGTAGAATGCGGCCAGTGGAGTAAAGGCCCGAGTTCAAGCTGGAGAGCGCGGCCGTTAACACCACGATATTCATGATGCTACCAATGTAGGGGACACCTAAGTTGCTAAAAAATGTTACGAAGGGGCTTTGACCCGCCTGATAGCTATTCCAAGGTAGTAAACAGACTAATAGCACCACAGAGCCGACATAAAATAGGCCGATACGCCAAATAACACTATTAATTGCTTTTGGCAGCATTTTTTCCGGGTCCTTGCATTCACCTGCCGCCGTGCCAATCAATTCAATGCCGGCGAAAGCGAATATGACCCCTTGAACCAATATCAGTGCTGGCAATAATCCGTGAGGGAATAATCCCCCATTATCTGTGATGAGATGCATGCCGGTAGGATGCCCTGCAACACTCTGCCCAGTCCCAAGGAAGACTACCCCCACGACTAAAAATATGGCAATGGCGGCAACTTTGATTAGAGCAAACCAGAACTCCATTTCGGCGAACCACTTCACTCCAATCATATTCATGGTCGCGACAATGAATAGCGCACCGAGTGCAAATAACCACTGAGGTACATCAGAGAAGCTGCCCCAATAGTGCATATAAAGTGCCACTGCGGTGATATCAACAATGCCAGTCATTGCCCAGTTGAGAAAATACATCCATCCGGCAACATAGGACGCTTTTTCGCCTAAAAACTCTCTTGCATAAGAAACAAAGCTGCCACTGGAAGGGCGATGTAAAATTAATTCGCCGAGAGCTCTCAGAATAAAAAACGAGAAAACGCCGCATATGAGATAAACCAAAGCCAGCGCCGGGCCAGCCATTTGTAAGCGGGCACCTGTGCCTAAAAACAGCCCAGTGCCAATAGAACCGCCGATAGCTATCATCTGTATATGACGTCGACCCATACTTTTGTGGTAGCCAGTATCATTAGAATCTAACCAGCGTTTTTTTGCGGCGTGATGAGTCTCCGCAGAGTATTTTCCTGACATCATAAACTTTCCTATTTTCCTGTCTGTCGTGCAATCATCGTGAATGTATTACAGCAACTGATTGCTAAAGGTTAATGCATAAATAGCGTCTTAGCGCCTTCCGTTATTATGGTTTTTATTACTGTCATTGGATTTCTGGAGGGGCATGCTATCGTTTCTGACGTGATGAGGCAAAAAAATATTCACTTATAAATTATTTTTTTTGTGTTATTACCCGAGTCAGTAATTGATAGTGATAGGTTGTTTTATATGCAATGATAATATTTTCAAGGTGATGTATTTACCATTTCTATTGAATTAATTTTCAACAATTTATAGCTCATTGTTAACTTGATGAAAATTCAATAATTACTTGCCTTAAATATAAATCAAGCACATATCGATTATGTGAAAACTATTTTCAAGCTTAACTTACAATGGCAGATTATTTTTAGAGGCAGAATTGCAATTTGTCTTATTTGCTATAATAATTATATATCATTGATTTTTGATCTATTATTTTAAGATTGTGATTTATTTTTTATGTAGTGATGTTAGTAATGTTAATGACATTTCTCATTCTGCTATATCATTACAATGATATGGAATTTCTCAATAGGTTTTGTACAGATGTTCTCATGTAATACCCTTGAGCTTGTACTAATTATAAAGCACACGTATTTCGGCTAATCTGAGCTCAGAAACACAATGTGTTGAGTGTGATATGACCATTTGTACCTCTGTAATGAGGATGTACATGGCCATGAAGGAGATGATGATTAATCATACTATATTTTCTATTTCTATGATAACTAATAGGAAATAAAATATATCATTTCTTGATGAACGATGCATTTTGGCGGTTTTTCTTATTGAAGCAGTAGATTTAGAGGGGTAGAGGATAGATTACCTTTGTCAAGGCTGAGGATCTTATTATTAACTGAAAATCATAACAGATAAATCGTTTATCATTCAAATTATTTAATTACAAAACGCCAAGTTAAGTTAATTATAATAAACTTGATGATATCTTCTCAAAAACAGAAATCCTAATCACGCCGGCTATTTTTTTATTTTTAATCGAGTGGTAGTTTGATGGCATATATTTGCACTTAAACTCAATGTTTGATGTGTAATATCGACAATGTACTCTCTAGTGCCAGTTAGGTTGATGTTTTTATTAGAGGTGTTAACTGGATAGATATTAACCATGATGCGGCATAGATAAACCCGCTCCCTAGGTGCTACCCAACTGTAGGTATAAAATGAAAAAAATAAATCAGGATACCGCTCTTGCATCCGCCGATAAAATTGACATAACGGATAAATCCGCCGCCAAGAAATTTATTTTAAGTATAAATGAGATGAATATAAATACCATGCCTATGGCATTATTTATGACTATTTCAGCCATTGTGTTCATTTCCGCTTATGCCAGCTACTTACCAAAAAATATGATTGGCGGGCTGGCTGTTATCATGACAATGGGCTTTGTTTTATCACACATCGGCCGTCATATACCGGTGTTGAAAGATATCGGTGGACCCGCCATTTTATGTTTAATGGTGCCATCGGTTCTGGTTTACTTTGGTATTTTCCAAACGAATACGTTGGACACCGTCCACTTGCTGATGAAAGAGGCGAATTTACTCTATTTCGTGATAGCCAGTCTGGTGGTCGGGAGTATTCTAGGCATGAATCGCGTGGTGCTTATCCAAGGGATGACGCGGATGTTTATCCCGCTGGTAGTGGGCACGATAACCGCAGTGGCTACGGGTTTGCTGGTTGGTAAATTATTTGGTTTTACCGCTTACCACACATTCTTCTTTATTATTGTGCCCATCATCGGTGGCGGTATTGGTGAGGGTATATTGCCATTATCACTGGCTTATTCAGCCATCCTTGGGCAGTCTCCAGATATCTATGTTGCTCAACTTGCACCTGCGGCGGTGGTCGGGAATATATTTGCGATTATTTGTGCGGGTGTATTGGCGCGTATTGGTATGCGGCGCAAAGATCTCAATGGTGAGGGGATGTTAATTCGCTCGGCAAAGGATAATGCCGTATTTACTTCGCAAGAGGGGCCAAAACAAGCGGACTTTCAGTTAATGGGTGGAGGGCTGTTGATGACCTGCGCTTTCTTTATTGTCGGTGGTTTGTTTGAGCATATTGTTCATATCCCTGGCCCCGTATTGATGATCTTGATTGCGGTGATGTGCAAATATGCGCAGGTTATTCCATCGAAAATGGAGCAGGGCGCGCATAGCTGGTACAAATTTGTCTCTACCACACTGGTGTGGCCGCTGATGATTGGTCTCGGAATGCTCTATGTTCCACTCGAAAGTGTTGTTGCGGTGTTCTCTGTTGGGTATGTCGTGGTCTGTGGTGCCGTGGTGCTATCAATGGCCGCAATCAGTTTTATTATCGCCCCATATTTAAATATGTATCCGGTGGAAGCTTCCATCGTTACCAGTTGCCACAGTGGATTAGGGGGGACGGGGGATGTGGCGATTCTGTCCGCATCTAACCGGATGTCATTGATGCCATTTGCTCAGATAGCAACCCGTATTGGTGGAGCATCTACCGTGATTGGTGCCACGCTACTATTAGGCTGGATTATGTAAATCTTCGTGGATAAAGAAGGCATAAGCGGTATCCCTAATCGGATGCCGCTTATTTGTCGGGCAGTAGGCTCCGCATTCTGCTATTGGCAATACTGTTTTAAGACTTCTTGCTGGCTGGGTAAGCGTTTGTAGAGATAAACGGGCCGTCCGGTCGCCCCGTAAAGAACCTTGGTGCTGAGGACTTCAGTATCTGAAAGATAGATCAGGTATTTGCGACAAGAAACCCGCGAAATGCCAATGGCATTCGCCATCTGCTCCGTAGAAAACTCCCCGTCCTGCATCTCTTGAATCCATTCACATACCGTACGCAGTGTCTGCGATGTCAGACCCTTAGGTAACTTTTTACGCTCGGCGGGTATCACATTGCTGCGCCGCAGTAATGAGTCCACATCCTCTTGCGCACAATACTCACGTTGATCCAGCAAGCTCTTTTTTTCACGGTAAGTGGAAAGTGCCTCTTCAAAACGTGAAAACTGGAAAGGCTTAATTAAGTAATCGACGACACCATATTGCAGCGCTTTTTTAATGGTATTCACATCAGTCGCTGATGAAATGACAATCACATCTGTCTGCACGCTGAATTCACGCAACACTGGCAACAAATCCAATCCATTGTCCTGACGCATAAAAACATCCAACAGCACCAGATCAATTGGCTGCTCTGCTGCCATTAAGTATTCTCTGGCTTGCTGCAAGCTGGAAACTGAACCGCAACAGTTGAAACCGGCGACTTGGTTCAGATAACACTTATTGAGTTCAGCCACCATGGCATCATCATCCACTATTAATACATTAATCATGATTTACCGCGCTGATGTTGTTTGAAGAGATATTGCTAAAAGTCATATTGTTATGAGATGTCATATTATTAAGGGTAATGTCGTAGGGAAGGCTGATAAAGAACTGTGTAAAAACACCGGCTTCAGAATCAAACTCAATATCGCCACCAATACTCTCTAAACTCTGGCGTACCAGACTTAAACCTATGCCGTGTTCATTTCCTTTGGTGGAGAAACCGTTATCAAAAATACGATCTTGCAGTTCAGCTGATATGCCCGGCCCATCATCACTGACGACACAATGCACCCGGCCATTTTGGTAATGAAAACTGACATTGATCTCTCGTTGACTCTGACTTCCAATAGCCTCCATGGCATTCTCAATCAAATTGCCTAACACGGTGATTAAGGTGGTGGTCACTTGTTCATTATCCGTATCCGGCAATAAGCTATCGTCGCTGATGGATAATGTGATACCTAGATCCCGAGCACGATTAATTTTTCCTAACAGGAAACCTGCAATTACGGGTGATTTTATTTTGCGCAGCAGAGAGCCGATCTCCGCCTGATAATTATTCGATGTTTTAACGATGTAATCTTCGAGTTGTTGATAATACTTCATGTGTAGTAGACCGAGAATCACATGAAGTTTATTCATAAATTCATGTGATTGCGCCCGTAAAGCATCAGCGTAATGCACCATGCCAGTCAGGCGTTGCATCAGTTGGCTCACTTCAGTTTTATCACGGAAGGTGGCAATGGCGCCGATAACATTCCCTTTCACCATCACCGGGACGGTATTGGTCAGTAATATGCTGCCATTAAAATTTATCTCTTCATCACGGCGGGCAATGCCGGTTTCCAGAACCTGCTGTAAGTACAAGCGCACCGGCCAATATTTACTGGCATTGCTCAGTAATAAATTCTCCATTGGCCCACTTTGTTTAAATAGACGCTTGGCTTCATGGTTCACTACAGTAATGCGAGAGTCGGCATCAACAGCAATGACGCCCTCCTTAATGGACTGCAGCATGGCGTTACGCTGTTCAAATAAATTCGATATTTCGTAGGGTTCGAAGCCCAACATAATTCGCTTCAGCGCTTTAACTAAAAACCAAGTTCCCAGCGAACCAATCAGAGCACCAAATAAGATGGTCCACGGGATTGTCCAACGGGTTTCATTGACCACCGAATCAATGCTGGTCAGAGAAATCCCAATCGCTACCACGCCAATTTGTTTACCCTGTGGCGCATAGACAGGAATAAAAATACGTAATGCCCTCGCCAATACACCACGGTTTATCGCGCTGTTCTCTTTACCCTGCAATGCCGGCAGCAGATCATTGCCGATAAAATGCTGACCGATCATTTCAGGATTGGGATGTGAATAACGGATGCCTTCCATATTGGTAATGACAATAAAGAGCAGGTCATTGGCTTTCTGTACTTCGCTGGTATAAGCCTGAATCTTCTGTCCGGCCACCGGGTCGGTTAAGCCGTTAATGATCGTGGGAGAGAAAGATAAGGCCCGTGCGACGGCGACGGCTTTGTTTTGCAAACTCTCTTGCGCCATCTGGCTGAGCTGAATGAAAAATAGCGTGTGAACCACGAATAACACAGAAATAATCACCGCAGAAACCATCAGAGTAATTGAGGTGCTAAGCCGTAACGGCACTTTTTGCTTTCCTGCCGATGTTGCGTTGTTCATGCCATGCTCCAGAGACACCGGCCTGCGTGATTCTCAGACGTCCAGATTGATGAAATGGGTGTAGTACCAAAAAACAGCGAACCCAATCAGTGAGCTGATAAAATTACCCTATAGTTTACGCTGTTTAGTGATTAGGATGCTAAGACTTGGGATTACTTTAGCTACATAACGATTTATATAGTTAATCAAATTTCACCCTTCAGGCACCGACAGATCACGATGAAGAGTCAGGTGTGATCACTCTGTTCAGCAATGTTAGTTCGTCGGGTCTAGCAACCCGAATCAACCTCCGAGGGTGAGGTTCAAGGGGTATCATCTTCATTGCTGGTTAAGTTAGCTTGCTGACTGGGCAGGGCATTCAATTATCTGTATTAATTTTAACGACAAGCTGACATTAACTATTTAGGTTGACGATGTGCCACTTTTATTAATATTAGTCATTAAAGGCAAACTTCATCCCTTTGTTGCGTAGTTATATCAGATTATTGCTAACAGACATGCGAATCTGCTGCTGATAATTAAATGCATGGCTACCAATTTTTTCATCCCTCATCGTTAATGTCATGATTCTGCAACAGTCTCGATATTTTTTTCTCTGCTCAATAACAATCAAATTATTGAAAACAAGTGATATACAGCTTTCTTAACCTAGGATATCTTACTCTAAGAATTTCATGATTAATTGATAAAGCCAAGACTCAAAGAAGCTTCAATTGATTATTATCATTTCCTATGAGTCAAAATGAAGGAACTATTTCCGTCGCTTAAAATAAGTTAAAGAGACAAAAGAAAGACAGAATAATAAACGGAAGTTAAACAAGAGATAACTATATGCCTACAGATGATAGCAAGAATGGAATTATCGACTACGTATCAACCGGACATCTGCCGGATCCAGACACGGTAGTTAAACTGGTACAAGAAGCCCATCAACGATTTGGCACAGATACGGAAGGTGTGGTTTCAACCGTTTACCCCGCATTGGAGCGTATTCCACCGAATCTCTTTGGTGTATGCATGGTCGGCACTAACGGTAAAGTGCATTCAGCCGGCGATGTAGACTATGAATTCACCATCATGAGTGTCTCTAAACCGTTTGTTTTTGCATTAGTTTGTCAGGCTATTGGGGCGAAAGCCGCTCGCGAAAAACTGGGCGTTAACAGCACTGGGATGGCATTTAACTCTGTCACGGCGATTGAACGCGCACCCGATGGACGCACTAACCCAATGGTGAACTCCGGTGCGATTGCTACCACCAGTTTAGTGCCGGGCGCCACCAGTGATGAACAGTGGAAATTCATTTATGACGGTTTGTGCCGCTTTGCCGGGCGTGAGCTGACACTGAATGAAGAAGTGTATCAATCCGCCTGTGAAACCAACTTCCGCAATCGTGGCATTGCCAATGTGCTGCAAGGCTATGGGCGTCTGGGCTGTGATCCGCTGATTGCCACCGACTTATATACCCGCCAATGTTCACTGAATGTCAGCGCCCGAGATCTCGCTGTGATGGGCGCAACATTGGCTGATGGCGGTGTTAACCCACTGACCCGTGAGCGGGTGGTGGATAACGATGTATGTCATTACGCATTAGCCGTCATGGTCACCGCTGGGTTGTACGAAACCTCGGGTGACTGGCTGTATGACATCGGTCTGCCCGGTAAAAGCGGGATTGGTGGTGGGATTGTGACAGTGTCACCAGGTAAAGGTGGCTTGGGGACCTTTGCGCCATTACTGGATGCTGCGGGTAACAGTGTCAAAGGGCAACTGGCTGCCCGATTCTTATCACGTCGTCTTGGGATGGACATGTTTGTTTCTGAGCCTTACACCGACAAGGGTTGAGCCTCGGCATCTGGGCATTGCTCTGAAAATCGATCGTTTCAAAAACTGAGCGGCGTCAAAAGTCGAATGGTTCTGAAAACAAGAATAATATGTCAAAAGGATAGAGAAATTTATGGCGAATCAATCAACTCACCGCGCGGGTGCGGAAGTTAAAGAGTCCTGGGTGCCGATGATCACCATCGCATTGGCCCAGATTTTAATGTCATTCAACGTGGCCTCTCTGCCGGTTGCCTTGGGTGGAATGGTCAAAAGTTTTAATGTGCCACCCACCACGATTGCCACCGCTATCGTGATGTACTCACTGTCAGTGGCCGGTTTCGTGATGTTGGGTGCCAAACTCAACCAGCGCTTTGGGCCATTGGTGGTATTTCGCAGCACCGTTTTGCTGTTCGGTATCGCGCAGGTCATGATGACATTCAGTCCGAATGTCACCGTGATGATCAGTGCACAGGCATTAAGCGGTCTGGCCGGTGCGGCCTTGGTGCCAGCCTTGGTGGCACTGATTGCTGAAAACTATCGTGGTACGCAACAAGCGACGGCGCTCGGTGCATTGGGTTCTGCCCGTGCCGGTGCGGGTGTGGCGGCGTTTTTGATCGGCGGTATTCTTGGGACTTATATCGGCTGGCGTCCGGCGTTCGGTATTTTGATTGTGTTGTCGGCAGTTATCTTTGTACTGAGCTTCCGCCTGAAAGCAGATAAAGGCCGTCCAGAAGTGGGCATTGATATTATCGGTGTGATTCTGGCGGCTTCGGCCATTATTTTGCTGTCATTCGGCTTTAATAACCTGAATCGCTGGGGCTTCGGCTTAGTGCGTGACGGTGCGCCATTTGATCTGCTGGGCTTCTCACCTGCGCCATTTATGATTGTACTGGGTATTGTGCTGGGTCAGGCATTTGTGGTCTGGACGCGTCGCCGCCAAGAACAAGGCAAGACGCCGTTACTGGCACTGGAAGTGATCACCTCACCCACGGAGAAAGCGGCCGTGTTCGCCATGTTCGCCGTGGTCGCACTGGAAGCAATGCTGAACTTCTCGGTTCCGCTGTACATCCAAATCGTGCAGGGCAGCACCCCAATGGCCACGGCCATTGCCATGATGCCGTTTAACTTGTCTGTCTTCTTCTCTGCCATGCTGATTGTCCGCTTCTATAAGAAACTGACACCCCGCAAGATCGGCCGTTATGGCTTTATCACCTGTACCATCGCCCTGTTGTGGCTGGCATTTGTGGTGCGCAATAACTGGAGTGAGTTCGCGGTATTGATTGGTCTGGTGATCTTCGGTCTGGCTCAGGGTGCATTGGTCACCTTGCTGTTCAACGTGTTGGTCAGTGCGTCACCAAAAGAACTGGCAGGCGATGTTGGCTCACTACGTGGTACGACAAACAACTTGGCCAACGCCATCGGTACTGCGGTCGCCGGTGCTTTGCTGGTGGGCTTGTTAAGTGCCAACGTGATGCGCGGTGTGGCTGAAACGCCAATTCTGACGCCAGAGATTCAGGCTCAGGTCAATATGGACAGCATCAACTTCGTCAGTAATGACCGCCTACAAGGTGTGTTAGCGCAGACGACTGCGACCCCTGAACAGGTAGCGGAAGCGGTGCGAGTCAACGAAGAAGCCCGTTTACGTGCGCTGAAATTTGGCTTGCTGATTATGGCGCTGTTATCACTGCTGGCTATCTTCCCTGCGGGTCGCTTGCCGGACTATCTGCCCGGTGAATTGCCAGCGGATAATCTGGACCCTAAAGCCAGTAAATAAGCAGTGGTATTGCGAGTAAAAGCATCATAAAAAAGAGTGACAGTGTGCGATGAAAATGGCCGCTGTCACTCATCTATCTACATTATCCTAATAAGATCAATCGATTACCGCTTATCCGCATAGCCACTCATTCGCATCGTCTCAGCCACCACAGTAATCGCCGAAAACTGCAAATGATGCATAAATTCGCGCAGAATCAGCAGGCGGGCCGCAAACTCATTATCTGCCGGAATCCCTTCAGAGGCGGCAGGTCTGCCCATCATCACGGCGGCCAACCTATCAAACATTCGCTCCACTGACTCCAGTGACATCCGAGTTTCAGACTGCAAGGGCAAACCGGCAAGCAGGGCAATCTCCGCAATATTAGGGTCAGTGGTAAAGAGTTGCGAAGCTCTATTCACCGCAGGACTGATACGGATAACTTCATCTTCGACCACCATAATGGCGGTTTCCATCTCATCTGGGGTTGGCGGATTGTGCCTGAAGTAGGTGCGAGCGGTATTGATTGCGCCGACCGTGAGCTGCTGTGTAACTACTGCATCGTCGGCGTCAGAGGTTATGACGGCGGTCGATTCATCGCCAATATGCAATAGTGTAATCAATGTGTTATCGCTGAGGGCTGAACGGATAACGTCATAATCTGTCTGAATGGTATTCATTATCGAATCACCTAAATAAGTGTCGTTATTCGGTTAAACCGTGCGGAACCACCAGATTGCCACGGAAAACTTGTGGATTTACATGCTTACCCGTGCGGGCATCAATTAAGTCGACAACTTTTCTGGCCAGTGTTTCCAGCGAATACTCAATGGCAGGCACCGCGGGAACTCCCGGTAATTGCACCGAACCATCCAGACTGAAAACCATCACTTTATCCGGCACGGTGCGCTTGAAGAGATGTAACAGGGCAATGGCTTTCTGGGCTTCAATCTCATCCATCACTAGCAGGGCATTAAATTGCACGCCATTGTTCAACAGTGTCTGCAACGCCTCGGAAGAGGAGAGAACATTGCCCATCACCAGACTACGGTTGTAGGGGATCAGGTAATTTTCCAGCGCCCGCTGGTAACCCAACAGTGTCTGCTCCGCGACTGTCCCCGAAGCATGATTTAACAGCGCAATATGCCGACGGCCCTGACTGACCAGATAGTGGCAGGCGGTTTCTGCCGCGAATGAGTGGTCGAATAAAATACTGTTAGGGGTTGAGGATTCAAGGCAATCAATCATGATGGTTTTCTCATCGGGTGGCGGCAGCGGAAAGCGTGCACCGATGATGATAATGGCATCGCACAGGCCATTGGCCAGCTCTGTCACGGCGTTGGCAACCCCGACACTGTTGTCCGCAAAACGCAGTAATAAGTGCTTTTGATGCTGACTAAACTGCTTTTCTAAGGCGAACAGATAACTGGTTGTTTGCTGAATGTGTTCAGTGGCACAAATCACTCCGACACAACCTGTTGACTGCGCGGTCAGAAATTGCGCGATCACATTCGGCTTATAGTTAAGGGTTTCGACCGCTTTCATTACTGCCAGACGGCTCTCTTCCTTGACACCGCGTGACCCGCTCAACACCCGAGACACAGTGGCTTTAGATACGTTGGCTAACCGCGATACATCATTAATAGTCGACATAACTTCACTCCACTTTATCTGATCAATGGCCAGAGGGCCTGATCAGTTCCTTTTATCCTTGGTTCCAATCTAACTCTGCCCATTCTATACCCTGATTGCCATGACGGAAACCGTTGTCACCAGAAAGTATCCAGTAAAACATTGATTCTTGCTTAGCTTTTTGTGACCTCTTTCACAACTGCATATCTTTCAGTAAGTAAATATTTGAGCGCGCTCTCATATCTCTTCTGTTTGGATGGAAACCGGTTTCCATTTTGTTTCCAATGAGGCTCAATATGACAAGATGACGTGAGGCTATAGGTAATGAAAAAAATAATGCTGTGCTGCTCAGCCGGGATGTCCACCAGTATGCTAGTGAAAAAAATGCTGGCTGAAGCAGCGACCCGTGGACTGGAGGTTCAGATTGATGCTTTTGGTGCCAGCGAGTTTAACGAGCAATTCAGCCACTATCAGGTTGTGCTGTTAGGGCCGCAGGTGAAATACATGCAACGGGATTTGGCAGCAACGGCTGAGCCTTTGGGAATTCCGGTGATGACCATCGACATGATGGATTACGGCATGCAACGCGGTGATAAGGTTCTCGACTTCGCCTTATCTCTTATTAATGCAGTGAAATAAAAGGTATCTGCAATGAGTTCTCTTTACCAAACAATGGTTGGGATGATTGAGCAAACCATCACGCCGCTGGCCGGGCGGATAGGGCAACAAAAGTACATTATCGCGATCCGCGACGGTTTTACCTCGGCACTGCCGTTTATGATCATCGGTTCGTTTATGCTGGTCTTTATCTTCCCGCCATTTTCTGCTGACACCACTTGGGGTTTTGCTCGGGCGTGGTTGAATTTCTCCAGCACCTATCGCAATGAACTGATGCTGCCGTTTAATCTCAGCATGGGGGTTATGACCTTCTTTATCTCGGTCGGGATTGGCGCCAGTCTGGGTCGGCAATACAAGCTTGACCCGATCATGACTGGCCTGCTGGCATTGATGTCATTCTTGCTGGTGGCGGCTCCTTATGCCGACGGCCATATCTCAACCCAATACTTCTCCGGCCAAGGAATTTTTACCGCCATTATTACTGCGGTGTACTCCACTGAATTATATGCATTTTTAAAGCGCCATAACATTACCATCCGTCTACCCAAAGAGGTGCCGACCGGTGTGGCGCGCTCCTTTGAAATCCTGATTCCTGTGGTGGCCGTGGTCGCGACTCTGCACCCACTCAATTTATTTATCGAATCATCCACTGGAATGATTATTCCAGAAGCCATCATGCATTTGTTGGCTCCTTTGGTTTCAGCTTCAGATTCACTGCCGGCTATTTTGCTGTCGGTATTGCTCTGCCAAATATTGTGGTTTGCCGGTATTCATGGCGCGTTGATTGTCACCGGTATCATGAACCCGTTCTGGATGACCAACTTGGCACTGAATCAGGCGGCATTAGCGGCGGGTGCACCTCTGCCCCACATCTACTTGCAAGGTTTTTGGGATCACTACTTACTGATTGGCGGCGTCGGTTCAACATTACCGCTGGCCTTCCTGCTACTGCGCAGCAAAGCCATTCACTTGCGAACGATTGGCAAGATGGGCATTGTGCCGAGCTTCTTTAATATCAACGAGCCGATTCTATTTGGCGCACCAATCATCATGAACCCGGTCTTCTTCCTGCCCTTTATCTTTGTTCCGATGATCAATGCCACTTTGGCTTATATCGCAACCAAGTTGGGCTGGATTGCACAAGTTGTGTCATTAACACCCTGGACCACACCTGCACCTATTGGTGCCTCTTGGGCGGCAAACTGGGCCTTTAGCCCGGTGGTGATGTGCTTGTTATGTATGGTGTTCTCTGCGGTGATGTACTACCCCTTCCTCAAAGCTTATGAGCGCAGCCTGCTGAAAGCTGACGAAGAAAAAGAGCAACAACAGAGCTTTGCTGAAGCCGCTGAAACTCGCTAAACCCTGATTAGATTGATTTTTACGGAGAGTAAGATGAAGTATCAATTTCCACGTGATTTCTGGTGGGGCAGTGCCAGCTCCGCGCCGCAAACTGAAGGTGAGAGCCTAAGTGGTGGCAAAAGTGCGACTATTTGGGACACTTGGTATGCAAAGCAGCCAGGCCGTTTTCATCAGCAAATCGGACCACAGCAGACCTCGACATTTTATCAACACTGGCAGCAAGATATCGCGTTGCTGAAACAGTTAAATCACAATAGCTTCCGCACCTCAATTTCTTGGGCGCGTCTGATGCCCAAAGGGCGGGGTGAAGTCAACCCAGAGGCCGTGGATTTCTACAATGGCGTGATTGATGAGTTGTTGGCGCAGGGGATAACCCCGTTTATCAATTTGTTCCATTTTGATATGCCCACTGTGATGCAAGAACAGGGGGGCTGGGAAAGTCGCTATGTGGTTGACGCCTATGCCGAATATGCGGATACCTGCTTCCGTTTGTTTGGTGATCGGGTGCAACACTGGTTTACCTTCAATGAGCCTATCGTGCCCGTTGAAGGCGGTTATCTGTATGATTTCCATTACCCCAATGTGGTGGATTTCAAGCGCGCGGCCACGGTGGCCTATCACACGGTGTTGGCCCATGCTTTAGCGGTAAAAAAATACCGTCAGCGCGAATTAGGGGGCGAAATTGGTATTATTTTAAATCTGACACCCTCCTATCCCCGCTCCGAGAATCCGGCGGATATCAAAGCAGCCAACATTGCGGATTTACTGTTTAACCGCAGCTTCCTTGACCCCGTATTACGCGGTGAATATCCGACTGAACTGGTCGCATTGCTTAAAGATTACGATCAATTACCTGAGTGCCAGCCCGGAGACAGCGCATTAATCCTTGAGGGCAAAGTAGATTTACTCGGCATCAATTATTATCAGCCGCGTAGAATAAAGTGTCGCGATAGCAGGGTTAATCCTGATGCGCCATTTATGCCGGAGTGGTTGTTTGATTATTATCAGATGCCCGGCTGCAAAATGAATCCGCACCGAGGTTGGGAAATTTATGAACCCGGTATTTACGACATCCTGACCAACCTACGTGAAAATTACGATAATCCGCGCTGCTTTATTTCAGAAAATGGCATGGGCGTTGAAAACGAACAACGTTTTAGCCAGAACGGGCAGATTAATGATGATTATCGTATTGAGTTTGTCTCTGAACATTTAAAATGGGTTCACCGCGCATTAGCGGAAGGAAGCCACTGCCTGGGCTATCATATGTGGACGTTTATTGATAACTGGTCATGGTGCAATGCGTACAAAAACCGTTATGGTTTCATCCAGTTAGATTTAAAAACGCAACAACGCATCGTGAAAAAAAGTGGTGAATGGTTCGCGGCAACGGCTGACAATCAAGGCTTTGATGAGGTAGAGAAAAATGATTGATCTGGAAGAGGCCGTCATGGAGATTATCGTCAATGCCGGTCAGGCCAGAAGCTTGTGCTTTGAAGCCCTGCGCGCTGCCCGTGAAGGGGATTTCACTCAGGCTCATGCACTGTTAGCGGAGTCTGATGGCTTTACAAAAGCGGCGCATCGTATGCAAACCAAGCTGATTGAACAAGATGCGGGTGAAGCCAAAACACCCATGACGCTCATTATGGTCCATGCTCAGGATCACTTAATGACATCGCTATTAGCCCGTGAATTAACCAATGAATTAGTATTACTCTATCAGCGAGGATAATTCATTCCTCGCTGATAAATATCATAAAATTAAATAAAAATAGTTTAACTATTTCGTAGAGGTCAAATATGAATATTTAATCATGGCGTGCCATTTTCCAATTAATGCTTCTGGATATGACAATAAATAATAAAACAAATATTAACTCTTTAAAATCGGGTGGGCAGAGTGTTGCCCTCATTCTAAGAAAGTATTTTTACTTTACATTATCCTAAATAGAGATGGTCAATATGAACAAGTTTATTCTGGTTGGACTTACCAGTCTTTTATCATTGCCTGCGTTAGCTGAAGTTACTTGGGAAACCCCTCAAGGAAATCTTAAATTATATGGTGATGTTGAAATTAATATGGATGCCGCCAGCAAAAGCGGGCAACTCACCTCATTGCGTACCAGTGCAAATAAAGACTGGAAAGCAGGTAGCAGAGAACAATGGGATATTAATGGACGAATTCTTATTGGTCTGGATGGTTATCGCCGCCTGAATAATGGTAACTTTGCCGGCTTCACGGTGCAGCCATTAGCTGATGTTGGCGGTAGCATGAACCTTGATGATGCGGCATTCTTCTTTGGCCATGAAAAAGATTGGAAAGTGAAAGTGGGTCGCTTTGAAGCTTACGATATGTTCCCACTGAATCAGGATACCTTTGTCCAGCACTCAGGGAACACTGCGAATGATCTATACAGTGACGGTTATGGCTACATCTATATGATGAAAGAGGGGCGTGGACGCAGCAATAATGGCGGCAACTTCCTGGTGAGCAAATATCTGGGCAACTGGTATTTTGAAGTTAACACCATCTTAAAAGATGGCACCACACTGTTTGCCAATAATACCTACCATGGCAATACGTTGGAAAACGAAAAAAATGTGGCTTATGTTCGCCCTGTTATTTCGTGGAAACAAGACAGCCTTTCTGCCGCGATTGCGATGGAAAGTAACGTCATCAGTAACGCCTATGGCTATCGGGATGACCAAGGCATATGGCAGGATCAGTCTAAACGTAATGGTTATGGTGCCACCTTCACCTTTAATAATCAGGATAAAGATCCCGAGAATGGTATTGTTGCCAACCTGAGTTCAGCTTATATGGATGCCACCAATGAGAAAAACTTCAGTGCAGGTGCCAATATTTTATGGCGAAACTTTGAAGTTGGTTATATTTTCGCACATAACGATATCGAATATTTCAACAGTGCGAATGCCGGTGTTATTACGTCAGGAATATTAACTTCACCAGATAAATATGATGTCCACACCATTCATACCTCATATAAAATCGCTAATGTTATGGATATGAATAACTTTAATTTATACCTTGGTGCCTACTGGTCTAAATTGGAGGTCGCTGAAAATAATAAAGTAGTCAATGGCGACAATGATGATCGTTATGGTGTTCGTGCCAGATTCAAATATTTCTTCTGATGTAATATCAGTTATTGGATAAATGAACATTATCAATTAACCATTTAACTCAGATTATATTTTTAATGAAATAAACGCCTGTCTGCGGATTTAGGTTACCTTCACCTGTGGTATTTCCGCAGCAGGCGAGCATTTTTTCTTCTTATACTCCATTTCAACAAATGGCTAAGAGCCATCCAGCAAGGGGCTGTTTCCTGAACAAGAATTGCGGGGTGCTCCGCATTTCTAAACAAAACTTCAAGAGACTAAATATTTTTTGATGCGGATCAAGACACATTTCCTATCTTTAGTGGTAATGTTAATAAATCTCATTATCAACTTCATGTGCATCACTCATTATGCAAATTTGGCACAAATTTATTCTGCTTTGTTGCTGTTGGTGGCTCTCTAGCTCATTGGCTTGGGCTGCTGTGGATTACCCGCAACTGGTCAATGATATTCAATCCCGCCTTGATAAAACGTCTCAACTTTATCAACAACAGAACAATGATGAAGCCCGCACCACGGTGCAGATGGCCTATTTTGAACTGTTTGAAAATCTGGAAGGGCCGATTCGCATTAATATCTCTGCCCAAAAGAGTTATCAGATGGAAGCGGCTTTTGGTGAAATTCGCCGCATGATTGGCGAAGGGAGACCGCAAGCTGAGGTCGATAATAAGATCAACTGGCTCAAAAGTGAGTTGACAGGCGTGTTGCCCGTGCTGGCTGACGGTCACAAACTCACCGCCGAACAACAGCATGCCGCCTATGAAAACAGTGATATTGCAGTCTACTGGCAGCAGAGCTTCAAAATCATTGATGATCTGTTGGCGCAGGCCATCAGTGAATATCAGGCAGGCAATTTCGCGGCTGCCAGTCAAAGTGTGCAACAAGCACACTATCAGGGCTTTAAAAACTCTGAAATGGAAATGTCAGTGCGGGGAAATCGTTCTGCACAGGATGCCGCTGCGATTAACCAACAATTCACCGCATTAATTGATTTAACCAGCAAGCCCGACCAACTGACGGAAGTGGCTTATCGTGTCACGGGCTTGTTGCAAACCATTGAAGACATACTGCCGGGCTTACCTACAACCCGCGAACAGCAGCAAGTCACTGCCGATCAGCCCAATGCGGGGCAATCCTCTGCGAGTGGTGCTAATGCTGATGGGCAGGCCAACACGGATTGGGGTGTGGTTTCCGACAAAATAAATCAGGCGGTTACCGCCGCTATCGATGAGTACCAGAAAGGGCAGACCACACCTGCCATGATGGCAGTACAGGACGCCTATTTTGATCTGTTCGAAGCCAGTGGCATGGAGAACAAAATTGGCTCACGGGATGCGGCGTTTAAATCAACGCTAGAGGGCCATTTCACCCGCTTGGTCAGCTTTATGAAAGCGGGGCAGCCGGTCGAACAGTTGCAAGCTGAAGCTCTCGCTTTGCAGAAAGATCTCTCCAGTGCGGTTGAGATGTTAGGCGGAGGAGATGAAACCGACTGGAGTCTGTTTATCTACAGCCTGTTGATCATTGTGCGCGAAGGTTTGGAAGCCTTGCTGATTGTGGCGGCCATCGTCGCTTATCTGGTGAAAAACAACCATCAGGACAAACTGCCGCTGATTCGTCAATCGGTTGTGGTGGCATTAATTGCCAGCGTATTAACGGCCTTTGTCTTCCAGTGGCTGTTTGCCAACTCAGGGCAAAGCCGCGAATTGCTGGAAGGCTTCACCATGATGATTGCCGTGGTGATGCTGTTCTCCATGAGTTACTGGTTGCTTTCAAAAACTGAAGCACGCCAATGGAAAGCCTATCTCGAAGGGAAGTTCTCCAAATCACTCAGTAGCGGCTCAATGATAGGGCTATGGCTAACCAGCTTCTTGGCGGTATACCGCGAAGGGGCCGAAACCGTGCTGTTCTATCTGGCTCTGATGGGGGATGCCAGCACAACCAGCGGGCACTTGTCGATTTTGGCCGGTTTTGGCGTCGGCTGTGTGTTCTTGTTGGTGGCTTATCTGGTCATGCGCTTTACCGTGGTTAAATTGCCACTTAAGCCGTTCTTTATGTTTACCGGTGGCTTTATGTACCTGATGGCGTTTGTGTTCGCTGGGAAGAGTGTCCTTGAGCTGATTGAGGGCAAATTGTTTGAGCCGACACTGCTACCGGGCGTGCCTGAAATTAGTTGGTTGGGAATCTATCCATATCTGGAGACTTTGATTCCTCAAGGGATATTACTGATTGCTGCGCTGGTTGCCCTTTGGGTAATGCAACGGCGTGGTCGTGCTATCCCAGCATGATGGTCCGGCATGATGCCGGTGTGAATTACGACAATGTACTTATCATTTGATACCAGAGGGTGTGCTACATGACCATGAAGAAAACGATTATTGCCAGCAGTATCATTGCCAGCATTTTTGCAGCACCTGCTGCCTTTGCCTTTAAAGAGTATCCAGCCGGCGAACCTATCAAAATTAATGATATGGAAATTGCGGCGGTTTACTTACAGCCGATTGATATGGAACCTCGCGGTATGGGCTTGCCAGCAGCGAAGGCTGACATCCATCTGGAAGCGGATATCCATGCAACTGAAGGCAATAAAAATGGTTTCGGTGCCGGTGAATGGATGCCATACCTGACTATCGCTTACACCTTGGTGAACACCGATACTGGCGCGAAACAAGAAGGCACCTTTATGCCAATGGTTGCCAGCGATGGCCCACACTACGGTGCTAACATCAAAATGATGGGCGTGGGTAACTACAAAGTGACCTATCACATTAGTGAGCCATCCAAAGCAGGTTTGCATCGTCATACCGATAGCGAAACAGGTGTTGGTCGTTGGTGGAAGCCGTTTGATGTGAGCTACGACTTTAAATATACCGGTTTGAATTGATAGTCATAGCCGCGATGACTGATGCAGTGATCGCGGCTTTTTTTATTGATATCGGACGGTCAGGCAATTGTTGTTATCAGCGCCACATGAGGGGCTGATCAGTGATAACTGGCAGGTGTTGTGATCTCCTTGCCCAAGGTGTGTGCTAATGAGTTATTTCTTTGTTTCCGTACTACAGGCCTTTTTACCGATTGCTATGCTGCTGGGGTTAAGTTGGGCTATTCGGCCTGCCCCTGCATTGAATCGGGTGGTATGGATAACAATACTTATGGCTATTGCCGGGATATGGGCGGGTACTCATTACCCTAAGTCGCAGCAATTGCAGTTAGCGCTGGCGGGGATTCAACTTCTCGCACTGTTGTTCTTCTTATTAAGCCAATTCACTCCCCGCCGTTCATTAGGCTATTGCTGGCAGATTTTGCTGGTATTTGGCGCAGCTTTTAATTGGGGCAATAATCCCAATCTGGGCGCGTTTACCAACACTCATGTGATCAACACTGACCTGCTGCTTAATCTGGCGGCGATTATTGTCGCGTTTGCTTGGGTCATTTTCTGTGCAGTACTGTTGCTGATGATGATTCGACAATTGCCGCGTTGTCGCTGGCCGCTGTTGGTTCTGTTGACACTGCTCCTCATTTTACCCTTGAGTGGCGATGCGATCCTGTTACTGATGAAGTTACAGGTTTTGCCGTTAACCAAATCACTGCTCAGTTATGTGGCTTTGGTGACTAACGGGAATGCTTGGCTCAGTTATATTTGTGCGCTGCTATTGGCATTGACGACACTCTGTTATTTGATGCCGTTGCGCCATGCTCGTCGGGTGGTCAGTGAAAATGCAGAACCCATTGCCCGCCGTAAAGCCTTGGCCGATTACCGTAATGTCCGCAGAATTTTTGTGTTTGCTTTGCTGGCATGGATCGTGGTGATGGGCGCTCAACTTTATTGGGATAAAGTGGCTTCTCAGCCCCCACAACTCTCAGAAGCTTTACCTGTCACGCTAGCCGCTGATGGCTTGGTTCATATTCCGGTTGATCAGGTACGCGACGGCAAACTGCACCGTTTTGTTTGGGTCGCTGATGATGGCAAAGCCGTGCGCTTCTTTATTATTAACCGTTACCCCGATCGTTTACGTCTTAGCGTGGTGTTTGACGCCTGCCTATTATGTGGCGACCAAGGGTATGTGATGGAAGGTAATCAGGTGATTTGTGTTGCCTGCGCGGTGCATATTTTCATTCCGTCGATCGGCAAAGCGGGGGGATGCAACCCGATCCCGCTAGAAGAGTGGAAAAGTGATGATAAAGAGCTCGTTATCCCCAAAGCCTCTCTGGAGGCGGGCGTCAATTATTTCACGACGGTCGTGACATTAGATGTGATTGATCCGGTCGATAAAACGCACCTCACTAATCAAAAAGCCGAATTTAAGTACAGCTACGGTGATAAAACCTACTTCTTCTCATCTGAGGCGAATTACAACCGTTTCCGCGATCATCCAGAGCAATTTGTCACACCAGTTATCAGCAGTGAAGAGAGTGATACTCAGGAGAACCCATAATTATGTTGTGGCGTATGCTCAAGCAATCTTGGTTCAGGAATGTCCGGCGTAAGTCGTTGGCCGTCTTTACGGTATTCCTTGCCGCAGGGCTAATCTCTTCGCTTTTGGCGGTGTCGATAGATATTGGCGATAAAATGTCCCGTGAGCTGAAATCTTATGGTGCCAATATTCTGATTGAACCCGCCGGTCAGGTGGCATTGCCGTCACTGTTTGGCGAGAAAAGTCATCCCCTGAGTGGGCAGGATTTTTTGGATCAAGCCGAGTTACCCAATATTAAAGACATTTTTTGGCGCAACAATATTGTCGGTTTTGCCCCACTGCTCAGCGGTGAAACTGACGTTAACGGACTGACTATTCCACTACTAGGCACCTATTTTAATCAGCCAGTTGATGTGCCTGATGAAGAGGATTATCACACGGGTCAGCAAATAATCAGCCCCTATTGGCAGGTTAATGGTGACTGGCCGAGCGAGCCAGTCAAAGCCGATGCTCAAGAGCTTCAGGCTCTACTGGGTAAGCAATTGGCACAACACACTGGCTGGAAAATAGGCGATGAGCTGCATCTAAACGGCGTTTCTGGCCCGTTGACGGTGAAGATAAGCGGCGTGTTGAGCAGTGGGGGCGAAGAAGAGAGCCGTCTGGTGTTGCCTCTGGTGGCAGTGCAATCATTACTGGGTTTGCCAGGGAAGATTCAGGCAGTACGGGTTTCGGCGCTGACCGTGCCGGAAAATGAGTTGTCACGCAAAGCGCGTGAAAATCTTGAAGCCCTCAATGCCGAGGAGTATGACTTGTGGTATTGCACCGCCTATGTTTCTTCCATTGCTCACCAACTCGAGGAGGCGATCTCCGGTTCAGTCGTTCGGCCTATCTGGCAGGTTGCAGCATCTGAGGGGGTGGTGATTGAAAAAATACAACTGCTGCTGGGCGTCGTCACATTGGCCGCGTTGATTGCGGCTGCCATGGGCATCGCCTCACTGATGACCAGCACGATAATGGAACGGGCTAAAGAGATTGGTTTGATGAAAGCATTGGGGGCGCGTCAGTGGCAAATTCTGATGTTGTTCTATCTTGAAGCCGCCATCAGTGGGTTGATTGGAGGGCTAGCCGGTTGTCTGGCTGGGTGGGGGTTGGCAAAAACCATTGGCCTGATGCTTTTTGGTGCTCCATTGAGCTTCGCTTGGATGGTGGTGCCTTGTGTGTTGGTGATCTCTATTTTGATTGCGGTCATTGGTACTTGGTTCCCCGCACGGCGCATCGCTAGCCTGTATCCGGTGGAGGTACTCTATGGCCGTTAATCCTCCAGCAGTGCAACATAAAGGCAGTCATAGCATGTTTTGGCGGTTGGTATTACGTGCCTTGCGCCTGCGTATGCAGCGGGTCAGTGTGGTGTTTGCGGCGCTGACCGTCGGTGCGGCGATTGTCACCGCCATGTCGGCCGTCTATTTCGATATCAATGCCAAGATGAGCCAAGAGTTACGCACTTTCGGCGCGAATTTCTATATCGGCCCAGGGCATGGCAGTGCATTTGAGCAAGAGCGATTTCAGCCCATCATTGATGCTGCCCCGAAAGGGCTGATCAACGCCTCCAGCCCCTACATTTATGGCATGGCACGTACCGAACTAGAAAAAGTAGTATTGATGGGCGTGTGGTTTGAATCCTTGCAACAACTGGTGCCTTACTGGCAAGTGACGGGCAATTGGATTGGTGTCAGTTTTGATGATCGCAACGCCATGATCGGCGTCAAACTGGCGGAGCGCCTGCACGTCAAGGTGGGCGATACCCTCACCCTAGTGAGTGAAGGTGCGCGGCAGCGGCTGCAAATCAAAGGTATTGTTGAGGCTGGCGATGCCACCGATAATATGCTGATCGTTAATTTGGAACTGGCACAGAAATGGCTCAATCAACCGGGCCAGATCAGCAACGCACTACTGAGTGTCAGCAATGATGTGGGGCAGGTCGAAACTTTTGCCAGCCATCTGCGTGAACAATATCCCGATCTTGAAATCCGGCCGATTCGGAAAGTCTCCGCCTCTGAAGGGCAGGTGCTCGATAAAATAAAAGGGCTAATGGGGCTGGTTTCGGTCGTGATTCTTATTCTGTCCTCTCTATGCGTTAATACCACTCTGATGGCGATTGTGGGTGAGCGCTCAAAAGAGTTCGCCTTACAAAAAGCACTGGGTGCCAGTGGGGGCGATATTATTCGCCAGATGCTGACCGAAACGCTGATTATCTCGCTGGCGGCCGCCGTCTGTGGTGCTCTGCTAGGGTATGTATTGGCGCAAGTCTTGGGGCAGACCGTATTCAGCGCGTCAATAGCCTTACGTGCGCCGGTATTACCGCTGACACTGGTATTGTCATTGTTAGTCGCCGCTGTCGCGGCAATTGTTCCCACCCGCCGGGCTATTCATATTGAACCCGCTAAAGTCCTGAAAGGAGAGTAGCAAATGACATCGTCACTAACACAGGTGAAACCTGAATACGTTACGGATGCCGTCATTGAAACCCGGCACTTATATAAGCGTTTCGGGCAAGTTACGGCGCTGGAAGATATTAATATTCGCATCAATCGCGGTGAATTTGTGGCGATTATGGGGGCTTCAGGCTCTGGCAAAACCACACTGATGAATATTCTGACTTGCCTGGACACGGTAACCGAAGGGCAGGTATTGCTCGATGGTATTGATGCCGCAGGGTTGGATGAAGAGGGCCGCAGGAAGTTTCGGGCAGACAAGATAGGGCTGGTTTTCCAGCAATTTCACCTTATCCCTTACCTGACAGCATTAGAAAACATTATGTTAGCGCAGCATTACCACAGCGTGGTGGATGAAGAGGCAGCGCGGCAAGTTTTGGAGCAAGTTGGGATGACGCCGCGTATGGATCACTTGCCCAGCCAGCTTTCCGGGGGGGAGCAACAGCGGGTATGCATTGCGCGGGCATTAGTCAATCAGCCCCCGATCATTTTTGCCGATGAACCTACCGGCAACCTTGATGAAGAGAATGAACAGCGGGTCTTGGATCTGTTAAACCATATTCATCGCCAAGGCAGAACCATCGTCATGGTCACCCATAATCCAGACCTAGGCTGTGTTGCTGATCGGATCATCCGGCTTCAGCACGGTAGATATCTTAACGAAGAGAGTCGTCATCATGTGGCGTAATGGGTTAAAAACGATTGGCCTATGTAGCCTGTTACTGCTACTTAGCGCCTGCAAACAAGAAGAGGTCGCGGTGGGGGAAGTTGCCCCTCAATTGGCGGCTTATGATATGCAAGGTCAGCCCGTCGCACTCGATAAATGGAAAGGCAAACAGGTCTACCTCAATTTTTGGTCGGCAAGCTGTGGGGGATGTCTGGCCGAGATGGCGGCACTGGATAAGCTGAGCCAGCAATATCAGGGTGATATTGTGGTGGTGGCCATCAACACCGATCCAGATCAGGTGGATATCAATCCGGTATTGGCGCAGCGCAATCTTAGCTATCCCGTCATTCGCGATCAACTGGGCATTACGCAGGAACGTTATCAGGTGATTGGCACACCCACCTCTTTTCTGATTGATCGCAACGGCAAAGTCACTGAGTTACATCAGGGTGCACGCAATGAGAAAGATTTGACTCGGTTGTTCCAACAATGGGCGACGGGTGCAATATGAAAATATTGTTGTTGGCCCTGTGCATGATGATATTTAGCATACCTACACAGGCGGCCACTGACGGTGAGCATATCTATAAACAAACCTGTTCAAGCTGCCATGGACGTTTGGCTGATCGGAAAGGTTTAGATAAAGCCCCTCCGCTGATCTCTTTATCTCGCGATGAAATAGTCGACGGTCTGACTGCGCGGCGCGATGGCAAGATTGTCGGTAGGGGGAATAAAGCCAAAGCGCATCTGACAGATGACGATATCCAAAAGCTCGCTGATCATATTGAAAACCTAAAACTAACCAAGCCTAAAGCCCCATGACATCCTACGATAACGCTATCTAAATGATTTTATGTGCTAAATAAGCGGATGGTTATCACTGTATATGAGTGATTTCGCTGCTTCATTTGGTCACATAAATGCTGTATTATATGTTGCATATTAAATGCATCTTTAATTTATTTGAGGAATATCAGCATGGGAAATACATCAGCGCTGCTTTGCTACAAACAGTTACCTGTCTGGAACAGTGCTGGCGTGCCAGCGATGTTTCGAGAGAAACACAATACCAAAGCAGGCACTTGGGCCAAACTCACCATTCTCAGCGGCGAGATGGATTTTCTGATTCTGGACGAAGCAGGAAATACACTGGAAAGGCACTCATTTTCAAGTGAACATCAACCGCCTTTTATTGAGCCACAAGTCTGGCATCGTATTGCTGCATGTTCAGATGATCTGCAATGCCAACTGAGTTTTTACTGTTCAGCGGAAGATTTTTACCATAAGAAATACAATCTAACCCCGACACATTCCGAAGTGATTGAAGCGGTAAAGTGGGTTCAACCGGGAAAAGCATTAGATTTAGGCTGTGGTTCTGGCCGCAACTCGTTATACCTGAATTTATTAGGTTTTGATGTTACGGCGGTGGATAAAAATACGGATAGTATAGGGAACTTGCAGCAGATCATTGCGCAGGAAGAACTGCAAAATATAACTGCCAGCACTTACAACATCAACGAAGCCAGTTTGGACAACCGTTACGATTTTATTCTTTCGACTGTCGTGCTTATGTTCCTGCAACCGGAAAGAATTCCGCATCTTATTAATAATATGCAAGAGTGTACTTTGCCCGGTGGTTATAATCTGATCATCTCCGCCATGTCAACTGATGACTTTCCTTGTACTGTGCCATTCTCCTTTACATTAAAGTCAGGTGAGTTAAGCCAGTACTATAAAGATTGGGAAGTGATTAAGTACAACGAAGATGTTGGGCAATTACATAAGACTGATGCGCAAGGTAATCGGATAAAATTACGTTTTGCCACTTTGCTGGCAAAGAAACCGTAATTACCGCATCGAACAACACTTACCGCCGACGTAAGATACTGACTACCGATGTAATAAGCTTCCGGGCGTCGGCAATTGCCTCGATTACCCACTAGAATCTCGCCCATAATGACTGCCTACCTGCAACTTCACTGATTTTGGGTATATGATTCAACCTACAGATCAAGAAAGTGATGAAGGAAGTCTCGGTGAATAACGAAAAAATTGCGCATTTAGAGGTGGTCAGTCATAACGCCCGCAAGGTAATGGAACGAGAGGGGATAGAGGCCTTGGTGGTCACCGTGTGTGATAATTTTTATTATCTCACCGGGTTTGCCAGCTTCTTTATGTATACCTTCCGACATACTGGCGCGGCTGTTGCGATTATGTTCCGTGATGCGACAATACCTTCGCAAATCATCATGAATGAATTTGAGGCTGCCAGCACACACTTTGATATGCCCAATGTGGAGCTGAAAACCTTCCCTGTATGGGTTGATGTCGATGATCCACGCAATCCCCTCAATCATCAGAACAAACGTGAGCGCCCGATTGGTCCGCCGATTGAAGCCGTTTTCGGTTTAGTTAAAGCGGCGCTTGAAAAGGCCCACGTAATGGATAAGACGATTGCCATCGAATTAAATGCGATGTCCAACGGTGGTAAAAGTGTGCTGGACAAAGTGGCTCCAGGGTTAAAATGGGTTGATTCAACCCCGCTGTTTAATGAAATCAGAGTGATCAAAAGCCCGTGGGAGATTGAACACCTGCGAAAAAGCGCTGAAATTACCGAATATGGTATTACCTGTGCAGCTAAAAAAATCCGTGTCGGTTGTACTGCCGCAGAATTGACCGCCGCATTTAAAGCTGCGGTGATGACCTTCCCAGAAACGAACTTCTCGCGTTTCAATCTTATTTCTGTTGGCGACAACTTCTCACCTAAGATTATCGCGGATGAGACGCCAGCAAAGTATGGTGACCTCATTAAATTTGACTGCGGTGTCGATGTTGCGGGCTATGGTGCTGATCTGGCCAGAACATTTGTACTAGGCGAGCCGGACCCACTAACTCAACAGATCTATGACACCATTCGAATCGGCCATGAACATATGTTATCGATGGTTGCACCTGGGGTGAAATTAAAAGATGTATTTGACTCCACCATGGATGTCATCAAAAAGTCAGGTTTACCGCATTATAATCGTGGTCATCTTGGGCATGGCGACGGGGTATTTTTAGGGCTAGAAGAAGCGCCTTTTGTCAGTACTTTGGCAACTGAAACGTTTCGCCCAGGAATGGTATTAAGCCTCGAGACACCCTATTACGGTATCGGTATTGGCGCAATTATGTTGGAGGATATGATTCTCATTACCAATAACGGTTTTGAGTTTTTAAGTAAACTTAAACGCGACTTACTGCGTTGCCCTTAATTTTTGCACAATATCTGACTTGATGTGAATGGCATTCATCTTTGGCAGTCAATGCTTCAGTTTTTTAACCAAGTTTTTTTCTCGAAAGTCATTTGTCACAGATTTGCATAAAATAATAATATTATTCATATAGAATAGAGTGTTAAAGCACAAAGGTGCTTTAGCGCTCTTGTTATTTACATTCCATTGGTTATTTATAATTTTGAAATGGTTCTATTAATAATGATAACGGAAGTGATAATCGACATTCCAAATCATACTATTTTTTTGACGATTATTAATATAAAGAATATTTTAGACATTCAAAATTTAAAGCAATAAAAAAGCCGATGAAACAGCCCAAAAATCAAACCATACTGCCCTCGTGCAGGATACTGTATCGCGCTATGCACCGAGTGAAAATATTTTATCTCTATTTTCTGGAGTTGTTAGGTGTTTTTAACTAGGATTAATCTTGATCGCCCCTAAACTAACGCACATATCACGTTTTCACCTCTATTAATCGCTGGAATAACAATATTCTATAATAATTCGACAACAGTATTTTCTTTCAACTATCCTATGTAACATGCTGTAATACATTCCAAGGACTTCATTTCATCGTAATTCAATAATGAAAAATGGATGTTCGTGAAGTAGCTTTTCTTGATCATCAAACAAGTTGCTGGCTTAAGGGTTATATAATGTATAACGCATTTACGACACTACTGCGTCCGTTGCAACGGCACAGAATTACTTTATTAGCGCTATTAATTTCCGGCCTTTCAGTTAATCCAGTCATGGCAGAAACACAGTATGATTCATTAATCATCAAAGCCAGAGCGGGGGATACTGCGCCGGTCCTTGACTATTTACAAAAAGAATCTAAAGCAGGCCCGCTTAATAGTGGTCAAGTTGACGACTGGCTACAAATAGCCGGTTGGGCAGGGCGTAATCAAGAAGTGATCGATGTTTACGAAAAATATCACTCTTCCGTGAATCTCTCCTCGCGGGGGCTAGCCGCTGCGGCGCGTGCTTATCGCAATGAAAAACGTTGGGATCAAGCTTTGGCACTGTGGCAAAGCAGCTTGAAGAAAGACCCGACTAACCCTGACCTTATCACCGGTATGATCATGACGCAGGCTGATTCAGGGCGTGGCGGTGAGGCTTTACAAAAGGCAAAAGAGTTAGCTGAGCGTGACCCCTCCGCCAAAAATTATATGACACTCTCTTATCTGAGCCGCGCAACCAACCGCAATTATGATGCGTTGCAGGCTTCCAGTGAGGCAGTGCGATTAGCGCCTGAATCTGAGGAAGTCTTAAAAAATCACCTTGAGATACTGCAAAGAAACCGCATTGCTGATCCTGCACTACAACTGGCAAAAGAGAATCCGAAACTCGTCACGGCTGAACAGTATAGGCAACTTGAGAGAGATGCGGCAGCGGAACAGGTTCGTATGGCCGTGATGCCAACGCGCAGTGAAACTGAGCGTTTTTACATTGCTGATCAGGCGCTGGCAGATTATCAGGATCTGTTAACGCGTTGGAGCAAAGATCCCGACGCGCAGGCGGATTATCAGCGCGCGCGTATTGATAGGCTCGGTGCATTATTGGTACGCCGTAATACCGTCGAGCTGATTAAAGAATATGAAGCGATGGAAGCTGAAGGCTACAAAATGCCGGATTATGCCCGTCGCTGGGCCGCCTCTGCTTATGTCGATCGTCGGATGCCAGAAAAAGCAGCGCCGATCTTGACCAGTTTGTATTACGCCGATGGCAAAACTTTCCGAAACAGTGATGACTTACTTGATGCCGATGATCTCTATTACTCGCTGAATGAAAGTGAGCAATTGGATAAGGCGCATCAATTCGCTAAGAACTACAGCGAGCAGACCCCGTATCAAGTAGGGGTTTATGGTCTGCCGGGCAAAGAACCCAATGACGATTGGATGGAGGGTCAGACGCTGCTGGTTCAGTCTTTGGTGGCGCTTAATGATCTGCCCGCAGCACAGAAAAAGCTGGAAACATTATCCAGCACCGCGCCTGCAAACCAGAATTTACGTATCGCTTTAGCCAGTGTTTATCTGGCCAGAGACTTACCACGTAAAGCTGAACAAGAGCTGAAAGCGGTGGAGTCATTGGCACCACGCAGCCTGATTTTGGAGCGCGCCCAAGCTGAAACGGCGATGGATTTGCAGGAGTGGCATCAGATGGAGTTGTTGACCGATGATGTGATTACCCGCTCCCCAGAAGATGTTCCGTCTCAGGAATTAGATCGGCAGCGCAAAGTACACAATATGTATGAACTGCGTGTGAGTGGTAACCGTACGCTCTCCTCCAATAGCCCAGTCAGCGGTAACAAGGATTATGGCATTGAAACCTTGCTGTACAGCCCACCGATAGCCGAAAACTGGCGTGTATTTGGTGGTGGCAGCTATAACAATGCCCAGTTTGAAGAAGGTACTGGTATTAATCGCGTGATGCGTTTGGGCGGAGAGTGGACCTCTCGTGATCACTGGGTCGAGGCCGAAGTGAATAATCAGAATTACGGTTTCGGTAACAAAACCGGTGCTCGGTTAGCCACTTGGTACGATTTTAATGATCACTGGCGGGTCGGCGGTCAGGTCGAAAGATTGGCGAAAGAGACTCCATTGCGCGCCATGAAAAACAATATTAGCTCCAACAGCGCCTCTGCTTTTGTCTTGTGGAAGGCTGATGATCGGCGTGATCTTGAATTTAATGTCACGCCGTCTGATTACTCTGACGGCAACAAGCGGTGGGAATACGAGCTTAACGGACGTCAGCGTATCTGGACTGGGCCGTACCTGACAGCAGACTTCAATCTAGGATTGGCCGCCAGCACCAATACCAAAGAAGACGTGATTTACTATAACCCAAAACGTGATTTCACCTACCTACCTGCTGTGACTCTCAATCACATCATGTATCGCCACTATAAAACGGTCTGGAGTCAACAAATACAGCTCGGTGTGGGCGGCTACTGGGAGAAAAACTACGGTAATGGTCTGGTCACCACGGCAGGTTATGGGCAACGTATTCAATGGAATGATGTGGTCGATGCTGGTGTGGCAGTGACCTATGACAAACGCCCTTATGATGGTGTCCGTGAGCACGACCTCTCGCTCGCTTTCGATTTGAATTACCGTTTCTAAGGGATCAGCGCTATGGCGAAGATACTATTTTTTATCCGGATACTCGTAGTAGGAATGATAACGCTACTGGCCTCCGTGTGTTATGCAGAAAAACCCGTATTCGTTCCACCGGCCGATCGTCCATTACCGCAGAGTGAAAGGCCGTGGCAGAAGAATACCTTCGTAGTCATTGCTTATCATGATGTTGAAGATGATTCAGCCGACCAACGTTATTTATCGGTAAGAAGCAGTGCATTAAGTGAGCAACTGGCGTGGTTGAAGGATAACCGCTACAACGTGGTTTCTGTCGATCAAATTCTGGCCGCCCGTAATGGGGGCACACCCTTACCCAATAAAGCGGTTTTGCTGACCTTTGATGATGGTTACAGCAGTTTTTACACCCGTGTTTATCCGTTGTTAGAAGCCAATAATATGAGTGCGGTGCTGGCCCCTGTGGGGACTTGGATAGATACGCCACCCAATAAAAAGGTGGATTTTGGGGGGTTAAGCACGGACCGCGATCGTTTCCTGACCTGGAAAGAGATCGCCGAAATGTCTAAATCGCGACTGATTGAGATCGGCGCACATACCTATGCTTCCCATTATGGTGTGATTGCCAACCCGCAGGGGAATACTGAACCGGCTGCCGCTAACTTGATCTACGATCCAAAAACAAAGAAATATGAAACTGAAGCGGCATTCAAGCAGCGAATGGAAAAAGACGTTTCGTTGATCACCCAGCGCATTACTCAAGCCACGGGGAAACCCCCTCGGGTCTGGGTTTGGCCCTACGGTGCGCCGAATGGCACGGTAATCAATATCTTGCGTCAACACGGCTACCAAATGGCAATGACATTGGAGCCGGGCATTGGCAACGTTAATGATCTGATGAATATTCCGCGTATCTTAATCAGTAATAATCCGTCATTGAAAGACTTTGCCCAGTTGATCACTTCCGTACAGGAAAAGGAAATCATGCGGGTGGCGCATGTTGATTTGGATTATCTCTACGATCCAGACCCCGTACAGGAGAAGGAGAACCTCGACAAACTGGTACAACGCATCTCTGATTTACGTGTCACTACCGTGTTTTTACAAGCGTTTTCTGACCCAAAAGGGGATGGCAATATCCGGCAGGTCTATTTCCCTAACCGCTGGATACCGATGCGCCAAGACTTGTTTAACCGCGTGGCATGGCAATTAGCCTCTCGCCCAGATGTGGATGTCTATGCGTGGATGCCCGTATTGGCCTTTGAAATGGACCCCTCTTTGCCACGGATTACGCGTATTGATCCGAAAACTGGCAAAACCAGCATCGATCCGGATCAATATCGCCGTCTGTCGCCATTTAACCCCGAAGTCCGGCAGCGCATTATCGATATCTATCGCGATATGGCCTATAGCGCGCCAATTGACGGAATTCTCTATCATGACGATGCGGTGATGTCCGACTTTGAAGACGCCTCGCCGGATGCTATTCGCGCTTACGAAAAAGCCGGTTTCCCAGGTTCGATTGTCACTATCCGCAACGATCCCGAAACCATGGCCCGCTGGACCCGCTATAAGAGTAAGTATCTGGTTGATTTTACTAATGAGTTAACGCGGCAGGTACGTGATGTCCGTGGCCCGCAAGTAAAATCAGCGCGTAATATATTCGCTATGCCGATCTTGGAACCGGAAAGTGAAGCATGGTTTGCGCAGAATCTTGATGATTTCTTGGCTAACTATGACTGGGTTGCTCCGATGGCCATGCCATTAATGGAGAAAGTGCCGCTATCTGAGTCGAAAGAGTGGCTATCGCAACTGGTGAACAAAGTTGCTGAGCGGCCAGGAGCACTGAATAAAACAGTATTTGAACTGCAATCGAAGGACTGGACCAAGCCTGAGGGCAGCAATGCCATTAGTGGCCCGATACTGGCGGGATGGATGCGCCAGTTGCAGTTAAACGGCGCGCAAAATTTTGGTTACTATCCGGATAACTTTATCACTGGCGAACCACCGCTAAAAGATGTCCGCCCTGTGCTATCTTCTGCCTGGTATCCTTTATATGATCGATAGAATTATTGCATTACTCATCCTATGCTTGGTACTGAGCATCCCTGCGGGAATGATCTTGCTCTTTACTGGCGACGTGTTGCTGAATTTTGTTTTCTTCTATCCGCTCTTTATGTCCGGTATCTGGATAACCGGCGGGGTCTATTTCTGGCTACGCCGGGAGAGACACTGGCCGTGGGGCGATGATGTGCCACCGCCTGAGTTGAAAGGTAATCCGCTGGTGTCGATTTTAATCCCTTGTTTTAACGAGGGGTTGAATGCACGGGAAACCATTCACGCAGCATTGGCACAGACCTACACCAATATTGAAGTGATCGCCATTAACGATGGCTCCAGCGATGATACCGCGCAAGTGCTGGATTCATTACTGGAGGAAGACTCTCGTCTGCGAGTGATTCATCTGGCCCATAATCAGGGTAAAGCCATTGCCCTGCGCATGGGGGCAGCGGCGGCACGCAGTGAATATCTGGTGTGCATTGATGGTGATGCTTTGCTGGACAAAAAAGCGGTGCCTTATCTGGTCGCACCACTGATTGCCAACCCGCGCACGGGGGCTGTCACCGGCAACCCACGTATCCGCACACGCTCAACCTTGATTGGTCGTGTTCAGGTTGGGGAGTTCTCCTCAATTATCGGGCTGATTAAGCGGACGCAACGCGTCTATGGTCAAGTTTTCACTGTGTCTGGTGTGGTGGCCGCTTTCCGCCGCAGAGCGTTAGCCGATGTGGGCTACTGGAGCCCAGACATGATCACGGAAGATATTGATATTAGCTGGAAATTACAGGTTAGACACTGGTCGGTATTCTTTGAGCCGCGTGGTTTGTGCTGGATTTTGATGCCAGAAACCCTCGGTGGCTTGTGGAAACAGCGCCTGCGCTGGGCGCAGGGCGGGGCCGAAGTTTTCCTGAAGAACATGTTCAAACTGTGGCGCTGGCGCAATCGCAGGATGTGGCTGTTGTTCCTTGAGTACTCGCTGTCGATCACTTGGGCGTTTACTTATCTGTTCAGTATCGTTTTATTCCTGCTGGGGTTGGTGATTACACTGCCGCCGGGAATTCATGTACAAACGGTCTTCCCGCCTGCCTTTACCGGGATGGTATTGGCCCTGACCTGTCTGATGCAGTTTGCTATCAGTTTGGTGATTGAGCGGCGCTATGAGCCTAAACTGGGTAGTTCACTGTTCTGGATTATATGGTATCCGATGGTCTACTGGATGCTGAGTTTGTTTACCACCGTGGTTGCGTTCCCCAAAGTCATGCTCAACACCAAGCGTAAACGTGCGCGTTGGGTGAGCCCAGACCGCGGAATCGGGAGAGTTAAACCATGAATGAACCTCTGATTCATACTGAGCAGCGGCTGATACCCCGCTGGATCGATATTATTATCACTGCCTTGGCTTGGTTCGGTTTTATCTTTTTGTTTGTGAAAGGATTTCTGGACATGATCGACAGGGCGCCGAACATGGGGCCGATTCCGTTCAGGCTCTATATCCTCAGTGGCTTGACCACGCTCGCCTTGTATGCGGCTATTGCGCTCTTCAATGCAGTGGTCATCATTATCTGGGCCAAATACAATCAGGTCCGTTTTCAGGTTGAGCGCCGTGGTCACAGGCCACATCTGAACGACGATGAGCTGGCGAGTAGTATGGATATTTCGGGCGAGATGGTGGCCCAACTGAAAGCCGGCTCCTGTCTCACGTTATACAACGATGAGCATGGGCAATTACTGGACGTCAAAGAGGGACTACAACTCCCATCAGTCGCACCAGTCGTCAATTTACGCCGAGGGTGATGGGCGATAATCTCTGAATATTTGGACATAAGTGGCTGTTTAGTGCTTATTTCAAGTATTCAGGGATACCCGCTGTAATTTTAGGCCCGCCTCTGAGATTAACCCCGCAAAACTCCACTTTCTTGTATTACCTCTCCTTATATATATTGCTATGATTTAGCTGAAATTATAGTGTGAAGTCATGATCGCGTTTCGTCATAACAGGTATTCCTCTGGCAGTTGAATTAAAAAGGGAGCATACAGTGAATCAAAATCATTTTGGACAAACTATCGGAGCTGCATTATTGAATTGGCAAGCCGCATTGTTGCCGCAGCGGGAAATTTTGCCGGGCCATTTTTGTTATCTCGCCCCAGTCGATGCAGATAAACATGAAGCGTGCTTATATCAGGCGTACCACATGGTTAAAGATACACATGACTGGACCTATTTTTATTGTGAACGCCCGGAAAGTGAGATCGATTTTCATCAATATTTGCAAACCTTAATTAATAGTGATGAGGCTTTCCACTATACGGTGGTTGATGCCCAAACGGGCTTGGCGTTGGGGACGGTTGGCTTACAGCGAATTGATGAGAAAAATGGTGTCATCGAGATAGGCTCCGTTAATTGGTCGCCACGATTAAAGCGCAACTCAGCGGGCACTGAGGCCATCTATTTGCTCTTGCATTACGTCTTTGACAAATTAGGTTATCGTCGCTGTGAGTGGAAATGTGATTCATTGAATGAGCCGTCAAACTCGGCTGCATCTCGCTTTGGTTTCCAATTTGAAGGGCAATTCCGTCAGGCTATCGTGACCAAAGGGCGGAATAGAGATACTAATTGGTATTCCATCACTGACCGCGAGTGGCCATTAATTAAGCAGGCATTTAATGATTGGCTGGCTATGGAAAACTTTGATAGTCAAGGCAAGCAAAAAACACGTTTACAGGATTTAAGAATCAGCCGCTAGTGATAGTCGGGGTCATTATCGTTAATATTATCCCCTTGTATTACCTGCTGATTATTGAGTTTCGCCTTTGCTTAACGTAGAGATAAAAAAAGTAAGGGCGAAATAAGAGTACAAGATTAATGCAGGACGTAAAGCGGGGCTAAATAGTATAGCGCGATCCGAAAAATGATTAGAGTAAAAAACGAACAAATAAAAAATAATATATTTTTTGCATTTTAATATCGCGAAAGTTAAGAGTGTCATTATACTGTAATCATCTGGCGGTATTTTTCACACGGTGCATAGCTTAGGCTGTTGTTTATCACTGCGGGGATCGCTAATGGTAGAGTCCATGATTGGGCTGTTAAGACAAGACCAAAGTTTTACTCAAGCAACTCGTTGTGACGAGGGCTCCCCCTCCGACTCTCAATTTCTAGCAGTGCTGTCAGTCTCTACCTCTGATTTATTATCTCCAACGTTATTGCTTCCACTATTTATCTCCTGTAACACCCTCCCTTGCGATATTGTTTTCACTCGAGCCTTTAGGCTGCTTAAGTGTTTACGTTATTCGCATTTTTCATTGGCTATTATTGGCTGCGAAGGAAGCCAAAACCTCATCCGTATGTGAAACATAATCGCGTAGGCAATTTCTGCTGCGGTAGGTGAAACAAACTGTAAGGTGCCACTATGGGAAGACAGAAAGCAGTGATCAAAGCTCGTCGTGAAGCGAAACGCGTCATTAGACGTGATTCACGTAGTCATCGTCAGCGTGAGGAAGAGAACGTGACATCGTTAGTGCAAATGGGCGGTGTTGAATCAATAGGTATGGCACGGGATAGCCGTGATACCTCCGTTATTCAGGCGCGTACGGAAGCTCAAGGTCATTACTTATCAGCCATAGACAGTAAACTGCTCATCTTCGCGACCGGCGAAGCGGGGTGTGGTAAAACCTTTATCAGCGCGGCCAAAGCGGCTGAAGCCCTCATTCACAAAGAAGTTGATCGGATCATTGTGACGCGGCCAGTGTTACAGGCAGATGAAGATTTGGGCTTCCTGCCCGGTGATATCTCGGAGAAATTTGCGCCATACTTCCGCCCGGTGTATGACATCCTACTGCGCCGACTCGGCTCCTCTTTCTTGCAATATTGTCTGCGTCCAGAAATCGGTAAAGTGGAAATTGCGCCATTCGCATATATGCGTGGGCGTACCTTCGAAAATGCGGTGGTGATCCTCGATGAGGCACAAAACGTGACCGCCAGCCAAATGAAGATGTTTCTGACCCGTCTCGGTGAAAATGTCACGGTTATCGTTAATGGCGATATCACCCAATGCGACCTTCCGCGTGGCGTGAAATCGGGTCTTAGTGATGCGCTGGAGCGTTTCGCTGAGGATGAAATGATTGGCATCATCCGCTTTGACAAACAGGACTGTGTCCGCTCAGCGCTATGCCAACATACTTTGAATGCCTATTCATAACGCAAAGTTATGAATGGATGACCCCATAAGAAAGGGCAAGTGCTTATCGCACTTGCCCTTTGCTTATCTGTGACGCCAATGGCGTCGAGAGAACTGCCGCTACAAAGCCGCTACAGCATAATCGTCATCATATAAGCGGCAAACAGCGCCAAGTGGGCGGTGCCATTCAGTACGTTGGTTCTGCCGGTGGAGAATGAGATCTGCGACAGAATCAAGACGCTCACCATCACCACGATATGCGGCGCTTCCAGACCAAAGTTCAACTCCTGCCCAGTCAGTACCGCGATCAATGTCACGGCTGGCACAGTCAGTGAAATGGTCGCCAGCACGGAACCGAAGAACAGGTTCATGGCCCGCTGCACCTGATTTGCCAACACCGCTTTTAAGGCACCCAGCCCTTCAGGGGAGAGGATCAACAGGGCGATCAGGAAGCCAGTAAATTTAGCTGGCGCATTCAGCTCGGTCAGCAAGGCTTCCAGTGGATTAGCATCAAATTTGGTGACGGCAATCACTGCCACCAGATGAACCAATAACCATAATGTATGCCACAGGCTGCTGTGAGACGACGGTTTACCGTGTGGGTCACTTGGGTCATCACCTTCGTCTTCGTGTTCATAGACAAACAGACTTTGATGCGTTTTGGTTTGAATCAGCAGGAAAACACCATACATCGCCGCCGAAATTGCTGCGACGACTAATGACTGCGCCACACTAAAGTTACCGCCGGGCAGGGTGCTGGGTAACACCAAAACAATGATCGCCAGTGGAAAGATAGCCATCAGATATTGTTTGATGCCGACCAAATTAACGTGTTGGGTCGCAAATTTACGGCCACCCAGCAGCAGGGAGACGCCCACCAACCCACCAATAACAATCATGATGATGGAGTAGAGCGTATCGCGCATCAGGGCTGGAGCAGCATCGCCAGTGGCCATCATCGCCGAGATCAGGCTGACCTCAAGTACCACCACTGACAAGCTGAGAATAAGAGAACCATAAGGTTCACCTAAACGGTGTGCTAACACGTCTGCATGGCGAACCACGCTAAAAGCACTGCTCAGAATCCCCACCAATGCAATCAGATTGATAATGATAATGGCGGCGAAATTGCTGGTATCTCCCCAGAGATTAAGAATAACCAGCGCAATAATGGGCAGGATAAGGGAGTATTCGTGATGGCGTGATTTAGATCGGCCAGGATCATTTTGCGACTTCATTTTGAGAACGCTCCTAATAACTTTACTGTGTTAAACAGGCATTACAGCCATTTAACGAGAATTAAGCGCCGTATTGCAGGCTAAGTAGCCTTAAGACTAACAAATAACAGGGAATTGTCGCAGAAAATTTACAAGGTTTTAACTGGGTAGAGTGAAAAAAAGGCAAGAAAAATGGACATTCCAGAGTGATGTCCATTGATTTAATAGGTATTAATGGAGCCTAGTCGTCAAGGTTATCCATAACTTCATGGCGCTTCTGATGATAGTCCTCTTCATTCAGCCCTTCACGCCAGTAAGGAATGGCATAGAGCTGTTGGCGCTCACACCCTTTTTCACGGCGTAGATATCGGCGCAACTGCACCACCATGCTGTCCTCACCCGCGATCCAAAAAGCCGACTCTTCCATCGACAAATTTAGGGCGCAGAATTGGGTGATCACCTCCTTGGTTTTATCTGTACCGCCAATGACCCAACTGAGTTCAACACCGGCTGGCTTGATCAGGTCCAAGACATCTTGGGGCGTATCCACCCGAATAATGGCATGGCCTTCCGCAGTGGCAGGCAGGGATTCCAGCAGTGCCGCAATGGCTGGCAGTGAAGAGGGGTCGCCAACCAGATAGCGGTAAGTTGCCACCGGCAGCAGGGTTTCAGGCCCGCCGGGATTAGTGATCCCCAACCAGTCACCCAGCTTGGCATTGCGGGCAAAATTCACCGCCGGACCACTGTGCTCATGTATGGCGAACTCAATATCTATCTCACCCAATTCTGGGCGAACAGCGCGCACGGAATAAGTACGAACAATCGGGCGCACGTCCGCTGCTGGCCACACCGGGCCTTTCTCGCCGAGTATCGGCAATTCCGGCTGTGTTTGGCCCGCTAAAGGCAGGAACACTTTCAAATGCGCACCGCCGCAATCTGATGGGTAATTCTCTAATGTGGGGCTATGGAAAGTGATTCGGCGCAAATGGGGTGAGGTGTTGACAACTTTTTTTACCTGAACCAAGCGGGGTGGGGTGGGACGAGATTTGGGCTTTGTGCGGGTGGATTCGGTGGTCACAGTGGTTCCTTCTTCATCTTGTCGTGGCATTTTATTTTTTATCGTCAGCCAGCAGAGATCGTGGCTTATAGAGACATAAACTATAACACCAACCAATGTTAATGATAATTATTTGTATTGATAGAAAGTGCGGTTGGGTGAAATGCCGATCCTGCATTAATGGCTTTGCTTAGTGTTAAAACGCATAAGAAACATTTTTTTCATATTTGCGAACGGCTCTGTTCCGCCGTATCACTGTTTCCATCTTAGAAAATAAAGTTTGGGGTGGCGGTGTGAATTTCCAGCAGCTTAAAATTATTCGGGAATCAGCCCGTTGCAATTATAACCTCACGGAGGTGGCGAATACTTTATTCACCTCACAGTCGGGTGTCAGTCGGCATATCCGCGAGCTGGAAGAGGAGTTGGGGATTGAGATATTTATTCGTCGGGGTAAGCGCTTATTGGGGATGACAGAACCGGGGAAAGAGTTACTGACGGTGGCGGAGCGCATGTTAAATGACGCCAATCAAATTCGCCGCCTGGCCGATGTATTCAGCAGTAATGATAGCGGTCAGTTGCATATTGCCACCACCCATACGCAAGCACGCTACAGTTTGCCTCGGGTGATTAAAGAGTTTCGCTTGCTCTATCCGCAGGTTAAGTTGGTGATCAGTCAGGGTAATCCACAGGAGATTGCCGCCATGCTTCACTCCGGTGAAGCTGATATCGGTATTGCTACCGAGCTATTAATGAGTGATGAGTCCATCGCAGCATTTCCCTATTATCGCTGGCATCACGCCATTGTGGTGCCAGAGAATCACCCGTTAACTCAAGAACCCAATATCACACTGGAGACGCTAAGCACCTTGCCATTAATTACCTATCGTCAGGGGATTACGGGCCGTTCGCGTTTAGATAATGCCTTTAAAAATGCAGGCTTAACACCGGATATCGCACTCAGCGCGCAAGATTCTGATGTGATTAAGACCTATGTCGAGTTGGGTATGGGGGTGGGGATTCTGGCAGATATGTCCTATGAAGCACATCGTGATAAGGGGCTGGTACGACTGAATGCCGAGCACTTATTTGATGCCAACACGGTTTGGTTGGGGTTAAAACGCGGTCAGTTACAACGTAACTTTATCTGGTTCTTTATTCAGCTCTGTAATCCAACACTCTCCCTGCATGATATCAAAGAGAAAGTGCTGGCCGAGGCAACAGAAGAAGGGGTGATCGATTACCAAATTTAGCCGATAAAGGGCGCGGCGCTGACTGGCGGTTTGGCACAAAACGTCAGTCAAGGTCATCATTGTCCGGGCTAAATCGCACCCGCACTTCTGTCCCTCCCTCTTCTCGCTGACGAATATCGCACTGCCCACCCAAGCTGGTGGCCCTGTCCTGCATAATGATCAGGCCGTAATGATTAGGTCGCTCACTGGCTTGCCCAATCCCACAGCCATTATCGATGATGGACATTACAACCTCGCCTTGATCCGCCATGACTTTGACCTCGGCCTTGCTGGCATGGGCATGTTTATAGATATTGTTCAGCGCCTCACGGGCGATATTGACCATATGAATAGCTTGATAGTCAGGCACCGCATCCGAGGCTAAGTTAAAATCGAGTGTTATTGGCACATTGGCTCGTTCGCTGAACTCATTGACTAGCGTCTGGAGTGCCGCTTGTAAGGTTGCAGCATTGAGCTTCAAGCGGAAGGTGGTTAGCAGTTCACGTAACTGGCGATAGGCGATGTTAAGTTCATCGCGCATTTGCTGTACCAATAATTGGCTCGGGGCAGGCAAATCAGGTGTCTGCATCTGCAAGCAACTCACCTGTATCTTCAGGCAAGAGAGGGATTGTGCAATGGAGTCGTGCAGCTCGCGTGCAATGGAGGAGCGTTCCTCCATCAACAGTAATTGCTGCTGATGTCGGGCTTGGCTCTCCAGCGCTAAGGTACTGGTGAGCTGCTCGACCAACATGTTAACCAACTGCTGTTGATCTGAATTGAGCGGTTTATCCGTGGGTAACTTCGCCAGCAATAGTCCATATTGGCCGAGCTTATCACTCAGGCTCCAACTCAGAGATTCCCGTGATGTCGCCTGAGTGACACTGCTAAACCCGCTGCTGATGGTTAACTGTTTTGAGACCGCAGATCGCGTTGGGCTATTTTGTGGCGGCAAATATTCACCATCCATATTATCCGAGAGGTGTGTACGATAAAGATGATTGCCGTACAAACAGATCTGCACGTTTTCCAGCGGTGTCAGGGCTTGCAACTGATCAATCACCGGCACCAGCCGCTCACTCAGCGGTTGATGGGTATGTAGCTGGCGGCTGCTGTGATACAGAAAGGCCAATACTTGATTTTTCTGTTGTAAATCAGTGGTCTTCTGCTCGACTCTCTGCTCCAAATCACTGTAGATCAACGACAGTTCCTGCGACATTCGATTCAATGCCGTCCCCAACATGCCCATCTCGTCACGTTGATTGGATAAGGTGTAGCGCTTGCTAAAATCACCGCGCCCAATCGCGTTCGCCATGGAGATTAATTGTAACCATGGGCGCAACAAACGGCGACGCAGATAGTAGATAGTGGCTAACAGCAGTCCCAGAGTTAGGATGATGAAGACCAACTGAATTAGGGTCACCAGCAACAGACGCTGCTCGGTTTTATGGTCAATGGCGAGTACCAGCGCGTCAAGCTGGTGAACAAAGTCAGCCACACGAGCCGCCACTTCGTCGGGGTGTTTGGCTTCTAGCAGTTGAGGTTTGAGTGTCTCTTGCCAGTAGCGCTCGATTTGCAGGTACTGGTTGGTTAAGCCCTCCCGCTTGAGCGCTTGCTGTAAATCACTGCTGGTTTTGTCCTGCTCCAGTGCCACCAAATAAGGCAAATCGCGATCATCCAGTGGCACCATTGAGAGCAGCCGATAACTTTGCATCCGCAGTGAACCCGCTTTATTAATGGCGTGGGCATTACCCTGAATGCTTTGCGCCATCCACGACGAAATCGTCATGCCCGCCAACCCCAGCATCCCCAGCAGTATCATCAGCAATGAGATCTGATTCACCAGTGGGATAAGGTAACGTTTCATAAAGTGGGATTCCTGATCAAATAAGCCTGCAACTTTAACGGTTTTAATCTGGGAATGTTAGCGCTAATGGGATTTCATCCCGGCCGCCGTCATCATCATACGGAACAGCATGGACACCGCTAATAGCGCCAGTACGCTACCGCACCAGATAATCAGCATCCAGCCGACGCGCTTCCACCAAGGTGATTTTATCGGCTCAGTTGATGGGGAAGGTGATGGTGATTTAATCATTCAATGATAGCCCTGTTCGTGATTGATTTTCCCACGGAATACATAGTAGCTCCAGAAGGTATAAACCAGAATGATGGGGATAATAAACAGCGCGCCCACCAGCATAAATCCTAAGCTCTGCGGGGGAGCTGCCGCTTGCCACAAGGTAATGGCGGGCGGAATCAGATAAGGCCAGATACTGATCCCCAAGCCGCTATAGCCAAGGAATACCAATAGTAGCGTCAGCAGGAAGGGGGCATAATGGCCCCCGCGGTTGACGGCGCGCAGCAAGGCCCAACTGGCCAATAACACTAAGAGTGGCACCGGCATAAACCAGAACAGATTGGGCAAGCTGAACCAACGCGCCGCAATTTGGGGGTGTGCCAACGGCGTCCAGAGACTAATGACGGCAATAATCAGCAACATCGCGACGGTGAGGGGGGTCGCCAGCTTATGCATTACCTGCTGCACATGACCTTCGGTTTTCATAATCAACCAAGTGCAGCCGAGCAGGGCATAGGCCGTCACTAACCCGAGGCCACAAAACAGGGCAAAGGGGGTAAACCAGTCAAATGGCCCACCGCTGTAGCTGCGGCCAGTCACCGGGAAACCATGAATAAAGGCTCCGACCACCATGCCCTGTGTAAAGGTGGCAACCAGCGAACCGCCAATAAACGCTTTATCCCAGATATGCTGTTTTTCCGGGCTGGCTTTAAAGCGGAATTCAAAGGCCACGCCGCGAAAAATTAACCCCAACAGCATCAGGGTCAGCGGGATCGCCAGTGCATCCAAAATCACGGCATAGGCGAGTGGGAAAGCGCCCAATAAAGCCGCGCCGCCCAGTACCAACCAAGTTTCGTTGCCATCCCAAACCGGGGCCACGCTGTTCATCATCAAATCCCGGTCGCGGCTGTTTTTGACCAGCGGAAACAGGATGCCAATCCCTAAATCGAAGCCATCCATCACCACATACATCATGGTGCTGAATACAATGATGACAAACCAAATCAGTGGAAGATCAACACCCATCATTAGCTCCTGTGGTGATTATTGTCAGTCGGCGAAAGATTGTGGTCAGTATCAAATGGCTCACTGACGGCGGAGAGTGGTCGTGCAGGCGTCTTGTGTTGGCCGGGGCCGCCTTGCTCTGGCTGGCTATCTTCGTGGGCTTTTGGCCCTTGGCGAATCAGCCGCATCATATAGGCGTAGCCCACACCAAACACCGAACCATAAACCACAATGAATACCAGTAAACTGATGCTCATATGCATCTCGCCATGAGACGACACCGCATCGCGAGTGCGTTGTAAGCCATAAACAATCCACGGCTGGCGGCCCACTTCGGTGGTAAACCAACCGGCCAGAATCGCAATCAGCCCCGATGGCCCCATCCACAACACGAAATAGAGGAACGGGCGCGACTGATACAAACCGCCACGCCAGCGGAGCCATAAACTCCAAAATCCGGCCAAAATCATCAACATACCCAACCCGACCATGATGCGGAATGACCAGAACACGATGGTGGAGTTTGGCCGATCCTCCGGTGGGAAAGATTTCAACGCCGGGATCTGTTTCTCCAAACTGTGGGTCAGGATCAGGCTACCTAAATAGGGAATCTCCACCGCGAAATGGGTTTTCTCCTGCTTCATATCCGGCCAGCCGAACAGAATCAACGGCGTGGCTTCACCGGGCTTATTCTCCCAATGCCCCTCAATGGCGGCAATTTTAGCCGGTTGATACTCCAAAGTATTCAGGCCATGGGCATCGCCAATCACCGCTTGTAGCGGGGCGACAATCAAGGCCATCCACATCGCCATCGACAGCATTTTCCGCATTACCGGGGTATCGCGCTTGCGTAATAAATGCCAGGCGGCGGAGGCTCCAACAAAGAAAGCTGAAGCTAAGAATGCGGCGGTTGACATATGCAGCAGCCGATAAGGGAAGGAGGGGTTGAAGATCACCTTCAGCCAGTCAACGGGCACCACTTGCCCATTGATAACCTCAAAACCTTGGGGGGTCTGCATCCAGCTATTAGAGGCGAGAATCCAAAAGGTGGACATCAGAGTGCCGAGCGCCACCATGCAGGTTGCAAAGAAGTGCAAACCGGGGCCAACGCGATTCCAACCAAACAGCATCACCCCCAAAAAGCCCGCCTCGAGGAAGAACGCGGTCAGGACTTCATAGGTCAGCAAGGGGCCAGTGATACTGCCAGCAAATTCGGAGAAAAAGCTCCAGTTAGTGCCGAATTGGTAGGCCATGACGAGACCGGAAACCACCCCCATACCAAAGTTGACGGCAAAGATTTTCGACCAAAAATGGTAGAGATCGCGATAATCCTCATTTTTGGTTTTTAACCATAAACCCTCCAATACCGCCAGAAAACTGGCTAACCCGATAGTGATGGCGGGGAAGATGATATGGAACGAAATAGTGAAAGCGAATTGGATTCTGGCCAACTCGAGAGCGGTTAAGCCAAACATAGTGACCTCGCTGCAAACATGGTACTGCCTCATCAATCGATAAAATGAATCAACCCACTGCGGCGAGCCACAGGCGATTATTTCAGGGTGCAAACTTGGCAGTTAGTTAACCATAAGTTAAAGTAGCTATAATAGTGACAATTAATTCAATATTACCTATAACAGTTGGTCTATGACTCGATATGAACAGTTAGCGCAGCAAATCCGGGCGCAAATAGAATCTAAGGTCTGGCAGGCGGGTGACAAGCTGCCGTCGCTGCGAGAAAGTTGTAAGCAATCAGGACTCAGCTTAATGACGGTGGTGCAGTCATATCAGCTACTGGAAAGTCAGGGGTGGATCGTCGCCCGTCCGCAATCGGGCTACTATGTGGCCTCGCGTCCGACACAACTGCCGCAGCCTCAGCGCGGGAAAAAACTGCATCTGGATGAGCAAGTAGACATTAATGCTTTTATTTTTGATGTACTACAAGCAGGTAAAGATCCGGCAATTATGCCCTTTGGTTCGGCATTTCCTGATCCGAGTCTCTTGCTGCAACCCCGCTTATCCCGCTCACTGGCCAGTGTGGCCCGCAAAATATCACCACAAAGCTCGGTGACCAATTTACCGCCGGGGAATGAGAGTTTACGGCGCAATATCGCCCAGCGTTATGCCGCCAGTGGAATGAATGTTTCACCCGAGGAGATTGTGATTACTGCTGGGGCGATGGAGTCACTGAGCTTGAGTTTGCAAGCCGTCACTCAGCCCGGCGATTGGGTGGTGCTAGAGTCGCCGGCCTTTTATGGCGCACTACAGGCCATTGAGCGGTTACGATTAAAAGCCATTTTCATCACCACGCACCCGCAGCATGGCATGGATCTGGATGCCCTTGAGCAGGTCATCACGCAATACCCGATTAAAGCCTGCTGGTTAATGACCCATTTTCAGAATCCTTTGGGGTGCACCATGTCATGGCCGCAGAAAAAACGGCTGGTGGCGCTGTTGCAACAGAACAATATTTCGTTGATTGAAGATGATGTTTATGGCGAATTGTACTTTGGTGCCGAGCGCCCGCTGCCTGCCAAAGCACTCGATCAACATCGGCAGATTCTGCACTGCTCCTCATTTTCAAAGTGTCTGGCACCGGGTTTCCGTGTGGGGTGGGTCGCCGCTGGTGAACATGCGCAGCGGATTCAACATTTGCAACTGATGAGTACCGTTTCGGCCAGTGTCCCGACCCAGTTGGCGATTGCGGATTATCTCACTCAAGGCGGCTATGATACCCATCTTCGCCGCTTACGCCGCTTAATGGAGCAGCGGCTAAACGCACTGCGGCAGGCGGTGGTCGAGCATTTTCCGAAAAATGTCAAAATCAGCCATCCAGCGGGAGGGTATTTTTTGTGGCTGGAACTAGAACCCCCCTTTAATGCCAGCGAACTCTATCGGCGTGCACTGTCGCAGGGCGTCAGTATTGCCCCCGGCCGGATGTTCACCACCGGTAATCAGTTTGATCACTGCTTTCGACTCAATGCCTCTTTTGCTTGGTCAGAGCAGAGCCAAAAGGCGATCCAAATTTTGGCGCAATTGATTCACCAACTGAGCCACGACACCTATAACAGTCGCTTCCGCTAGCCCTCTCACCTCAATGGCTCAATTCAAATCAATTCACGAATCAAATGGCTCCAGAAGTGGGGCCAAAGCAGCATTATATGCTAGCGATATGGCGGTCATTTCACCCCCGTTATGATGCATAACTCGCTTATTTCTTGCCGCCAGCCCCTTTTTTCACGCAGTAGAAATGCACTCAATTGAAGCATTCAGTGCTCATTTGTAGGGCAACAGGAACCGCTGTTGTTATTTATATGTTGCTAAACTGTGATCTGACAGAGCAAAAATCAAAATTGATAACAAATGCATATAATTGCTCTACAAGCCCACATTATTAGCCAGTTAAGTGACTGTAGTACAGTATGAATGCGGGTATTCTGCATAATTATGCAATTTAAATTCTTGTTTTAATGGAATTTATACATTTTATTCACATTGCATATGGTGTGGCACGAATGCTGCTGTACACTTTATATCAGGTGAATATATTTCATTATTTATTGTTATCAGAATAAGAGATTTCTGTTGGATGGCATCACTAAACCAAATGGGATCTCTCTCAACCCAATATTTACGCTGATTAAAGAGGCCACTATGGAACAGCCAATCCCGGTTACCCGACAGTCTTTTGATGAATGGATCGTCCCAACCTATGCACCAGCAGATTTTATTATCGTGCGGGGAGAGGGGGCGACACTGTGGGATCAGCAGGGCAAATCGTATATCGACTTTGCGGGCGGTATTGCCGTCAATGCCTTGGGACATGGGCATCCGGCGGTTAAGGCTGCACTGATTGAGCAAGCGGATAAAGTGTGGCATTTGGGCAACGGTTATACCAACGAACCGGTGCTGCGACTGGCGAAACAACTGATCGATGCGACCTTTGCGGAGAAAGTTTTCTTCTGCAACTCAGGGGCTGAGGCCAATGAGGCGGCGCTAAAATTGGCGCGAAAATATGCGCTGGATAACTTTGCCAATAAGCCGGGCCTGCAGGGAGAGAAAAACCAGATTGTGGCGTTTAGAAATGCATTTCATGGCCGCACCCTGTTTACCGTGTCTGCGGGTGGGCAGCCTAAATACTCGCAGGATTTTGCGCCGCTGCCGGGGGGCATCAGTCACGGCATTTTCAATGATCTGGCCTCTGCTGAAGCACTGATCACCGACCAAACCTGTGCAGTGATTGTCGAGCCAATTCAAGGTGAAGGCGGAGTATTGCCAGCGGATCGCGAGTTTCTGCACGGCTTGCGCGCCTTATGCGATCGCCATAATGCATTGCTGATTTTTGATGAAGTACAGACTGGGGTCGGCCGCACTGGAGAGCTCTACGCCTACATGCATTACGGCGTGACACCGGATGTCCTGACCAGTGCTAAAGCCTTAGGCGGTGGCTTCCCGATTGCTGCGATGCTAACCACCACGCAATTTGCCAGCGCACTGAATGTCGGCAGCCATGGCACCACCTACGGCGGTAACCCACTGGCTTGCGCCGTGGCCGGTACCGTTTTGTCACTGATCAACACCCCTGCGGTGCTTGCGGGCGTGAAAGAGCGACACCAGTGGTTCTTGGATGGGTTGGCTGAAATCAATGCCCGCTACAAAGTCTTCGCTGAAATACGTGGGCGCGGGCTACTGATTGGCTGTGCGCTCAACAGTGATTATGCCGGTAAATCCAAAGAGATTATTCAGGCTGCCGCTGAGCATGGGCTTATTGCGCTCATTGCTGGCCCTGATGTGGTGCGTTTTGCGCCATCACTGATTATTTCTCGACAAGATATTAAGGATGGTTTGGCCCGACTTGCACTGGGGATTGAACAGGTGTGTCGAAAGGCTAAGTCGTAACATTTATGCAGTCAGCAAGGACCTTGAATATGATGATCATTCGCCCGGTAGAGCGCCGAGATTTGGCCGATATCCTTGAGTTGGCTGGAAAAACTGGCGTTGGCATGACTTCACTGCCACAAAATGAGGCACATCTCGCGGCACGTATTGAGCGCGCGATAAATACCTGGCAAGGTTCTTTGACAGCGGGCGAACAGGGCTACCTGTTCGTTTTGGAAGACAGTGAACGAGAGAAAGTGGTGGGTGTCAGTGCCATTGAAGTGGCGGTCGGATTGAATGATCCTTGGTACAACTTCCGCGTCGGGACGCTGGTGCACGCCTCCAAAACGCTGAATGTGTACAAATCTGTCCCGACCCTGTTTCTCAGCAATGACCACACGGGGTATAGCGAACTGTGCACGCTGTTTCTTGATCCTGAATATCGTATCAATAAAAACGGCCCCTTCTTATCAAAAGTGCGTTTTCTCTTTATTGCGGCATTTCGTCAATACTTCTCCCGCAAAGTCATTGCCGAGATGCGGGGCTTTACGGATGAACAGGGCCGCTCGCCATTTTGGGAGAATGTGGGTCGTCACTTCTTCGCGATTGAGTTCGCCAAAGCCGATTACCTCAGTGGAACAGGGCAAAAAGCCTTTATTGCTGAATTAATGCCCAAGCACCCGCTGTATGTGGATTTTCTGGCAGAGGAGGCGCGGGCAGTGATCGGGCAAGTTCATCCACACACTGCACCCGCACGGGCGGTACTGGAGACCGAAGGGCTACAATATCAAGGCTATGTGGATATCTTTGATGGCGGCCCGACACTGGAAGCCAACACGGATGAAGTGCGCGCAGTGCGGGACAGCAGCAGGCGAAAAGTGGTTATCGATGATATCGATGTTGATCCAAGTGGCACCGCCTATTTAGTGGCGAATGATCACTATCAACATTTCCGCTCAATATTGATTCACACTCATCTATCAGATGAATGGTTGCATTTAACCACCCCACATGCCGCCGCACTGGGTGTCGCTGCGGGTGATTCGGTTCGGATAGTGAGCCTCTTTGCTCCGGAGATAAAAAAATGACCCATCCTGCACTGTTTATTCAGGGTGAATGGCGCACTGGCAAAGGTGCCCATTTCGACAAACATGACCCCATGGATCAGCAACTCTTGTGGCAAGGGCAGGCCGCTGACCATCAGGATGTGGCGGCAGCTTGTCACGCCGCACGGGGCGCTTTCCCTGCTTGGGCGCGTGCGCCGCTGGAACAGCGGGTGGCTGTCGTGCAACGTTTTGCCGCCTTACTTGAGCAGCATAAGCAACAATTGGCGCGCACCATTAGCTTGGAAACCAGTAAACCCCACTGGGAAACGGTGACGGAAGTGCAGGCGATGATCGGCAAAGTGGCGATTTCGCTGCAAGCCTATCAAACCCGAACGGGCAGCAGCCAGACTCCGATGGGCGATGCTGTTTCGGTGTTGCGTCATCGACCCCATGGTGTCTTGGCGGTTTTTGGCCCTTACAACTTTCCGGGGCATTTACCCAATGGGCATATCGTGCCAGCACTGTTGGCGGGCAATACTCTGGTGTTTAAGCCCAGTGAATTGACACCCATGACAGCAGAAGAGACGGTCAAACTGTGGCAATTGGCCGGTATACCTGACGGCGTGCTCAATTTAGTACAGGGCGGGCGTGAAACGGGCGAAGCACTGGCGGCACAACCTGATATTGATGGTTTATTGTTCACGGGCAGCGCGAATACGGGCTATCACTTGCATCGTCAATTAGCGGGGCAGCCGGAAAAAATTCTGGCGCTGGAAATGGGCGGCAACAATGCCCTGATTGTTGAGCATGTCACAGACCGTGATGCTGCAGTTAATCTCGCGATTCAGTCGGCGTTTATCTCCGCTGGACAGCGCTGTACCTGTTCTCGCCGCGTGTTGGTGAAAACGGGCGCTGAAGGCGATGCTTTTTTACTGCGTTTTGTCGCCGTCGCCAAAGCACTGCGTATTGGCCGCTGGGACAGTCAACCTGCACCTTTTATGGGCGCGGTAATTTCATCTCAGGCGGCTGAAAAGATGCTTGCAGCACAACAACTGTTGATAGAGTTAGGCGGAAAACCTCTATTAGCCATGACCCGCCCCGACAGCCAGAGTGCGGTCTTGACCCCCGGTATTATTGATATCACCGGCATCAGTGGGGTTCCCGATGAAGAGTATTTCGGTCCACTGGTCAGCGTCATTCGCTACGATGATTTTGCTCAAGCGCTAAACATTGCCAATCAAACCCGCTTCGGGTTAGCCATTGGTCTGGTTTCTGACGATCGCCAACAATTTGAACAACTGCTGTTGGAAGCCCGCGCGGGGATTGTTAACTGGAACAAACCGCTGACGGGAGCCTCAAGTGCTGCGCCCTTTGGTGGGGTCGGCGCATCCGGCAACCATCGACCAAGTGCATTTTACGCCGCTGATTATTGTGCTTGGCCAATGGCATCACTGGAAAGCGAAAGCCTGACGCTGCCTGCTACCTTGTCGCCGGGCATCACTTTCGATTTACCCGCTTTTGATTTGCCAGACAGGCACTGATCCGCGCGAAGGGAGAATTAGGATGGCAGGCTATGAAGTTAACTTTGATGGATTGGTTGGACTGACACATCACTATGCTGGATTGTCTTTTGGCAATGAAGCCTCGACGACCCATCAAAATAGCATCTCTAACCCCCGTTTGGCCGCCAAACAGGGGTTGCTAAAAATGAAGGCGCTGGCTGATTTAGGCTACAAACAAGGTGTTTTGCCGCCACAAGAACGCCCCGCTATCGGGGTTCTGCGGCAGTTGGGATTCAGTGGCTCAGATGAGCAAGTCTTGAGTGAAGTGGCCCGCCAGTCGCCGCGCTTGTTATCGGCGGTCAGCTCCGCCTCCTCAATGTGGACTGCTAACGCCGCGACAGTTTCTCCCTCGGCGGACAGCCGCGATGGGCGCGTCCATTTTACTGTCGCCAATTTGAACAATAAATTTCACCGAGCGATTGAGGCGGATACCACCTCTGCGCTGTTAAAAGCGGTATTCAACAACCATCGCCACTTTGTTCATCACGAGGCTTTACCCTCGGTAGAACTGTTTGGCGATGAGGGGGCGGCGAATCACAATCGTCTGGGCGGCGAGTATGACAGCCCGGCGATTCAGATGTTCGTTTATGGCCGTAAAGGGCTGGAAAACGGCACCCATCCGAGTCGATATCCTGCCCGCCAAACACTGGAAGCCAGTCAAGCCGTCGCGCGCTTGCACCAGTTAGCGCCTGAACAGACGGTTTTTGTGCAGCAAAATCCCGCTGTGATTGACCAAGGGGTCTTTCACAATGATGTTATCGCGGTCAGTAATCAAAATGTATTGTTCCATCACCAGCATGCATTTGTGCCAGAGTTTCAAGTGATGGATGATCTGCGCCGCAAAATGGGGAGCATTGAACAACAACTAGTCACAATTGAAGTGCCGGTTGCTGAGGTGTCAGTTGCTGATGCTGTTTCGACCTATCTATTTAACAGCCAGTTGTTGAGTAAACCCAACGGCAAAATGCTGCTGATTATTCCGCAGGAGTCACAAGAAAACCCCGCAGTGTGGCGGTATCTGTCTGAACTGATCAATAGCGGTGGACCCATTGATGAAGTCAGGGTATTTGATCTGCGTGAAAGTATGCGTAATGGCGGTGGCCCGGCCTGTTTGCGTTTGCGCGTGGCGCTGAATGAGGTTGAGTTACCGGCCGTGAACAGCCGAGTGATGATGACCCCGGCACTGTTTGTCACACTGAATAATTGGGTTGACCAACATTATCGTGATCACCTGCAATTTAAAGACTTAGCTGACCCTCAGCTCTTGCAAGAGGGGCGACAAGCCTTAGATGAACTGACGCGAATACTCAACCTTGGCTCGGTATACCCGTTCCAGCGAGATTAGGTATAAAGCAAGGGGAAGATTTGATGATGCTAGATATTTTGTCGGTGACACTCTCGGGCCATTCGCCGCAAACCACACAAGGTGAAACGGCAAACCTCACATGGCAATGGCTCGGCGAAGGGGCGTTGATGTTGACGCCCCATGGGGGTTATACGCAGTCGGTGGTGCTCTCTGCCGGTATCCATGGGAATGAAACCGCACCGATTGAGATCATCAATCAATTAGTCACCGAGCTATTGCTGGGCAAATTGCCGCTGGCCGTGCGTTTATTGGTGATATTAGGCAATCCACCGGCGATAAGAGCAGGGGAGCGCTATCTCACGGCGGATATCAACCGCATGTTTGGCGGGCGTCATCAGAACTCCCCGTCGGGAGAGGAGCCAAAAAGGGCAGCGTTTCTCGAACAGACGGTGATAGATTTTTTTGATGCCGATAGCCAATCAATGCGACTGCATTATGATTTACACACCGCAATTCGAGGTTCACATCATATTCGCTTTGGCCTATTACCTTACCAATCCGCGCCGTACTCGGCGGCAATGCTGCGCTGGCTGCAAGATATTGAGCTGGACGCGCTGGTGATGCACACCTCGGCAGGGGGAACCTTCGCGCACTTCAGCAGTGAGCACTGTCTGGCGGCAAGCTGCACACTGGAGCTAGGAAAGGCGCTGCCATTTGGTGAGAATCAACTGACACAATTTAGCGCGATTATTGCGGGATTGAAGGCATTAGTCAGTGGTGGGCCACTGCCAAAACGCACGACACAGGCGATGATTTTCTACCGAGTGGTCAAATCACTGCTAAAACAGCAGCCCGATTTTCAACTTTTGGTAGCAGATGACACACTGAACTTTACTCGTTTCAGGCAAGGGACACGGCTGACTGAACAATCGAATGAGTCTTATCGTGTCCAACATGAAGCAGAATGGATCTTATTTCCCAATCCACGGGTCGCGATGGGGTTACGAGCAGGGATCATGTTGGTGCAAATGGATGAAAGTGAGTTACCCAGAGTTTAAATAAGAGCCGATTACCAATACCGGCGTAGATAGTGACGTAGGGTAATATCACCAAAGGAAGTATTCCTTAAGCTAAATTCAAAGCTATATATCTTTTTTAGTGTACAAAAAATGGGCTATCAGAAACAATAGCTCATTTTTCACCCATTAAATTAAAAGATATCTTATCCCTCGCTATATAGTCCTCATGCTATTAATAAAAAACCGTCCAATTAATAACAGGCTAAAGGCACACTTTTTACAAACCTATTAATGCCTTTTATGTTTATTGCACCAAATAGGACAGGTCAGACTCACTTTTGGGATTTTAAATAGCCATTAAGTTGCATTGAATATATAAAAAAGTGCAATAGAACTGTGATATCCACTCCATTTTACAAATCTTATTGTCAAATAGAACAAAAAAGAAACAAATTGAAATGACTTCGCACTAAATTGGTGCTATTGCACTATTTTGGTTATATCTAATTACTTAAAATCTCTTTTAATCAACGAGTTATAAAAAGTTCCAAAAAACACATTTTGTTACAATTGATTACCTGTTTAAACGTATATATCTTCAAATTTACCGTTTTAACTTTTCGTGCTTAATGATAATGTCTATTCGCTTTACAAGACAGGTCACTATAAAAAATTAAAAATTAACTTTTATGAGGCTAAAACCAATTTAGTCCGGCGGGTTAGTTTTATTAAAATTTAAAGGAAAAAATAATGATGAAGCGCAGTGTGCTGGCCTTAGCGGTCACCTTGAGTATGGTTCCTACTCTGTCAAACGCAGCAGAAATTTATAATAAAGATGGCAACAAGCTGGATCTTTATGGCCGCGTAGCCGCTAAATACCTTTTTACAAATCATGATAACGCAGATGCGACTTATGTTCGTTTCGGCTTTAAAGGCGAAACACAAATTAATAGCCAACTGACCGGTTTTGGCCAGTGGGAATATAACGTTGCAGCAAACAATGCTGAATCTCAGGGCGATAAGGGCAATAAAACCCGTCTGGGCTTTGCTGGTTTGAAATTTGCTGAATTTGGCTCTTTCGATTATGGCCGTAACTACGGCGTAGTTTATGACGCACTGGCTTACACCGACATGTTGCCAGAATTCGGTGGTGACTCAATCGCTTACACCGATAACTATATGACTGGCCGTTCTACCGGCTTGGCAACTTACCGTAACTCAGACTTCTTTGGTCTGGTAAAAGGTCTGAATGTTGCCGCGCAGTATCAAGGCCACAATGATGATGGCGATACCACTAAGAACGAGCGTGCCATTCAGAAAGCTAACGGCGACGGTTTCGGCTTGTCTGTTGATTATCAAGACATCGAAGGCAGTGGTGTTGGCTTCGCAGCTGCCTACTCTTCTTCCAACCGTACTCTGGGTCAGAAAAATCTGGCTAACAGTGCTACCGGTGACAAAGCTCAGGCTTGGGCGACAGCGCTGAAGTACGATGCAAACCAAGTTTACATTGCAGCAATGTACGGCGAAACGCTGAACATGACCCCATACAAGGCACTGATTGCGAACAAAACTCAGAACGTAGAATTGGTGGCTCAGTACCAGTTCGAAAATGGTATTCGCCCATCAATCGCTTATGTTCAGTCTAAAGGCAAAGACCTATCAGTGGTCGGTGATGCTGATTTGCTGAAATATGCTGAAATCGGTGTGACTTACTACATCAACAAAAACATGTTCACCTATGTTGACTACCAGATTAACTTGCTGGATGAAAACAACCCACTGGGTCTGGGTACAGATGATATTGTTGCAGTTAACCTGACTTACCGTTTCTAAGTTAATTTAAGCAGTCATTATTACCCTTTTCTGTGTCGGAAATTGGTGAATTAAAAAGGCGGGGATAACCCCGCCTTTTTTGCATTTCAATTATCTCAGTTATCTCAGTTAGCACGATAAGTGGGGGTAATTACTTGCGGCTAATGATTTGTGAGAAATCAGCGCGGGTAGTGATGTTCACCCCATAACAGCATTTTATTAATCAGCTGTTGGAGTAATTGCTGTAAATGCGTTGCCCGTTCAGGCAAGTAGGGATAAGGCACGGTTTCAGACATATAGTTGAGCTGCGATAACTCCAACTGTACTGCGTGCTGATGATCTTGAGGTGAGCCATATGCCCGAGTGATGTACCCCCCCTTAAAACGGCCATTTAATACGTGGCTGAATGAGGAGTTGTACTGACAGCATTCGATCAACTGCTCACTCAATGAGGGTGCACAACTGGCCCCACTGTTCGTCCCAAAGTTCAAATCGGGCAGTTGCCCCTCAAACAATCTCGGAATAACTGAGGCAATTGAGTGAGCATCTAATAATAATGCATAGCCAAACTGGTTTTTAAGGCGATCCAGCTCTGATTGCAGTTGTTGATGATAGGGTCGCCAGATCTGTTGTAAGTAGGATTGGCGCTCCTGCGGTGACGGTGTTTTACCCGGCATAAAACAGGGGCGGCCATCAAAAAGTGTTTCAGGGAATAAGCCCGTGGTCGCGGTGCTATACAGCGGCTGGTCATCCTCTGGTCGATTAAGATCAACCACCAAGCGAGAGTAGTTGCCGATCACTATGCTGGCCCCCATCTCATGGGCAAAGTCATAGAGACGAGGAATGTGCCAGTCGGTATCTGATAAAGGACGAGCGGCATCTGACAGCCCCGCTTCCACGGCGGGGGTCAGTCGCGTTCCGGCGTGAGGAATACTGATTAATAAAGGCAGCTTACCCGCACGGAAACTCAAAGGGTCAACGATATTCATGGGCGGGTTTCTCCTTGGAAAACGACGGCCGCAGGTAATTGGCCACCCAGCCAATAAGCCAATTCGGCAGGGCGAGATAATGGCCAATGAACCCAGTTCGCTAATTTACCGACTTCCAAAGTGCCCTGAGTCTCTTGCAAGCCAAGGGCCTGCGCTGCATGACAAGTGACACCTGCCAGCGCTTCTTCTGGGGTCATGCGGAACAGTGTGCAAGCCATATTCAGCATTAAACGTAAGGAGAGTGCAGGGGATGTCCCGGGGTTAGCATCGCTGGCTAAAGCCATTGGTACATTATATTGGCGGAACAACTCAACTGGGGGGCATTGTGTTTCCCGCAGCAAATAATAGGCACCGGGTAACAACACCGCGACAGTCCCCGCTTTACCCATTGCCTGAATATCTGACTCGGTTGCATATTCGAGATGATCGGCGGAGAGCGCATTATAGCTGGCGGCCAGAGTGCTGCCATTGAGTGCAGAAAGCTGTTCGGCATGGAGTTTGATGGGCAGCCCAGCTTGGCGGGCAGCTAAAAATACGCGTTCAACTTGTGCGGGCGAAAACGCCAGATGCTCACAAAAAGCGTCAACGGCATCGGCCAGCCCCTCTGTGGCGACGTGCGGAATGATGGTGTGGCAAACGAAATCAATATAGTCATCAGCCCGGTCTGCAAATTCAGGTGGTAAAGCATGGGCCGCCAAGCACGTCGTTTTCACCGTGATGGGCAGTAATTCTCCCAACTGACGAGCCACCCGCAGCATTTTTATTTCACTTTCAAGGTCAAGGCCGTAACCGGACTTAATCTCAATACAAGTTACGCCCTCAGCCAGCAGCGGTGTTAGGCGAAATAGAGCTTGTTCTAGTAGTTGCTGTTCACTGCTGTTTCGAGTGGCTTTGACAGTAGAGAGGATACCGCCGCCTTGAGCCGCGATTTCGGCATAACTCACGCCATTAAGGCGTTGCTCAAATTCAGCACTGCGATCACCACCGAAAACCAGATGAGTATGGCAATCAATCAATCCGGGGGTAATTAGGCCACCTTGATAGACGACCTCGCGTGAGGCATTGAATGCGGGAAGTTCGCTATGTGGACCTATCCAGACGATTTTACCGCCAGTCACCGCCATCGCACCTTGCGGTATCAGGTGATACTTCCCACCCTGCATGGTCACGATATCGGCGCCGTACCACAGGCTGTCGCAGTGAATTTCTGACACGATTCCACTCCCCAAAAAAAAGACGAAATTAAGTTGTATATACAATCATGGACAACCTAGCGCATAAATTCACTATCATCAAGATAAGGATTTCAACAATTGCGTAACACTTCGCAGTTCTCGCAGAGAAATAAAATTGTTCAGGACGTCACGGTACCTTGTGGGGTAAAACGACCATAGAGCTGATAGCGAGAACCGGGATAGAGCAGTTGAGCAGCAGTCACGATGGCTTTTCCATACCAAGTTCGGCGGCGAATCAACAGACAGGGTTCATGTTCATCCAGTTGCAGCAGTTGTCGTTCGATTGGGCTTGGGATCACCGCCTCAACAATATGCTCACCCTCGGTGAGGGGAGCCACTTGAGTGAGATAGCTGTAGGGGGTTATCTGATTGAAATCCTGCTTCATGTAGTCGGGGGCAGTGTTTGGATTGACACAACGGTTTTCGACCTGAATAGGATAGTCATTCTCATAATGAACAATTTGCGAGTAGAACAGTTGTTGTCCGGGCTGAATACCCAACGAGGCCGCTTCTTCAGCGGTTGCCGGGCGCGCCTCAAGTTGCAGAATTTTACTGCTGTGGCGGTGGCCACGAGCCGTAATTTCGTCAGCAATATTATGAACCTCCAGCAAGGCACTGTGCGCTTTTGCTTCAGCGACAAAGGTTCCCACGCCTTGCATGCGAATAAGGAAACCTTCGCTGGTCAGTTCACGGAGTGCTCGGTTGATGGTCATGCGGCTGACACCTAACTCTGCAACAAGCTCACTTTCGGAGGGAACTCGCTGGTGGGGCTGCCAGATTCCGGTCCGAATTTGACGAATAATAGCCAATTTTACTCGTTGGTAAATGGGCGCAGGCGTATCGTCCATTGCGGCACTTAATTGTAAGACTGCTTGCTGTTCCGCCACGGCGTTAACCTCGTCAAATAATAAAATCATATGTTAAGTCTAAGGTTGAATTTAGCGTATGTATATGTATATACAAGTAGATGACTTAATTAATTGACGCCGCTGCTACCAGCGCGTTTGACTCTGAACAAAATATTGGGATATCGCTATGCCAGTTTATTTTACCAAACGTGCTTTTTTATCCGATGGATGGGCAACGGATGTGCAGATCACTGTTGATGAACAGGGGATCATTCAGCGCATTTGTAGCGGTAGCAGTGATGAAGATTGCCAAATTTTATCTGGGCCAATTGTGCCAGGGATGCCAAATCTTCACTCACATGCCTTTCAACGCATGATGTCAGGACTCGCAGAAATTGCAGGTAATCCACAAGATAGTTTTTGGACTTGGCGGGACCTGATGTATCGGCTGGTACAGCAATTGACGCCGGAATATATTGGTGTGATTGCGCGCCAGTTGTATATCGAAATGCTAAAAGGGGGCTACACCCAAGTCGCGGAGTTTCACTATTTACACCACGACACCGACGGTAATCCCTACCGTGATCCGGGTGAAATGTCATCACAGCTGAGTCAGGCAGCGCAAGATGCAGGGATCGGAATGACCCTGTTGCCGGTATTGTACAGTTATGCGGGCTTTGGTGCTCAGCCGGCTCAACAAGGGCAGCGTCGTTTTATTCAGAACACCGAGAGCTATCTTACGCAGCAGCAGATTATCAGCAAACAGCTTGCCAACCAGCCGCTGCAAAACCATGGCTTGTGTTTCCACTCACTGCGGGCGGTGGAGTTAAACCAAATGCAGGAGGTACTTGATGCCTCAGATAAGCAGTTACCGATACATATTCATATTGCAGAGCAGCAAAAAGAAGTTAAGGACTGCTTGGATTGGAGTGGGCAGCGGCCTGTTGCATGGTTGTATGACCATTTGCCCGTCGATAGCCGGTGGTGTTTGATTCATGCCACCCATCTGGATGAGTTAGAGCTTGTGCGTTTGGCAAAAAGTCAGGCAGTAGCTGGATTATGCCCAACCACGGAAGCAAATTTGGGTGATGGTATTTTCCCCGGTGTTGACTATTTGCAACATCAGGGGCGCTGGGGCATAGGGTCCGATAGCCACGTTTCTCTGGATGTGGTCGAGGAGTTGCGTTGGTTGGAATATGGTCAACGTTTGCGTGATCAACGGCGTAATCGCCTGACCAATAAACAGTATCCTGCTGTCGCCGATTTGCTGTATACCCAAGCTCTCGCGGGCGGACGGCAGGCTTGTGCCAGTAAAATTAGCCTGTTAGCTGAAGGTTATCGGGCAGACTGGCTAGTTTTGGATGGCGATGATCCCTATATTGCGGGTACAAAATCCGCTTCTTTGCTGAATAGGTGGTTATTTGCGGGGGGCAAATCGCAAATTCGAGATGTTTATGTGGCAGGCAAAGCGGTAATAGTGGATAGATATCATCCACTGCAACAGCAAACTGCACAGGCATTTCTGGCAGTACTGAAAGCCTGTCAACAGGAGGTCTGATGAGCTTTACCGTTTTTGACTTTGCCAGTTTACCGGTGAGCCGTTGGCGAAATGGGGGCGGAGAAACCCGTGAAATTGCATGCTGGCCAGTCGGGGGAGATGATTTTGCTTGGCGTGCCAGTATCGCGACGATTGAGCAAGATGGCCCATTTTCGCTATTTTCAAATATCGATCGGTCAATTACGTTGCTCTCAGGAGAGGGCATGGTGCTCTCCAGCCCAGAGTGGGAGGCCCATACACTCTCACAGCCATTACAACCTTTCGCCTTTCCCGGCGATATTCCTATTCACGCACATCTATTAGGTGGAAGCAGCCAAGATTTTAACATTATGACACGGCGAGGCTGCTGGCAATCCTCAGTAACGGCAGTGAGTTCGGCACGGGAACTGCCCGCATCTCATGCAGGATTGATCTATGTGGTGAAAGGGAAATGGCTTATCAGCCATACAGAAACACACGAACTGACAACCTCGCAGGGGTGTTGGTGGCAATCCACAATCAAAGGGGGGCAATTACAGCCGCTCGCCCCAAATAGCTGTGTGTTGTGGGTGGATTTGTTCCCAGAGCGATAAGCCATTTGTGATTTTTATCAAATTGATGTTTCTTTGCCGCAATCTACCGATATAACGCATTAATTTATAAGACTAATATAAGTTGTACTTTCGCGATTAATGCCCACAGGCACATCGTGGGCCATCACTCGATGACTGCTTTTTACTGTTCACTCCTCTACATAAATTGTGTTTAGGCAGCTTTTTCGTTGCTGAATAACACGTTTAGCCATCATCTATCGCTCAAATTACCTGCATTTGTTAGACCCCTGTCATAGTTTTGTTATTTGCTCGATACAAAACGCACATTTCGGTTGTTTGGTGTTAAAAATTTCAATAATCTAAATTATGAAATAAATATTTAAAAACGAAGGTGGTGATCTCAACAAGAAGATACAAGATGAATAATATATTGTTTTTTATTAAGTTATTTGTGATGACTAGGCCGGGGATGGGGCGGTTGCATTCACGGAAAGCGCATTAAAATGCCTAAAGTAGCTATGTTTACCATGCGCTGAGTTGCGCGGTTGTAAAAAATTACTTTCAATCAATAGGCATTGAGATGTTAAAGCATTCCACTATTGAAGGGTATCGATCATGAAGCTGAAAAAACTCATTATTACCTCACTCGCTATCTGTATGCTGCCACTGGGCGCTTATGCTAAAGACCTGAAAATTGGCGTATCCATGGCTTACTTCGATGATAACTTCCTGACCATATTACGTCAGGCCATGCAAAATAAAATGAAAGAAGAGGGTAATGTCTCTGGGCAGTTTGAAGATGCCAAAGGTGATATTGCTCAGCAAATTCAGCAAGTAGAGAATTTTGTTAGTCAGGGTGTGGATGCCATTATTCTGAACCCAGTTGATACTCAAGGCGTCAAGCCAATGATCAAATTAGCAGAGCAGGCCAAAATCCCACTGGTTTTTGTCAATCGTCGTCCAGAAATAACCTTACCAGCCAGTATGGCCTACGTGGGTTCCGACTCTGAACTTGCAGGACGCCTACAGATGGAAGAACTGGCGAAACTGATGGGGGGCAAAGGGAACGTAATGATTCTAATGGGGGAGCTATCAAGTGAGGCTACCCGCGATAGAACCAGAGGTGTCGAGAAAGTAGCGGCTCAGTACCCAAACATCCATATTATTGATAAACAAACGGCAAAATTCTTCCGCAAAGAGGCGGTTGATGTCACTACAGATTGGATTCTTTCTGGTCAGCAAATAGATGCTATTGCTTCTAATAATGATGAAATGGCCATTGGGGCGATCCTCGCCTTGAAACAAGCAAAGAAAAAGGGGGTGGTGATCGGTGGTATTGATGGCACACCTGATGCGCTTGAGTTTATTAAGAAAGGCGATTTGAGTGTCAGTATTTTCCAAGATGCGAAAGGGCAAGGGGAGGGGGCGGTCGATACTGCCATTAAATTAGCTTCCGGCCAAAAAGTAGAAAGTAGTGTGATGATCCCGTACCAGTTAATTACAAAAGATAACTATCAAGATTTTGCCAATAAGAATAAAAAGTAAAAATAGAGGCTTATTCCTGATAGAGGTTAATTAATAGAATAGAGCGAATAAGTGGATGTTAACTAATTTTAGCATTGAACATGAAAACACTTTCACTATGCCTGTTTAAATCAATAAATAATGCCGTTTTTATTTAAATTAATAAATTCGGCATTTACTAAATAATAATATTGAGATGACCCCGGAGAAGATGACATGCATCCTTACATTCTCGAAGCTGAAGGCATCAGCAAGCAATTTCCTGGCGTTAAGGCACTGAGTAAAGTGGGCATTAAAATAAAATCAGGGAGTGTCCATGCATTAATGGGAGAGAATGGTGCGGGAAAATCAACACTGATGAAGTGTTTGATTGGAATATATCATCCTGATGAAGGCACGATAAAGGTAAGAGGAGAGACGGTCAACTTTAGTGATACCTTGGATGCACTCCATGCTGGTATTGCTATGATTCATCAGGAGCTAAATTTAGTTCCACACATGACAGTCGCAGAAAATATTTGGTTAGGGAGAGAGCCTGTCCATTATGGTTTGGTCAATCATGATTTACTGAATAGTAAAACTCAGGACTTATTACAACACTTAAATATAAGATTAAAACCAGAAATGGTTGTCGGCGAATTGAATATCGCCAGTCAACAAATGGTCGAGATTGCCAAGGCGGTCTCCTATGATGCTGATATTTTAATCATGGATGAGCCGACTTCAGCCTTGACTGAAGGGGAGGTTTTTCACCTTTTTGCAATTATTAATGAATTAAAAGAGCAAGGAAAAGGCATTATCTATATTAGCCATAAAATGGATGAGATTTTTGAAATTACCGATGAAGTTACTATTTTCCGCGATGGGACTTTTGTTGCCACAGATAAAACTGAAAATCTGACGAAACAGTCACTGATTACCATGATGGTCGGCCGTGAGCTCACGCACATGTTCCCTAAATTTAACAATAATATCGGTGAGGAAGTGCTACGGGTCAGTGGGTTACATCGTCAGGGTTTGTTCCGTGACATTTCATTCGCCGTTAAACGCGGAGAGATATTAGGTGTTGCTGGCTTGGTGGGTGCAGGGCGCAGTGAGGTCATGGAAAGTTTATTTGGGATGCATCCGGCAGATGGGGGCGAAATTTTGATTGAGGGTCTACCTGTCAATATAAACTCGCCTTCAAAAGCTATTGAGCAGGGATTAGCTTTTCTGACCGAGGACCGAAAAAAATCCGGGTTATTCTTGGTGTTATCTGTCGTTGAGAATATGAGTATTGTGAATCTTTCAGAATATATTAATAAAAAAGGATTCGTCAGTCATGGACAAATGGCTCAAGACTGCATGGAGCAGATTAAAAAATTAAATATCAAAACACCGACCATGGATCAAATTATTAACAACCTGAGTGGCGGAAATCAACAAAAGGTTTTGATTGCACGATGGTTATTAGCCCAACCTAAAATACTTATTCTAGACGAACCAACCAGAGGTATTGATGTTGGGGCAAAATCAGAAATTTATCGTTTAATTAGTGAGCTGGCAAACCGGGGTGTTGCCATTATTTTGGTTTCTTCTGAATTACCTGAAATCCTCGGTATGAGCGACAGAGTCATGGTCATGCATGGTGGCCATATCACTGGAATATTGGATAAGCAAGATGCTAGCCAAGAGAAGATAATGGCACTGGCCTCTGAATAATTGCAGGAAGGTAATAATAATGAGTTATATTAAAATTGATAAATCACCCACGGTTAGTTCAGAAGCAGCTCCGTCATTGATGTCGGGGCTAAAAGGGAAATTACCTAAAGATACCGGTATATTTATTGTCATGGTCGGTATTGCATTAATCTTTGAGTTTCTTGGTTGGTTCATTCGTGATCAATCATTCTTATTGAACCCTAATCGGTTATTGCTGATTATCTTGCAAGTCGCGATTATCGGTATTATTGCCGTAGGGGTAACACAAGTCATTATTACGACGGGTATTGATCTCTCCTCTGGCTCTTTAATCGCATTGACCGCCGTCGTGGCAGCCAGTTTGGCGCAGACATCAGATAGTATTTCCCCCATGTACCCGCATCTATTAGATTTACCGGCCGCGATTCCCATTACCGCAGGAATAGGGGTAGGGATAGTCTGTGGGTTTATTAACGGTTTTCTTATTACTCGCACGGGTATCCCGCCCTTTATCGCTACCTTGGGAATGATGGTTTCGGCCAGAGGGCTTGCTCAATACTACACCAAGGGAAATCCGGTCAGTTTTCTATCCGATGATTTTACCGCAATAGGTCAAGGTGCGATGCCCGTTATTATCTTTCTGGTCATTGCGGTGATTTTCCATATTGCCCTGAAGCATACTCGTTACGGTAAATACGTGTATGCCATTGGGGGGAATATGATCTCAGCAAAAGTCTCGGGTATTAACGTTAATAAATATCTGGTGACGGTGTATACCATTGCTGGGGGATTGGCCGGATTAGCGGGTGTTGTATTGGCGGCACGTGTCAGTAGTGGGCAATCCAGCATGGGCCAATCCTATGAATTGGATGCGATCGCCGCCGCCGTTATTGGTGGCAGTAGTCTGATGGGGGGAGTCGGTAGAATCACTGGGACGGTGATAGGCGCAGTGATTCTGGGGCTGATTAAGAGTGGCTTCACCTTTATTGGCGTGGATTCATACATCCAAGACATCATCAAGGGGATCATTATCGTCAGTGCGGTCGCCATTGATATGCATCGCAATCGTAAAAAGCGTTAGTTATCAGTTATAAACACTTGGTTATATCAATAGCCGCAAGAAAATAATTTTTAGTCAAAAAAGGTCAATACAGACAGCAATCTGTATTGACCTTTTTTGATTGCCGCGCTGTGAGCTGAGTTTTCATCAGATCTGGGTTTGAGGAAAAGTGCTTATTGATTACAATATATGTAATAGTATAACATCACATATCAAGCATTCAATCAGAAGCAGGAGCTATTCATGCCAAGAAAAATTATCCATCGATCAATTATTGCACTCGGTGTTTGTGCCTCACTGGTCAGTTTTAACTTATTCGCTCACGGTAACCATAGCCATGCGCATGAGCATCAACAAACGGAGGCTGAACGTAAAGCGAGTGAAGGTGTTTTTGAAGACAAAGATGTTGAAGATAGAACACTTAGCGATTGGGATGGGGTCTGGCAATCAATTAATCCCTATCTTATAAACGGGGACTTAGACCCTGTGCTCATTCATAAGGCGCAGAAAAATAAAGATAAGAGTGTTGAAGAGTACCGAGAGTATTACAAAAAAGGCTACGCCACTGACGTTAATATGATTGGTATTGAGGATAATACGATTGATTTCCATACCGCTGAAGCCGTGAACTCCTGTAAATATATCTACTCTGGTTTTAAAATAATGCACTATGACTCAGGGAAGAAAGGTGTGCGCTATTTATTCGAATGCAAAGACACTCATTCAAAAGCCCCAAAGTATGTTCAATTCAGCGATCACATTATTAAGTCGCAAAAATCCCATCATTTTCATATTTATACGAGCAATGAATCGCATGAAAAGTTGCTTAAAGAAATGGATAACTGGCCAACATTTTATCCAATAACATTGGGTAAAGATGACATTGTTCACGAGATGTTACATCACTAAGAGTGGCCTTATCTTATATCTCATCTGATATCATCCAAGCCGCACTGTGTTGCGGCTTGGGTTCCCTGCGCGTAGCCATCTTGGAGATGTTGTGACCGAAATCTTAAGGAGAAACAGGGCATTCTTATACAGAGCCATGCTGATGTGTGACTTGTGTAGAACTAATTTCCATTAAAATTGAAATGTTGTTTTACTAGTGATATCTTCGATATAATCAAGCTAAACATGACACCTTCAATGGACTACGTTTCATTGACCAATCGGAGATAAAAAAATGAAAATTGCACTGATGATGGAAAATAGTCAGGCAACGAAAAACGCGATAATCCTGAAAGAGCTGAATGCTGTAGCCTCGGAAAAAGCGTACCCGGTATACAACGTAGGTATGAGTGATGAAAACGACCATCACCTGACTTATATTCATCTGGGGATCATGGCCAGTATCTTGCTGAATTCTAAAGCGGTTGATTTCGTGGTCACAGGTTGTGGTACGGGTCAGGGCGCAATGATGTCATTAAACATTCACCCAGGTGTGGTGTGTGGTTATTGCATTGATCCTGCGGATGCTTTCCTGTTTGCGCAAATCAATAACGGTAATGCACTTTCTCTGCCATATGCCAAAGGTTTTGGCTGGGGCGCTGAGCTGAATGTGCGTTATATCTTCGAAAAAGCCTTTACTGGCGTGAAGGGCGAAGGCTACCCACTGGATCGTAAAGAGCCACAAGTGCGCAACGCGGGTATCTTGAATCAAGTGAAAGCAGCCGTAGTGAAAGATAACTATCTGGATACACTGCGTGCAATCGATCCAGAACTGGTGAAAACTGCCGTAAGCGGCGAACGTTTCCAGCAGTGCTTCTTCGATAACTGTCAGGTTGAAGAGATCAAAGCTTTCGTGAAAGAAATTTTGGCGTAACGATAGCGCCAAAAAAGCATCATGCACAAAAATCAAAGGCTCCTAAGCAGGAGCCTTTTGCATATCTAAGAGATCATGGCGTGTCATGATCATCTCAGATGAGAGTGGGTTAACACTTAGGTGATGTTCCCTGCGGCGGCAAATAGCGCAGCGGATCAAGGGCGGTGGCGCGGTAACGGATTTGAAAATGCAACATCAAGGTATCCGTCCCTGAGCTTCCCATGGTGGCTATTTTTTGCCCAGCCTTCACATCTTGCGCATTCTTCACCAGCATCGTATCGTTATGGGCGTAGGCCGTGATGAAATCATTGCCATGCTTAATCATGATTAAGTTTCCATAACCCCGTAGCTGATTCCCAACATACACGACTCGCCCTTTGGCTGAAGCATACACAGGTTGCCCACGTTTACCCGCAATATCGATACCCTTATTACCGCCATCGGCAGTGGAGTATTTCGATATGATTTGGCCGCTGGTTGGCCAACGCCAGCAACGATTAGCGCCGGGTGGTGGTGTCGAGTTGACGATGGCTGTGCTTGAGGATTTGCGCTTACCCGATGCTTGACGACTCGAGGTTGTGGCGCTGCCAAGATGGATCTTTTGCCCAATTTCGAGCTGATAGGGGGGGCGAATTTTGTTGATGCGGGCAAGGTCACTGACTTCAGAGTCACTGATCCAGGCGATAAAATAGAGTGTATCACCGCGTTGGACTGTGTAGGTTTTATCGTTGTAACTGCCTTTGGGCAGGGTGGCATAGTCACGATTTGTTTTGCTTGAGCATCCCGCTAATAGCAAAATTGCCATTGCATATAAAGCTAACCTTGGCCACAACCCTATTCTGCTTTCAGTGTTCAAAAAATTTCCTTTCTTATCGTGAAGTTTAGTTCCCTCTTTGCTCTATATTAACATTTGAATGATTAGCGTCAAAATCTACCATGGGGTGTGGCTAATGAGATGGGCTGGCAAGGGCTGCCAGCCGCTGATGTCAGTGCAGTAAATCAATAACATCCGTTTTCAACCGCCAGATAAATATGCTCAGGGCGGCTATTCATTAAACATCGAGCTTACGATGAGTCAGCCACTCAACCATCGCCGGATCACGGTGAGAGAAGAAGGCACTGGTGGCGGTGTCCATAGCGGCGATCCGCGTCATCTCTTCGGCGTTAAGTTCAAAATCCAACACATTGATATTTTCCGTCATGCGCTCTTTGCGAACGGATTTGGCCAGCGAAACAATGCCACGTTGATAAATCCAGCGCAGAACAACCTGACCCACACTTTTGCCATACTTCTCACCAATGGCCGTGAGCAGTGGATTCTGGAACAATCCATTGCGCCCCTCAGCAAAGGGTGCCCAAGCTTCGGGCTGGATGGTGCGACTTTGCATCCACGGTACCGCATGCAGTTGCTGGTTAAAGGGGTTGACCTCAATTTGATTCACTGCTGGTATGATTTTGTTAAAGGCCATCAGGTCTGCGAGGCGATCAGGATGAAAATTGCTGACACCAATCGCCCGGATTTTCCCCGCCTGATATAACTCTTCCATGGCACGCCATGCGCCATGAACATCGCCATAGGGCTGATGAATCAAATAAAGATCAACGTAATCAAGCTGTAGACGGTTAAGCGAGCGCTCAAATTGTGCTTTTGCGCCTTCATAGTGAGTGTCCTGTAACCAGAGTTTGGTGGTAACAAAGAGTTCATTTCGTGCAATGCCGCTCTGCTTTAATGCATTACCCACTTGTGTTTCATTCTGATAAGAGGCCGCTGTATCAATTAGACGGTATCCCACATCAATAGCATCAATCACTGCCCGCTCACACTCGGAGGGGTCCGTCATCTGAAAAACGCCAAAGCCCAGTAACGGCATCTGAATGCCGTTATTTAATGTCACCGTGTTCATCGTGATCTCCTGTGTCATGTGTTAGCTACCAAAAGGATAGTGCAAGTGTGGCCATAAGATTAGGGACTAGATTCCGCATAGCTTTATGAATTGAGTTAATAAATAGAGCGGGACTATGACGACCTGGCGGGCAGCGATTTATGCTCTCCAAATCGTCGCCACCCTTGTCCGTTGTTGCATTAATGGTGAGTACGTGGCGCTATGTGCCTATTTATTGGAGGTTTTTCTCTTTCAGGAATGTCGATACCTGATCGGCGATGTCGATATTATTCAGATCTGAGAACGGGAAGTGAGTGTTCCCTTTGATGCCAATTTCCGGCAGATGGATCACCGTCACGTCTCCGCCATGCTTATTCACCACATCCCGCCATTGACGCGCCACAGCCAGTCGGGCGCGCCAGCTATCTTGTGCAGGCAAAGCGCTCGGTTTATCGGGAATATTGTCACCGTAAATAATCAGGACCGGGATTTTAGTCAGTGCCATAAACTGACCCAAGGGCACCGACTCTCCTTTGACGGTATCAAAAGCGTTCTTTGTTGGAGGGGGAACCTCGCCTTCAGGAAAGACAAAGCTGCTGCCGGGTTCAAACGCGACAATCCCTTTGACCTTGGCGTTCTTCATCGCAGTAAACCAGCCCGGGCCGCCACCCTGAGAGTGAGTAAATAAAATAGCCGGGCCAGATTTATCCACTACGGCTGACAGGGCATCTGAAATCACATTAATATCAAAAGGGCCAGTATTGGGAGTCATCTGACGGTAGTACTGGTTTAACGCCTCTTTATCATGGGAGAACTGAACACCATCAAAGAAATCAGGCCAGACCCCCAGACGGAACTGATTAAACCATAATTGCTCATCGCCAACGGGCTTGATCGTGCCTTCTACCATGCTGCGTCCGGCATTGCCCCGACGGGGTTGATCGACCAAATAGGTTGAGAAGCCACGGCGCAGGAAGATATTCTGAAAACCCTCGCGCCCATCCGGCGTGCTTTCCCATGTCCGGGAAGACTGCCCCGCACCGTGTAACATCACAATAGGATATTTGTGAGGGTTCTCAGGGATCTGATAAAACACAGCGGCGTGATCACCATGATAACTCTGGCCAGCGGAGTCCAGTGGCTTTTTCGGATCAAACTGACCCGGTGCCGTCATGATCGCCCCACCTGCGGCAAAGCTTCCCTGAGACTGAATCACTAAGGGTTTTGTCGGCTCAGCGAATGCAGATTGCGGAATCAGCCCACCCATCAACATACAGGCGGTAAATGTTTTGAGTAAGGTTTTCAATGTCTGTTCCTCTTATTTATCACTGTGGATATTGGTCGTCCGTGACTTTTTCCATCCACGTCACAGTGTTACCCTCAAGTGTTTCTGAGATAGCAATGTGCACCAGCGGCTGCTTTGCGGATGCACCATGCCAGTGTTTGACACCCGGCGGAATCCAGACGACATCACCGGTTTTGATTTGTTGGGCTGCCCCCTCCCATTCCTGTACCCAACCTGTACCGGAAGAGACAATGAGTGTCTGTCCAAGGGGATGTGTGTGCCATGCTGTCCGTGCTCCCGCGTCAAATGAGACTGTCCCTCCAGAGATTCGGGCTGGGGCGGTGCCTTTAAAGCGGGAGTCAACTTTTGCCGTGCCAGTAAAGTACTCTACTGCACCCATAGTTGTGGGTTGCGATCCTGCTGAACTGACTGTCACCGCCCCCTGTGTTGCGGCAACGGTGTGCGTACTGGTCAGTAAAAGTGCAGCCAGTGTAATAAGGGTCATTTTCATATCGATTCAATCCTTTAAGGCGAGAAATTCCAATTAATCCATTGAAGATAAAACTATTTCCCTTCTTTAAAGACCTCTTTTGCGATGGATATTGCTGTGACTGCGGTTGGCCATCCTGAATAGAAGGCAAGCTGGGTGATGGTTTCGACCAACTCTTCTTCAGTGACACCGTTTTGGCGTGCCAAACGCAGATGAGAGCGCAACTGGTCGGGGCGATCCATTGCAATTAGTGCGCTAACGGTCACCAGACTCCGGTCACGTTTTGAGAGCTGTGGCCTCTCCCAGATATCGGCGTACAGGACATCGTCTGTGAGTTGCGCCATTTTGGGGGCAATATCACCCATTAATTGTTGCGCCCGTGACGGCTTCTCTGCCTGATTTTTCGTGGCGTCCTGTGCGTGAGCAACGGTGGCAATCGAACCGAAAAATGTTAGGGCGGTACAAAGCAGACATTGCTGAATCTTTTTTTTCATCATCCATTTCCTTTGTTATCGACACCATTAAAAATGGGGAGTCGTTCGGTGACGATAACGTGATTTTACCGGATGCTTCATGTCACTAGGCTGACCGCGACCTGACAACTCTGTCAGAGTAACGGGCTAAATTACCTTGATTAAAAAGACTTTTTATCAGCTGGGGCACTGCTTACTGCGAGGGTCAGACCAAAGGTATTGACTCCATTTTGGCTACTGGCAAATACCTCTCCCCGATGCATTATTGCCACGGCTCTGACGATGGAAAGCCCCAGTCCATGATGTGTGGCACTGTGTGAACGTGCTGAATCCACACGATAAAAACGCTCAAAGAGTCGTTTTAGATGCTCAGCCGCAATAGGTTCGCCGACATTGGCGACGGCAATGGACGCCAGATTATCTTCGTGTGCAATCTTCACGGTGACGGTGGTGCCGGGAACCGCGTGTCGGGCGCTATTCTCCAGTAGGTTAGCCAACGAACGGTGGAATAGTCGCCGATCAATACGCGCGGTGATATCCCCTTCGACATGAATAGACAAGTTTTTTTCGGCAAATGAAGGTTCGACGTATTCTGTGGTTTTGTACGCCTCTGCACGAAGAGAAACTTCGGTTAATTGGGTGGCATGCTCCCCGGCCTGAGCATGAGAAAGAAATAACATATCGTTGACGATAGAGGTCATGCGCTCAAGCTCTTCCAAATTGGACTCAAGTAACTCCTTGAGTTCATGCGTTTCGCGTTGACGTGACAGACCGAGTTGTGTTTGGCCCATCAGATTGGTCAGTGGGGTTCTCAGTTCATGTGCCACATCAGCATTAAAACTTTCAAGTTGTCGCCAGGCGATTTCCTGCCGTTCGAGTACGCCGTTGAATGCGACGGCCAGCTTTTGCAGTTCATCTGGCAGTGTTGAAGTCTCCAGACGCTGCCCGTGATTTCCCGGAGCAAGTCGGTGCGCCTGATCACTGAGTTTGTTAACAGGGCGCATGCCTATTCTGGCAATCACGAACCCCAACAGGGCCACCAATAAGACGCCAATTGCGGTAATCACAATCAATGTGCGGGTAAATTCATTCAGGGTGCCCATATAGGGCGTGGAATCGATAGCAACAACATAGCGCAGCGCAGGACGCTCACCTTTGGCAGGAATCTCCGACATCAGCAGAAAGAGAGAGCATGACGCCTCTGTTGAGCCAGAAACTTTGCTGAATCCACTGCGCAGTGACGCCCAATTGACACCGCTTGGCGGCGGCCCCCCTATCCGAAGTCGGGGGTCATCACTGAGAATCCAGTACTGTACTCGACCCCCTTCAGTGGTGGCTAAATCGGCAAATTTGCTGGCCAGTGTTTGCCAGCCATCCAGCGTGGTGCGAGAGAGAATCCACGGTGTCATCAGCGACTCCCTGAACCGTAATTCGTTATGCATCTGTTTTTGTAATGATTCATGTAGGGAGCTTCTCAGCACAAGACCGACGGCTGAGATTATCAACACAGCAGCAAGGGCAAACATCAGCGCCAGTCGCCCTGAAATGGAACTTTTAATCATAACGTCGTCCTTTATTTGGCCTGTTGTTCGGGCCGAGTTTCGAGGACATACCCCATGCCTCGCACTGTATGTAACAGTTTGAGCGAGTAGGGCGCATCAATTTTCGCCCGCAGGCGCTTTATTGCGACCTCGACGACATTAGCATCGCTGTCAAAGTTCATGTCCCAGACCTGTTCTGCAATCATCATTTTTGACAGGATCTCGCCCTGATGTCGGGCTAATAAACTTAACAGAGCAAACTCTTTTGCTGTGAGTTCGAGGCGCTCCCCCCCTCGAGTGACACGTCTCGCCAGTAGGTCGAGATGCAGATCGTTAATGTGCAATTGTGTCACATCCGCGCCGTCGCTGGGACGTCGCCGCAACAATGCCTGTATGCGGGCAATCAGCTCAATGAGCGAGAAAGGTTTCGGCAGATAATCATCTGCGCCATGACGCAAACCCTTGACGCGTTCATCAACTGAACCTCGGGCAGACAACATCAGCACGGGGGTTTGCTTACTGGCGCGTAGACCTTTCAGAACACGGTAACCATCCATGCCGGGCAACATGACATCCAGCACAATCGTGTCGTAATCATACTCAAGGGCCAGATACAATCCATCCGTGCCAGTGGCCGCGATATCGACAGTGAAACCCTGCTCGGTCAGTGCGCGATGAATATAGGAGGATGTTTTCTCCTCATCTTCGACCAATAGTAGCCGCATGTTTCTCTCTCCCTTTGTCGGTCAGGATAATAAAAATCTCATTTCACCTATCTTAGCGCTTCATGACTAACACCAAGCTGACATTTTCCTGACATTTTTGTCAGAAAAGTCTTTATGTCACTGACAAACATGTTATCTGGCAGTCACGTTGATGTCAGCATGACCCCCTTAGACTACCTGCCAGCCTATCCCTACTCAAAAAATACCCAAGTGAGTGACGGGGTAATACGTGTTTATTTGAATATCTGGAGGTTTTTTAAATGAAACATAACGTTTGCAAAGCGATATCGGTTTTAAAAAGTGCATCGACTTTTAAAACGTCACCGATTTTTAAATCAAGCTTGCTAGCGGCAGTGATCACATTTTCATCAGGGGGCGCAATGGCAGCAGATTATAAATTAAATCCATTTACCTTAGCTTATGACGACGCGATTACTGAAAATGTGAAAGGCAAAGTCAATATTCATCCGGTCACCTATAAGCTGAATGGGCTGGATATTTCTGCTAACGTTTATACGCTGGCAAATTATGATCCCGCCAAAAAATATCCGGCAGTGGTGGTGGCACACCCCAATGGAGGGGTAAAAGAGCAGGTCGCGGGTCTATATGCCCAGCGTCTGGCTGAACAAGGCTACATTACTGTGACTGCGGATGCGGCATATCAGGGGGCGAGTGGGGGTTTACCTCGTAATGTGGATAAACCGGCTTACCGCATTGAAGATATTCATGGCATGGCAGATTTCATTAGCCAATATCCCGGCGTAGACACTGCCCGTTTAGGATTACTGGGTATTTGTGGCGGCGGTGGCTACTCGTTAAAAGCAGCGCAAACAGATAAACGTTTCAGTGCCATTGCGACACTGAGCATGTTTGACTCAGGCTTGGTTAGACGCAACGGCTATCAGGATTCGCAGCTTTCTACGATACAAGAGCGTTTAAAACAAGCCTCGGATGCACGAGCACAGGAAGCGGCTGGTGGCGAGGTTATTTATCTAGGAGATGCCAAACTGACAGACGAACAAATTGCCAAACTGCCGTTTGACCTCTATCGGCAGGGTTTTGAGTATTACGGCAAGACTCACGCTCACCCTAACTCGACCTTCAGATACACCGCCAGTAGTCTGCTCGACTTAATGAGATTTGATGCGGCAAGCAATATGGATTTGATTAATAAGCCGTTACTGATGATAGCCGGTAGCAAAGCCGACTCCCTTTATATGACTGAGAAAGCCTTTAAAGGTGCCACTGCTGCGAAAGACAAAGAGTTATTTCTGATTGAGGGCGCAACCCATATTGAAACCTATTGGAAGCCGGAATATGTGAATCAAGCCATGGGGAAATTAGATCAATTCTTCGGAAAGAATCTTTCAAAAACAGAAATATAGAATCAATTATTTGCATTCCGACAACATAAAATAAGTTCTGATTATTATTTGGTCACTTATATTAATCAAAAATCCACGCAAGTGCGTGGATTTTATGGTGTTTGTCAGTTTTATGAGATTCAGTGAAACCTCATAAGACAACAAATTTTATTTAGACGTTGAACAAGAAGTTCATCACGTCGCCATCTTTTACGATGTAGTCTTTACCTTCTGAACGCATTTTCCCGGCTTCTTTCGCGCCTTGTTCACCTTTATAGGTGATGAAATCATCAAAGGCGATAGTTTGAGCACGGATAAAGCCTTTTTCGAAGTCGGTATGGATTTTACCGGCGGCTTGTGGCGCGGTTGCCCCCACAGGGATGGTCCATGCGCGGACTTCTTTGACACCCGCAGTGAAGTAGGTTTGCAGATTCAGCAGTTCATAACCCGCACGGATAACACGGTTCAGACCCGGCTCTTCAATACCCAATTCAGCCATAAACTCAGCGCGGTCTGCATCTTCCAGTTCAGCAATGTCAGACTCAACAGCGGCGCAAACAGCCACTACAACAGAACCTTCTGCTGCCGCAATGGCGCGCACTTGATCCAGATAGGGGTTGTTTTCGAAGCCATCTTCATTGACGTTGGCAATGTACATGGTCGGTTTCAGCGTCAGGAAGCTCAAATAACGGATCGCGGCTTTATCTTCTTCGGTCAGACTCTTCAATGCACGTAACATGCCCGCATTCTCTAAATGTGGCAGACATTTTTCCAGTGCTTCCAGTTCAGCTTTAGCGTCTTTATCGCCGCCTTTGGCTTTCTTCTGAACTCGATGGATGGCGCGTTCGCAAGCTTCCAAATCAGAAAGTGCCAGCTCAGTATTGATGGTGTCAATATCATCAGCCGGATCAACCTTCCCTGCGACGTGGATAATGTTGTCATTCTCAAAACAACGCACGACGTGACCAATCGCTTCGGTCTCACGGATATTGGTCAGGAACTGGTTACCCAGACCTTCGCCTTTCGATGCCCCTTTAACCAGGCCCGCGATATCAACAAATTCCATGGTCGTTGGCAAGATACGTTGCGGTTTAACAATCTCGGCCAGTTGATCCAGACGCGGGTCCGGCATTGGCACCACACCCGTGTTGGGTTCAATGGTGCAGAACGGGAAGTTAGCTGCTTCGATGCCCGCTTGTGTCAACGCGTTGAACAGGGTGGATTTACCGACGTTAGGCAGGCCCACAATACCGCATTTGAATCCCATGTTTTATATCACCTTAAATAACTTAAAAATCAACCTGTTAGGGTTAACAGATTGATGTAATCAAAATTTATGCCGCCATTATACACATAATGATGATTTATCTCGATCATGCTGTTTCGTTGCGGGTGGCGATTTCACTGTAATGGCTGATAGGTGATTGATTTTTCTAACTCTGTGTCTGAGATCACGTTTCTGTCATCTGAAGTTTTCTGGCAAATGTCCGATAACTAATGATGACGATCTGCATATTGAGTTTGGATTATCCCAATGGAAATGAGCATCTATAAGTGGTTAATAGTAATTTTACTCGGGGGGATGGTCGGTGTTGTGGGAATGCGGTTTTTAACGGCAGATATTGAGCCTGCTGGACCCACCTTTGCGCAATTGATTGATCAATATGGCGTGGAAATAGAGAAACAGTCGGGCCAAAGCGTAAGGTATGTGGGCTACAAGAAAAACAGACTTTATGAGGATTTTGATAGTATTCAACTGACCTTCACTGCGACAACCGACAAATTCGAGCGCAGCCATGAGTTGTCAGAAAATAAGAGAAAAGCAACCGCATGGGATGCCCTTTTTTGTACCGATAAACTCAGCGATATAGCTGATGAATATGATGGCAAAAGCAATAACTTTCTTGGGCGGGTGAGGGTGATCACCTCGGGTGTGGTATTGACGGCCGAAGGGCAGCAGGGGATCAATGCCTTGTGCAACAAAAATGAGTAAAGCGAAAGATTAACTCCCCCGCTGATACGAATCCGCAGGGGAGCTGGCAAGCTTTTATACGCCAGCCTTGAAAGAGTGCAGGCGATTCATTGCCTTGGTAATACCCTCAGTCATCAGCACTTCAGTGCAGCGGATGGATTCGTCAATGGCATCATCTATTAATGTTTGTTCGCTTGTGGGGGGCTTACCCAGAACAAAGCCGACAACTTTGCTTTTATCACCTGGATGACCAATACCAATGCGCAAACGATAGAAGTTTGGGTTATTGCCCAGCTTGCTCTGAATATCTTTCAGGCCGTTATGACCGCCGTTGCCACCGCCTAATTTCAATTTTGCCACGCCCGGTGGGATATCCAGCTCATCGTGCGCGACTAAGATCTCTTCAGGCAGGATACGGTAAAACCCTGCCATTGCCACGACGGCTTTGCCACTGAGATTCATAAATGTAGAGGGCACCAGCAAGCGAACATCCTGACCTGCCAGATTTAACCGTGCGGTATAACCGAAGAATTTAGCTTCTTCTTTCAGTGATTGGTTATGGCGCTCGGCTAATAAATCTACATACCAGGCACCCGCGTTATGGCGGGTTTGGGCATATTCAGCGCCCGGATTTGCCAGCCCAACGATTAATTTAATACTGCTCACGTCGTCATTCGCTATTACGAAAGGAATTTAAGGGCCACAGTTTACCTGTCATGGCGCGTAATGACAAAACTCAGGTTGATATCGTGGATACTTGAATGGGCAGGGGGAGGGACTATTGAGCGGCAATACCCCATTTTTTGGCTATATATCGTTAATGTGAAGATGCAGACGTGTTTTAATTGGCTCTGCAAATTGATGACAATAATTCACAATATGAATAATAACTCACGTGTATAATTCAATTTCGGTGCTAAATGTCTGGAAAGTGTAAAGATTTGTTGGATTATATTTGCCAGTTGTGATCGCAAGCGCAATACCTTCCTCACCAGCCTGACTATACTAAGTAATCAAATGGACATGAATAATCGCATTAAGCAAGCAGTTTAACGGCTCAGCTGAGTGATTATTTATCGGCAACCCGAAGTGGAGGTGGCATATGAAACGTAAAAGCGCTGCAAGGCTAGGTAATGTGCTGATGGGATTGGGTTTGGTGACTATGGTAGGTGGCGTAGGTTATTCCATCCTGACTGAAGTGACTCAACTCGGCTTACCACAATTCTTTGCCCATGGTGCTGTCATGAGTATCTTTGTGGGCGCATTGTTGTGGTTGGTGGGTGCCCGTATTGGTGGCCGTGAAGAAGTTGCTGACCGCTATTGGTGGGTTAAGCACTTTGATAAACGTTGTAATCGTAATCAACGTCACTCATAGCGATGAGTTTTAAAATAATTCAGTTTTAAAACAATTCAGCTATAAACCCGCTATCCCTATGTTGAGTTGCGGCACTTATAGGTAGCGTAACCAATATAGCAGTAGCCAATAGAAAACCTGTCTTCTCAGTTTTTAATTGAGCTGATGTGCAGGAGGGGTAAATGACGGCTCAAAAATCCATTGGTCAAGGAAGCATAGAGCAAGAGTAGAAAACCCGTTGTCGCATCTGCTTCAACGGGTTTTTCTTTATCTGCATCAGTTCATATATTGCATTATATCAACGAGCTACAAACATTCCGCTACAACATCATTCCACTACAAAGATTTCGCGTAATGCCCGCCAAACGGCGCATCACGGTCATAACCTTGCGGCTAACTGCGGCCAAACAGCACCGCAGGAATATTCATAACCTAATGCTGATTAATGCTCAAACATCGCAGAGATCGACTCTTCATTGCTGATACGGCGGATGGCTTCAGCCAACATGCCAGACAGCGTCAGAGTACGCACATTTTTCAATGCCTTGATTTCAGCAGATAGCGGAATGGTGTCACACACAATCACTTCGTCGATAACGGAGTGTTTGATGTTCTCAACCGCATTGCCAGAGAAGATCGGGTGAGTTGCGTAAGCAAAAACACGCTTAGCACCACGTTCTTTCAAGGCTTCTGCCGCTTTGCACAATGTGCCACCGGTATCGATCATATCGTCAACCAACACACAGTCACGGCCCGCAACATCACCAATGATATGCATCACTTGGGAGACGTTAGCGCGCGGACGGCGTTTGTCGATAATCGCCATATCAGTATCGTTCAGCAGTTTTGCAATGGCTCTGGCACGGACAACACCGCCGATATCTGGAGAGACAACAATTGGGTTTTCCAGATTTTGCTGCAACATATCTTCCAGCAGAATTGGGCTACCAAATACGTTATCAACCGGAACATCAAAGAAGCCTTGGATCTGTTCAGCATGAAGGTCCACTGTCAAAACACGGTCAACCCCAACACTGGAGAGGAAATCCGCAACAACTTTGGCAGTGATCGGTACACGGGCGGAGCGCACACGGCGATCCTGACGAGCGTAACCGAAGTAAGGAATAACAGCAGTAATACGTCCTGCGGAGGCGCGACGCAGGGCATCAACCATGACAACCAGTTCCATCAGGTTATCGTTCGTGGGTGCGCAGGTGGACTGGATGATGAAAATATCACCACCGCGTACATTTTCGTTGATTTGCACGCTCACTTCGCCGTCGCTAAAACGACCTACAGCGGCGTCACCAAGACTGGTGTACAAACGGTTGGCAATACGTTGTGCTAGTTCCGGGGTGGCGTTACCAGCAAAAAGCTTCATATCAGGCACGAGAAGAACCTCAGGCATGCGTCCAGAGAAGATATTGTCAGATCAGTAATCAGGGGCGATTATTCATACTGATTGCAATATACATACGGGTATTTAAAGCCAAAACACAGTGATAACCATCATCTTTCAAGTTGCAGGGGGGTTGGCTGCTCTCGCGTGCCGCCTTTCTGCATTTTGAAATCTATCCGGTACAAACAGCATTATGAACCGGCTTTCAATCAAGTGAGACAGGTATTTTCAGAACCCAAGGTCAGTGGGGCCATTACATCGACCTTACATAACGCTGTAAATCGTTATCTGTGCTCACTGCTTTCTAATTTTCCAGAGCGGACACGATGCAGTGGCGAAACATTCACACCACGAGCGACAAAACCGTGCAACCACTCCGGGGCAATACTTAACACCTGCCGAGCTGATGACTCTGTGTCGAATTCTGCAAACACACAAGCACCTGTTCCGGTCAGGCGTGACGGTGCGTATTCTAACAGCCATGAAAGAGCCTGTTCAACCTCGCGAAAACGTTTTCTTGCGATCGGTTCGCAATCATTTGCGTAAGGAGTGCTTAAAAGCGCCGCCAGTGGGCGAACTGGCGTATTTCTTTTTAATTCAGGATCGGAAAAAATAATGGGTGTTGGGATGCTTACACCGGGGTGCGCGACCAAATACCACTTCTCCGCAGGTGTCGCGGGCTGCAATATCTCACCAATTCCTTCGGCAAAAGCGGCATGTCCGCGTACAAATACCGGCACATCGGCACCCAATGTCAGCCCCAAAGTGGCTAATTCGTCATCAGATAAGCCACATTGCCACAGCGCATTGAGCGCGACTAACACGGTTGCCGCATTGGAAGAGCCGCCGCCCAATCCACCACCCATCGGCAAACGTTTTTCGATACTGATATCCGCGCCCCGTGCTGTTTTTGTCGCCCCGTGCTGTTTTTGCAGCAATCGTGCGGCTCGGACGATCAAGTTCTGCTCGTTCTCCACGCCCGCGATCGGCGTCAATAAGCAAATTTGGTCGTCATCGCGCGGTACAATCGTCAGTTCGTCGCCATAATCAAGAAACTGGAACAGCGTTTGTAGTTGATGATAGCCATCTGCCCGCTGCCCAGTGATATAAAGAAACAGGTTCAGTTTTGCCGGTGACGGCCACACCTGTGGGTTTACGCTAACCATGTTATTTGGCAGTCCAATTATCCATTTTCAGTTTGATACGTTGCCCACCTTGGCTCAATTCCATGCGGCTAGGCAGTGCTGGTGTCACCTGAGTATTGTACTCCTGATAATCCACCGTCCACGTGATACCCGCTTGCGTGTAAGTCAGTTGTTTCAGGCGGTACTTGTCATCGAGGGTGAAATCGGTGGTGTCTCCCGGTAAGCCCAGAATCCATTGACGCAAGCTATCCAATGGAATCGCCATGCCGGTCAATTTCTGAATCATCTCTTGTGGATTGTCGCTGACGTGGCGTTTGCCCTGATTATCCGTCAACTGAGTCACACCCGGTTGCACCAGCAACTCTAGCTCAGTGCTCCCCAATGGGTTGGTCAGCAGCAGGCGGTAGCGCTCTGGCGCGGTTTGTTGCCAGAAGAAGCGGGCATAGACTTTTTGTTTTTCGGAGATATACGCGAATGCACCACGGGTCTGGAATTGGCTGAGTTGCTGTAACTGTTGCTCATGCTGACGCCATTGTGGTGATGTCGGGCTGGTCGCTGGGCCACTGGTAGGCGTCGTGCTACAGGCGGCTAGCAGCAGGGTAGCTAAAGGCAGTAGACGATAAAAACTGATTTTGCGCTGAGGCATATGAGTATAAATCCTATCGGTCGCAGGGTTTGCACTGGCGGCACGTTTCTGCTGGAGCACTATATTTTGGGTGAAACACGCTATTTTTGATAGAGCAATGTTTTGATAGAGCAATAGAAATATAGTGTAAAGCAGATCCTGATGATGTGCCGCAAACAGGCAATATTGCTGCTCACGCTAACGGCCAAAGGGCGGAGCGTCAATATCTTGTTCTATGTTGTACAGCATATAATCAAATTCTGAGCATAAGTTGGGATAATACTTAGGATGATGCACTGCGCCTTTTATTGATCTCGCGCATCAAGTAGAATGCGGTTCAGACGAGAATCCATACTAACACCAGTATTACTCGAAGCCGTTCCCATGACTCTGCTTGCATTAGGCATTAACCACAAAACCGCTCCTGTATCGTTACGTGAACGGGTGACATTTTCACCGGAATCGATCGATCAGGCACTTGCTAGCTTGCTCCAACAGCCGTTGGTGCAGGGCGGTGTCGTATTGTCTACGTGCAACCGAACGGAGCTGTACCTCAGCGTCGAACAGCAAGAAAATCTGCACGAACAACTCATTGCCTGGCTGTGTAGCTATCATAAACTCAGCCCAGACGAAGTGAAAAAAAGCCTGTACTGGCATCATGGCAATGACGCCGTCAGTCATCTGATGCGCGTTGCGAGTGGGCTGGACTCCCTGGTATTAGGGGAGCCACAAATTCTGGGGCAGGTGAAAAAAGCCTTTGCTGAGTCTCAGCGCGGCCAATCGCTGTCTGGCGAGTTGGAGCGGTTGTTCCAGAAATCCTTCTCGGTAGCGAAGCGAGTTCGCACCGAAACTGAGATTGGTGCTAGCGCCGTTTCGGTGGCGTTTGCCGCCTGTACCTTGGCGCGGCAGATATTTGAGTCACTGTCAGAACTGAATGTGTTGCTGGTCGGTGCCGGTGAAACCATTGAGCTGGTGGCCCGTCATCTGCGTGAACATCAAGTCAAACATATGATTATCGCGAACCGTACCCGCGAACGCGCACAAGCGCTCGCGACGGAAGTGGGCGCGGAAGTCATCACCCTACCAGAAATTGACGCGCGTCTGGCCGATGCTGACATCATTATCAGCTCAACCGCCAGCCCGCTGCCGATTATTGGTAAAGGGATGGTCGAGCGGGCACTTAAAAGCCGCCGCAATCAGCCAATGCTGTTTGTCGATATTGCGGTGCCGCGCGATATCGAGCCTGAAGTGGGTAAACTGTCCAACGCCTATTTATACAGTGTTGATGATTTACAAGCGATTATTCAGCACAATATGGCGCAGCGTCAGGCCGCCGCAGTTCAGGCCGAGTCGATAGTACAACAGGAAAGCATGAATTTTATGACCTGGCTGCGTGCACAGGGGGCGGTGGAAACCATTCGTGATTACCGCTCTCAGGCCGAACAGGTGCGCAGCGAGATGACCGCTAAAGCATTAGCCGCCATTGAGCAGGGTGCTGATATCGAGCAGGTGGTGAATGAACTGGCCTATAAGCTCACCAACCGCTTGATTCATGCGCCCACCAAATCCCTCCAGCAAGCTGCCAGCGATGGCGATATGGAGCGGTTGCAATTATTACGCGACAGCCTTGGGCTGGATCAGCACTAGTTTCCTCTAATTACAGGGTTTAAAACCACGGATGAAGTCTTCTATTGTTGCCAAACTGGAAGCGTTACAAGAGCGCCATGAAGAAGTGTTGGCGTACCTTGGCGATGCCAGCGTGATTGCCGATCAAGACCGTTTCCGCGCGTTATCGCGTGAGTATGCACAATTGACTGACGTCACAAACTGTTTTAAAGAGTGGCGCAGTACGCAGGATGATATTGAAGCCGCAGAAATGATGCTGGACGATCTCGAAATGCGTGAAATGGCACAGGAAGAGTTGAAAGAGGCCAAAGCGCGCAGTGAAGAGCTGGAACAGCAGTTGCAACTGTTGCTGTTGCCGAAAGACCCTGATGATGAGCGCGACTGTTTTCTGGAGATCCGTGCTGGGACGGGTGGCGACGAAGCCGCTATTTTTGCGGGTGACATGTTCCGTATGTACAGCCGTTATGCCGAAGCTCGCCGCTGGAAAGTTGAGATTATGAGCGCCAGCGAAGGTGAGCACGGCGGCTATAAAGAGGTGATTGCCAAGGTTTCCGGCGAGGGTGCTTTTGGGCAACTGAAATTCGAGTCAGGCGGTCACCGTGTGCAACGTGTCCCTGAAACCGAATCACAGGGGCGCATTCATACCTCGGCCTGTACTGTCGCGGTGATGCCTGCCATTCCTGAAGCTGAAATGCCGGAGATCAACGCCGGTGATTTGCGTATTGATACTTTCCGCTCTTCAGGGGCGGGCGGGCAGCACGTTAACACCACGGACTCGGCAATCCGTATTACCCACATTCCTACGGGGCTGGTGGTGGAGTGTCAGGACGAGCGTTCGCAACACAAAAACAAAGCCAAGGCGATGTCCGTCTTGGGCGCACGTATTCGTGCTGCCGAAATGCAAAAACGCCAACTGGCGGAAGCTTCTGAGCGCCGCAACTTGCTGGGTACAGGCGACCGCTCTGATCGCAACCGCACCTATAACTTCCCGCAGGGGCGCGTAACAGATCATCGCATCAACCTGACACTGTATCGTCTGGATGAAGTGATGGAAGGTAAACTGGATATGTTGATCCAGCCGATCGTGCAGGAGTATCAGGCTGACCAACTCTCCGCACTATCTGAGCAAGATTAATGGATTACCAACAGTGGCTGTCGTTAGCGGCAGCCCGTTTTAGCCAAAGTGACAGCCCGAAGCGCGATGCTGAGATTCTGTTGAGCTTTGTGACTGGGCGCGCGCGGACCTATTTATTGGCTTTCGGCGAAACCCCATTGTCTCCCGAACAGTTAGCGGTGTTAGAGCCACTGGCTATTCGTCGTGAGCAGGGTGAGCCAATTGCCTATCTGGTGGGTGAGCGAGAGTTCTGGTCACTGCCACTGAGTGTTTCCCCCGCCACCCTGATCCCCCGGCCAGACACTGAATGCTTGGTCGAGCAGGCGTTGGTGCATTTGCCCTCCACCCCTTGCCATATTCTGGATTTAGGTACCGGTACGGGGGCCATCGCCTTGGCCTTGGCCAGCGAACGGCCAGATTGTGCGGTGATGGGCGTAGACATTAAAGCGGATGCGGTTGCGCTAGCGCGTCATAACGCAGAAAAGCTTGCGATAGAGAATGTTGATTTTCTGCAAAGTAGCTGGTTTCAATCGGTGAGCGGCAAATTCATACTGATCGCCAGCAATCCTCCCTATATTGATGCCAATGATCTTCATCTCAATCAAGGGGATGTCCGCTATGAGCCGCAGAGTGCGCTGGTGGCCGAGGATGAAGGGATGGCCGATCTGGCTGAAATTATCCGTCAGGCACCGGCTTATCTGGAGGCAGGCGGCTGGTTAATGTTAGAGCATGGCTGGCAGCAGGCGCAGGCAGTCCAAAAACACCTTAAAAAAGCGGGTTTTAGTGCTGTAATTACCCATAAAGATTATGGTAATAATGATCGTGTTACTTTGGGGCAATGGGGCGCGTAATTAAGAAAATTCCCGTTCTGTATAAAAAAGGAAGCAAGAGTCATGTGGGTCGATTATATCGCCATGAAGTATTTGCATTTGCTGACAGTGGTTATCAGCATTACGCTGTTTGTATTACGTTTCTTCTGGAAATGTCGCGGTTCAGCTATGATGGACAAACGCTGGGTGAAAATAACCCCGCATATCAATGATACGCTGTTATTTGTCAGCGGCATTGTGCTGATTTTTATCACTGGATTTTACCCTTTCAGTCCGCAAGGAACATGGCTGACTGAAAAGCTGTTTGGCGTTATTATCTATATCCTGCTTGGCTATGTCGCATTAGGTAAGCGCACCCGCAGCCAGAGTCGTCGCTGGCTTGCTTTTATACTCGCATTGGGTTGCCTGTATTTGATTGCCAAACTGGCAACAACTAAGTTACCACTGCTGATGGGATATTTATGAGTAGTATTGCTGATTTCGAATTTAACAACGCGTCCCTGTGTGATGGGGTGTTACTGGTTACCCAGGAGATTCGACAAGATTTTCCACTGGCTGATGTACGCAACCAACTGCAACAGCTGGTCGATGATGCGCGGGCGGCAATGCCTGCCGATCTTAATCAGGATCAGCAATTAGAAGTGCTTATCGATCTGTTTTACCGCCAGTGGAAATTTGGTGGCGCAGGGGGCGTTTATCGTCTCTCCGATGCTATTTGGCTGGATAAAGTGCTCGATAAGCGGCAGGGAACCCCGGTGTCGCTGGGAGTGATTTTCCTCTATATCGCCCATCAACTGAATTTGCCTTTAATGCCCGTTATCTTTCCAACTCAATTAATTCTTCGTGCTGATTGGCTAGACGAAGAGATGTGGCTAATTAACCCGCTGAACGGCGAAACACTGAACGAGCATATGCTGGAGGTGTGGATCAAAGGTAATTTAGGGTTGAGCGCCGAGTTGGAAGATGAAGATTTAGAAGAGGCAGAAAACACGATTATTGTCCGTAAAATGCTCGACACGCTGAAAGCCGCATTGATGGAAGAGAAGCAGATGGAGTTGGCACTACGTGCCAGTGAAGCGGTATTGGCATTTGATCCCGATGACCCCTATGAAATCCGCGACCGTGGCCTGATTTATGCCCAATTGGATTGCAATCATATCGCTATCTCAGATTTAAGCTATTTTGTCGAGCAGTGCCCGGAAGACCCGATCGCTGAAATGATAAAAATGCAGATCCACTCCATCGAGCAACAGCGGGTCACATTGCACTGATTTTATTTCGATAGCGGTTGTGTCGCTGCGGTCCGATAACGGCCAGCCTCTACGGCGATGAGCGGTTGACATAACCTGCTGTTATTAATCTCGATTTACCCTTTATAAAGGTATTAGTATGAAACAGAAAGTGGTTAGCATTGGCGATATCAACGTAGCGAACGACCTGCCTTTCGTGCTGTTTGGCGGCATGAATGTGCTTGAGTCACGCGATCTAGCGATGCGCATCTGCGAGCATTACGTCACCGTGACCCAAAAACTGGGCATCCCTTACGTATTTAAAGCCTCGTTCGACAAAGCCAACCGTTCTTCAATTCACTCTTACCGTGGCCCCGGCTTGGAAGAAGGGATGCGAATTTTCCAAGATCTGAAGCAACAATTTGGCGTGAAAGTGATCACCGATGTTCATGAAATAAGCCAGTGTCAGCCCGTTGCTGAAGTGGTTGATGTTATCCAGTTACCGGCATTTTTGGCGCGTCAGACTGATTTAGTCGAAGCGATGGCCCGTACTGGCGCGGTGATCAACGTGAAAAAACCTCAGTTTGTTAGCCCCGGCCAAATGGGCAACATCGTCGAGAAATTCAAAGAAGCGGGCAACGATCAAGTTATTCTTTGCGATCGCGGCAGCAACTTTGGTTATGACAATTTGGTGGTTGATATGTTGGGCATCAATGTCATGGTGCAAGCCACTGGCGGTCATCCGGTGATTTTCGACGTGACCCATGCATTGCAATGCCGTGACCCATTTGGTTCTGCATCCGGTGGTCGCCGTGCGCAAGTGGCTGAGCTGGCCCGTGCCGGTATGGCGGTGGGTCTGGCAGGGTTGTTTATTGAAGCACATCCGGAACCGAATAGCGCCAAGTGTGACGGTCCGTCAGCACTGCCATTAGCTAAGCTGGAGCCATTCTTGGTTCAGATGAAAGCCATTGACGATTTGGTGAAGAGTTTCCCAGAGCTGGATACCAGCAAGTAAGCTCATCTCCGTCGTCCTTGACGTTGCAGCCAACGCCAATGACTTCGGATATCGAGCTATAAGTCGAATGAATGTTTGACTGATTGAAAAGGCAGCTATTGAGGCTGCCTTTGAGGTTGTTGACAAAGTGCCAGTGGCGGAGAGAACAGGCGGATCGTAAAGACGCCGTAAAATCGTCCCTGATGGCTCGAACCGCGCCATCCGTGGCGCGGACGCTTTACTCTTCCGTCTGTCCTCACCGTTTCCGATCGAGTCATCGGGGTTTGTCATCAGTCTGAAAGGCAGCTATTGAGGCTGCCTTTTTTGATCGCGCTAACGGCTATTTCGACTGCAAAGCCGCCAGTGCTTCTGGCAGGGTGCCGTAGAAACTCAACTTGCCCTCAATAGGGTGCACTCTAGCTCTTGCCAGCGTCTTCAGGGGTTGGAAAGGAATGTCGGTGATGATGAGCTGCTGCTCATCGCTCAGAGCCTCTGTGAAGCGCAGAAACGCATTTAAGCCGCCCGCATCCAGCACCGGTACGGCATCCCATTGCAGAATAATGGTCTGGTAATGCTCACTGCGCCCCAGCAACTCATTAAATATCCGCTCTGCCGCAGCAAAGAACAGTGGCCCATTCACCCGCAATATCAGTGTTTGCTCGTCAACCGCCGCCGGAATCTCACTTAACCGCGTCATTCGTGCAATACGCCGCATAAATAGCAGTGAGGCCAACACAATACCCACCGTGATGGCAATCACCATATCGAACAACACTGTTAAGCTCATGCAGAGCAACATCACGATAATGTCGTCTTTCGGCCCACGGCGCAGGAGATCAACGACCTTATGCGCTTCACTCATGTTCCAAGCCACAATCAGCAGTAGCGAAGCCATTGCCGCCAACGGCAGATAAGAGAGCATGGGGGCCAGCACCAATAGGGCCAATAACACCAGCAGGGCATGGACAATGGCTGATACCGGTGAGGTGGCTCCTGCGCGGACATTCGCCGCAGAACGGGCAATCGCGGCTGTTGCGGTGATCCCACCAAAGAATGGCGCGACCATATTCCCCAATCCCTGACCCACTAACTCGTTGTTTGAATGATGCTTTTGCCCGGTCATACCATCAAGCACCACGGCGCATAATAGCGACTCAATCGCCCCCAGCATCGCCATCGAAAAGGCCGCTGGCAGCAATGCGGAAAGGGTCGCCCAGTCCAAAACAAAATCCTGCCCATTTGCGGCAGGGAGATGCCAGGGTAAGACAAATTGCGGCAGGATAGGGGGAATGCCATGGCCCTGAGTGCCATCGGCCAGCAAATAGCCAAAGCGCGAACCAATGGTCGCGACCTGATGATCAAAGAGTGATAGCAGCCCCATCACGGCAGTACCCGCCACCAGAGCCGGTAAGTGACCCGGTAACTTTAATTTTAGTCGTGGCCAGAGCACTAATACCAGCAGCGTGACGGTAGCAATTAACGTATCACTGAAGTTAATGGTTGGCATGGCTTGCGCCAGTGCGCTGACTTTGCCGACATAGTTTTCCGGCACCTCGGTCAGGTGTAAGCCAAAGAAATCCTTCACTTGCATGGTGGCGATGGTGATGCCAATCCCAGAAGTGAAACCCAAGGTCACTGACAGTGGAATATATTCAATCAAGCGCCCAAGTCGCCCCAAACCCATGCAGAGTAAAAATAGGCCGGATATTAATGTCGCCAGTAATAAACCGGCTAAACCGAATTGCTGCGACACCGGATAGAGAATAACGACAAAGGCCGCCGTCGGGCCGGATACGCTATAGCGGGAGCCGCCACTCACTGCAATAACAATACCGGCGATAGCGGAGGTATATAAGCCATATTGCGGCGGGACACCACTGGCGATAGCCAAAGCCATCGCCAGCGGAATAGCAATAATACCGACCGTGACACCGGCAATTATATCTTTGAGAAGTCGTTGAAGTGTATAGGTTTCTCGCCAGCAAGCGTCAATAAGCGCGCTGAACGGCCTAATGCCGTTAATTCCGTGCGTTTTCATCTAAGGTGCAAACCAAATAAAGAAAAGACAAAATAAATGGCGGGCCAATAAGGGTCCGTCTCGAGTAGCAGACATCCACGATACGCCAATTCGGTAACTGAGATCTAGATGTATATCAATCTCTGTCAGAATTGGGATAACTCTCTCTTTTAAAAAGGGTGTTAAATGAACAGTTCCATTGCAGATCAGTGAATTTCTCGGCTGGATATATTAAAAATGACTATTATCCCTACTAGCCCTTTCTTTTACCCCCAAATATCAGAAAATGAATATTAAGCCGCCAGATAAAAATGATGGCGCAGTAGAGGGAGACATTCAGGATTCAGCGATATCTTGTTGCCGGACAATCTTGGCAGATCTCATAATGAAATTATTCAGGAACAAAGCCTATCTCGCAGCTAAGATTTAGGTTAGAAACTATGGCTATTATCCACACTCAATGTTCAGGGATTCCGATGAATAATTTCAGTCTTAAATATGGTTTAACATTAATGGGCAATCGGTCACGCTACTGTGGGTTAAAATCAACAGTGAGAATTCAAAGGACTGATGCTACGCCATGAGTGAAATAGAATCTCTGTCAACACTCTATCGGGATGTTTGTGTCACCTATGCAACTCTCTCTATTAGTTATTTTGCTTTAAGTAAAAGTAGCGCCTTCTCCTATCATGGAGAGGTCTGGAAACGTATTTTATTTGGTCTGGTCGCAGGACTGGTTTCGCTCTACCTGAATCAGGACCAGTGGGTTATTTCCGGCTCATTCTTCTACAGTTTTGAATTGATCCCGATTGTGTTGGTCACTTTTTATGGCGGCTGGCTGAGTAGCTTGACTGCATTGGTGATCAATTTTGCTTTTACCGGCTGGGTCACGTTAGATAATATCTTAATAACCATCATTTTTATTCCTCTTTTACTCTCCAGAGTGTGGGAGAAAAAAAGTAATCGTATTTTTTATATCACCATTATCTTAATCGCTTTTTATCGCGTTCTCGCCGCGCTTCTGTTTGTTCCAAGTGCACTGATATGGACCCAGATTGTGGTGTATCAGTTGATTTCTGCCCTCTGTTTGGCTATTTGCTATCATGCTCTGAATTTTAAAGAGCGCTATATTTACGCCTATTTTGCAATGAAGAACCGGGCGAATATCGACAAATTAACCCAATTAAATAATCGGGCAAGTGTTGATTATCGATTAAATACCATCCATAGCAGCCGACAGGCCTGTGGGTTAATGATTCTGGATCTTGACCACTTCAAATTGGTTAACGACACCTATGGTCATGATGGGGGTGATCTGTTATTGACTGAAGTGGGGAAATTATTGACTTCAAGTGTTCGGGATGAGGATTTCGTGGGTCGTTTTGGCGGGGAGGAATTCATTGTGATTACCCATAGCCATGATCCGCAAACTATTAAAACGGTTGCTGAGCGCATTTGCCAACGGGTAGAGAATTTAAATGTTGAATTGCCTGACGGCCGAAAAGTAAAGACCACCATTTCCATTGGTGCTTCGCTCTATTTACCGGGCATGTCGATGCTCAAAGCAATGAAGATGACCGATGAAGCGCTTTATCAAGCGAAAAAACAAGGGCGTAATCAGGTGGTTTACAGTCGGTTAATGCCATTCTCCCCATTAGGGGATCGCATCAGTAGAGAAGGGCGTCGCCGCAGATCATAGCAGCAGAGGTCATCGCGACATGAAAGCCTGATTGGACGCCAAAGAAAAAGGCTCTGACTTTCGTCAGAGCCTTTCGCTCGAATATGGCGGTGAGAGAGGGGTTCGAACCCTCGATACACTTACGCGTATACACACTTTCCAGGCGTGCTCCTTCAGCCACTCAGACACCTCACCGTACGTTGCGGCGCTATGCACTGCAACGGGGCGGTACTATAGGGACAGGCGGCGTGATGGTCAAGCAGTATTTATCCGTTGCCATTCATCTGGTTATTCCGCACCCAGATAGAGTGAATCGCAGGCAAATAACGTGGCGCAACACCATTATCGGGCAAGCAAAAAAGAGATAAAAAAAACGGCAACCGAATCACAAATACGGGGGAAAACACCCGGTTTGCTTCAATTGCCGTTTGATTTTACTGCTGCCGTACCGCGCTTTGCGCTGTAACGACTTAATATGGCGGTGAGGGAGGGGTTCGAACCCTCGATACGCTTACGCGTATACACACTTTCCAGGCGTGCTCCTTCAGCCACTCAGACACCTCACCGTATTGACTGCGACTACAATCAACCGCATTAAATGGGGTTGACCGGCGTAATGTAGGCAAAAGTGTGCCCAGCGTCAACCCTCTTATGTTGCCTTTATGGCTGTTTAGCTAAAGTTGCATCAATTTGCTGATTTCATCGGCATTTCTTGCGGGTAGCACTTGCATCTGGCGGTTAATCGCGGAAATCTAACAGGTACTTTCGCAAGGAGCTGGCAAATAATGAATATTATTTTTTATCACCCGTTTTTTGAAGCCAAACAGTGGTTGTCAGGCATCGAGTCTCGCTTACCCGCCGCGAATATTCGGCAGTGGCGACGGGGTGATACTCAACCCGCAGATTATGCGCTGGTTTGGCAACCGCCACAGGAGATGCTAGCCAAACGCACTGAACTAAAAGGGGTTTTTGCGTTGGGGGCAGGGGTGGATGCGATTTTGGATCAAGAGCGCCGCCATCCGGGGACATTGCCTGCTGGGGTACCGCTGATTCGCTTGGAGGACACGGGGATGTCCTTGCAAATGCAGGAGTATGTTGTTGCCAGTGTACTGCGCTATTTCCGTCGGATGGATGAATATCAACTGCTACAGCAGCAGAAAGTGTGGCAGCCTCTGGATCCACATCAGCACGATAAGTTTACCATCGGTATTCTTGGGGCGGGTATTTTAGGCAAAAGCGTGGCCCACAAATTAGCTGAATTTGGCTTTACGGTGCGCTGTTGGAGCCGTACACCCAAACAGATTGATGGTGTGGTCAGTTTTGCGGGCAAAGAGACGTTACCCGCCTTCCTTCAAGGGACACAATTACTGATTAATCTGTTGCCGAATACCCCGGAGACGGCCGGCATCTTGAATCAATCACTCTTTTCGCAACTGAATGCCAATGCCTATATCATTAATATTGCACGGGGAGCACACCTGCTTGAGCGGGACCTACTCGCGGCCATGAGTGCTGGTAATATTGCCGCCGCGACATTGGATGTGTTTGCTGAAGAGCCACTACCCCCGATGCACCCTTTCTGGAGCCATCCACGAATCACGATTACGCCGCACATTGCCGCAGTAACCCTGCCTGAAGCCGCGATGGATCAGGTCGTCGCAAATATTCAAGCTATGGAGGCGGGTAGGGAACCGGTTGGGTTGGTCGATGTGGCACGAGGTTACTGATTAAGGGCGACCCGTACCACGGGGATAGCATTTATCGGGCAAGGTTTTTAGCGCTGCTGATGAGAAGAATTCCTGCTATCATTAGCGGGCTATACTTTGCCTGCAAATAAATGTTCCCCGCGTTAAAAGACTTTGTGGAGTAGTCATGTATCCTGTTGATTTACATATGCATACCATTGCCAGTACTCATGCTTACAGCACTTTGCACGATTACATCGCCGAAGCTAAGCTCAAAAATATTAAGCTGTTCGCCATTACCGACCATGGCCCGGATATGGCGGATGCGCCACACTATTGGCACTTTATGAATATGCGAGTCTGGCCGCGTTTAGTGGATGGCGTGGGCATTTTGCGGGGTATTGAAGCCAATATTAAGAATTTAGACGGCGATATCGATTGTACCGGCCCGATGCTCGATGCCATAGACCTGCTCATTGCTGGGTTCCACGAGCCCGTATTCCCGCCGCAAGCTAAGGCCGCCAATACTCAGGCGATGATCGCGACTATGGCCCAAGGTAATGTGCATATCATCAGCCATCCCGGTAACCCTAAATACCCGGTTGATATTCCGGCGATCGCACAAGCGGCAGCAAAATACCATGTAGCCCTAGAGCTGAATAACTCCTCTTTCAGCCATTCACGTAAAGGGAGTGAGCCGAACTGCCGTGCGATAGCCGAAGCGGTTCGTGATGCCGGAGGCTGGTTGGCGCTAGGTTCTGACTCCCATATCGCCTATTCATTGGGTATTTTTGAGCATTGTGAGCGTATTATTGCTGAAGTGAATTTCCCGCAGGAGCGCATTTTAAATGTCAGCCCGCGCCGTTTACTTAATTTCCTCGAGATGCGGGGCCGGCCAGCTATCCCCGAATTAGCCGATTTATAAGATAATAGGTGACGTTGTCACCGTTGCGTTTATGCAAAAACAATAAGAAACAGGACGATGTAAATGAACGATTTTTCTCTGGTGTGTCGAATTCTGGGGTCACTCTTCTATCGCCAACCACAAGATCCGCTGCTGGAACCGCTGTTTGCCCTGATCAGTCAGGGCAAGCTGGAGCAACATTGGCCACTGGAGCAAAGTGAGCTGCTGGCGCGTTTGCAGCAAGAATATCAGCCAGAGGCATTGGCTGCTGACTATACGGCAATGTTCGTGGGTGATGATCGCAGCGTGTCACCTTATGGCTCAGATTATGAAGATGCCCGACCTGAAGCCGAAGTCAGAGCCTTTCTGCAACAGCGCGGTATGCCGCTTGGCGATGCGCCCACCGACCACTTCGGTGGATTATTACTGGCGGCCTCTTGGCTGGAAGATCAGGCGGCTGAAGATGAAGTGGCAGCACAAATTGCGCTGTTTGATGACTATTTACTGCCTTGGTGTGGTCGTTTTCTTGGCAAAGTAGAAGCTCATGCCACCAGTGGTTTTTATCGCACCTTGGCGCAGTTGAGCCGTGAGGCGGTGCAAGCGATGTGGGATGAGTTGTCAGAAAACGGCGATGCGGAGGAGTAATCTCCTCCGTTGAGGTTGTTGACAAAGTGCTAGCAGCGGAGAGAACAGGCGGATCGTAAAGACGCCGTCTTCCCTTTGTAAAAATAAGCCTCCCTGGAGGCTCGTACCGCGCCATCCGTGGCGCGGACGCTTTACTCTTCCGGCTGTCCTCACCGTTCCCGATCGAGTCATCGGGGTTTGTCAGTAGTCTGCACGGAGGAGTTATCTCCGCCGCTATCAATTTGAATCAAATGCACCGTGTCGGTTAGTCAGTCAGTGGGATGACTAATTGGCCCGGTTTCACTTCTAATCCTTTCGCCAGTTTCTTCGCCATCGCTTCTGCTTTGCTCTTCTCGCCGTCTAACACATAAACGGGTTGCTGATCAAAATAGGATTTCAGTGACTGATTCAGATAAGGCGTCAGCGCCTTCATCACGGTATCCATCTTCTCTGGTTTGACGGTGTAATCAGTTAACTCCATATCTTTCAGGAAGATAGCGCCTTTTTCGCGATCGAATGTGGGCTGCGCTTTTAAGGTCAGCGTCATATCCGCACTTTGCGGGCCAAGAATCGAGGTGATATCTACTTTGGCATTACCGGTTAATGTCACTTTACCGGGTTCCGCGCGGCCGATCTGGCTCTGCAACTGCGTCAAAGTGATATGAGCATCAACCAGACCCGGAATACCAATCTGCTTTTCATAGTTATTATGCTTTTGCAGGTAATCATTCACTTCCTGCTCGCTCAGGGTGTACTGTGTCAGTTGGTTACAGCCGACCAGCGTGGCAGTCGTTAGCAGCGCAGCAGCGCCCCACATTAATTTCTTCATTAAAAGCCTCATAGCAATATGCACAATCACATCAGACAAGACGAGTTTGCCCAATAATAACCGCTTAATCTGCTGTTTTGTATTATTAACCGCTGTTGTTCAACTGTTAGATATCGTTCAACAACGGTTTGGGATGGGGCGAGATAGTGCGTCAGTGTACGGTGATTGCCAATCAGATAACCCTGAATCAGAATTAATCGCAGGTTAATTGCCGCTAAGCATCGCAGATTCTATCCGGCGTTGATTAAATTGCCAGTAAAGCCCGATCAAGGTGATTAAGCCGATGACACCCAGCATAAACCACGGTAACTCCGGCATTTCAAGGGTTCGACCCGTGTCGTACATCCAGCCGCCACCGGTATAGCCCAATGCGCCACCCAGTGCCAGCCCGAGGCGGCTAAAGCCCATATAGCTGCCGCGAGCGCGGGAATCCGCCAGTGATGCCCCCAAGGTTTCACGGGCTGGTTCGGCAATGATTGACCCCATATAGAAGAAGCAGATAAACATAAATAGAGTTTGCAGATGGCTAATCAGGCCGATCGGGAACAAGCTGAGTGTCATGATCAGTAGCCCGGCCATTAAACGCTGCTCAAGGCTAAAACGTTTTTCGCTCCAGCGGGCAATCGGGTAGAGCAAGGTCAGAGAGAGCGCGGCCTCAATGGCGTACATCCATTTAACGGCGGCGGGTGAACCAGCAATTTCATTCACCATGATCGGCAGCATCAGCATCACCTGCACGGCGAGCATGTAATAGCCCGTCAGTGTCAGGACATAGGTGACAAAGCGGCGATCACGCAGTACGCGCATCAGCCCCTCTTTCATCGGGGCGCGCACGGTAGATATGCGGTAGGCGGGCAGCAACCACAGGTTCCAGCCCGCCGCCAAGACGAAGATGGCCGCGCCAGTCCAGCAGACAAAGTGGAAGTCGTATTGCAGTAGCCAGCTACCGATTAATGCGCCAATCACCGCACCAGCGCTGTCTTGCATCATCAGCAGTGAGTAAAAACGGCCACGTTCATGAGGGCGGGTGAGCTTAATCACCAAAGCGGTACGCGGGGGATCGAAGAGGGTGCCGCCTAAGCCAGAGAGTGCACAGGCTAGCCACAAAATCCAAGGTTCAGTCGCCATCGCCATTAAGGCGAAACCCGCTGCACGCATCAGCATACCGGTGACTATCATGGGCTTGGCACCGAAACGGTCGGCAATAGCACCGCCGAAAATCCCTAGCCCCTGTTGGACCAGTTGCCTTAACCCCAAGGCCAGACCCACGATCACCGCAGCCCAACCCATTTGATCGACAAATCGGATAGAGATAAGTGGGAAGACGACAAAGAAACCCAACACCACTAATAAGTTATCAAGCAATAAAAAATACTTACCCAAGCTCCGAGCTTGCGATACCAAAGCCATGCTTCACCGTCAGAAATCAAATAGGGAGGAATAGAAAATAGACTTATAGTGCTTAGTGATCCTAGTTTGTACCCAAACCATCAGAAACGATAGGGGTTAGATTGATAATATTTTTTTATCGTCAATACGTTACCTCACCGACAATTTCATCATAAAATGTTTTTTGGCGCTTCAGTGGCATCATTTAATTGTATGGGATGTATCAAAAGAGCGTAAGCGTGGTTTTACGCGGCACCTGCCTAGCAGGTATATTGAAGCATAAGAGTTGCCGCGAGCTGCTCAGTGAATTTGCAGCACACCGCCAAGGGGAGCAGATGTTCGGCTATCATTCAGCAACACCTAAAATACGCTTGACCACTGACCGCATGTCATTGCGGCTGGTCCATGAGCGTGATGCTTACCGCATGGCGGAGTATTACGCTGAAAATCAGGTCTTTCTCAAACCTTGGGAACCGGTACGCGATCAAAGCCACTGTATGCCTTCTGGGTGGCAGGCACGATTGGGGATGATCATGGAGTTGCAAAAGCAGGGCAGCGCCTACTATTTTATTCTGCTGGACCCGGAAGAGAAAGAGGTGCGCGGTGTCGCTAACTTCAGCAACGTCCTGCGCGGCTCCTTTCATGCCTGTTTTCTGGGCTACTCATTAGGTGAGCGCTGGCAGGGGCAGGGTTTAATGTTCGAAGCGCTGCAACCGCTGATTCGCTATATGCAGCGGCAGGAGCGAATGCATCGTATTATGGCTAATTATATGCCGCATAATCATCGCAGTGGCAGCTTACTCGAACGCCTTGGTTTTGAGCGCGAAGGTTACGCCAAAGACTATTTACTGATCGACGGTCAGTGGCGCGACCATGTGCTGACGGCTTTGACTCATAAAGAATGGACACCAACTCGCTGAGGTCAGGATGAAACACAGTTTAAATGCACTAGAAGCCAGAGTGATTGGCTGTTTGTTGGAAAAACAAGTGACGACGCCAGAGCAGTATCCAATGTCGCTTAATGGCGTGACTGTGGCTTGCAATCAGAAAACCAACCGTGAGCCGGTGATGGAGCTTTCTGACTCGGAGGTGCAGCAGACACTCGATTTTTTGCTGAAAAAACACCTGATTCGGACTCAAAGCGGCAATAGGGTTATGAAGTACGAGCACCGTTTCTGCAATTCTGAGTTTGGTAACCTTAAATTCTCTCCGGCTGAATTGGCGGTGATCACCACGTTATTACTGCGCGGCCCACAAACGCCGGGTGAGTTACGCACCCGCACCAACCGAATGTATGAGTTTGCGGATGTGGCCGAGACAGAAGAGGTACTGAATCAGCTCGCCTTGCGTGAAGATGGGCCATTCGTGGCGCGTCTGGCCCGTGAACCGGGTAAACGCGAGAACCGCTACATGCATCTGTTCAGCGGCGATGCTGCACCCGTTGCGCCCGCCGAGCAAGGTGTGGACGGGGGACTTGAAGCCCGAGTCGCTCAGCTTGAGCAGCAGGTCATGGCGCTGACACGCCGTTTGGATGAAGTGTTGATCCAGTTAGATGATTGATAAGGATGCTATGAGCAAATCGGCTGTTGGCAAAAAACTACGAGTGGGTATTGTCGGCCTTGGCGGCATTGCGCAAAAGGCGTATTTGCCCATCTTGAGCCACGCGCAAGAGTGGCAGTTAATCGGTGCATTCTCGCCTAATCAGATTAAAGCGCAGCCGGTGTGCGACAGCTATCGAATGCGCTATTTTTCGCGTTTGGATGCCCTCGCTGCTGAGTGCGATGCAATTTTTGTCCACAGCACTACCGCCAGCCATTTTGAGGTGGTGAGTGAATTATTGCGAGCCGGGATTCATGTCTATGTCGATAAGCCACTGGCGGAAACACTGGCGCAATCGGAGCAATTGATCGCACTGGCCGCCAAACAGAATCTGGCGCTGATGGTCGGTTTCAACCGCCGCTTTGCGCCGTTATATCAGCAGCTTAAACAGCAGCTAATCGCCCCAGCATCTCTGCGCATGGAGAAGCATCGTCAGAACGGCATTGGCCCAAATGATGTCCGTTTTACCTTATTGGATGATTATCTGCATGTGGTGGATACCGCATTGTGGTTAGGAGGAGAGGCGGCAAAACTGACAGCAGGCCGCGTGCAGACCAACGCGCTGGGGCAGATGCTGTATGCCGAGCACCACTTCGAGGCGGGCGATTGCCTGATCACCACCAGTATGCATCGTGATGCCGGTACACAGCGGGAGAGTGTGCAAGCGATTACCTCTGGACGCTGTTATCAGATGAACGATATGCGGCAGTGGCAGCAGGAGTCTGATGGGCAGGTGATTAGCTTGCCCGCACCCGGCTGGCAAACCACATTGGAGCAGCGCGGTTTTGTCGGGGCCGTGCGCCACTTTATCGGCGCGGTGAGTCACCAAACCGCCCCGCAAGTCTCGGGTGAAGAGGCGATTTATGCTCAACGCATAATCGAGGCGATGTTACAGCAGTAAGCGGCGGGCTAACCCACCATTCCTTAACCCCAGATCAGAAAACCTATGAATCTACTGAAATCACTGGCAGCCGTCAGTTCCATGACCATGTTTTCCCGCGTATTGGGCTTTGCCCGTGATGCCATCGTGGCGCGGGTGTTTGGCGCGGGCATGGCAACGGATGCCTTTTTTGTGGCATTTAAACTGCCCAATCTTTTACGGCGTATTTTTGCCGAGGGTGCATTCTCTCAGGCTTTTGTGCCGATTTTGGCGGAATATAAAAGCCAACAGGGTGAGGAAGCCACACGAACCTTTGTCGCCTATGTCTCCGGTCTGTTAACCCTAATACTGGCGGTGGTCACGGTATTGGGCATGTTGGCCGCTCCTTGGGTTATTTTTATTACCGCTCCTGGTTTTACCGATACCCCAGATAAATTTGCGCTGACCTCGGCGCTGCTGCGGGTGACATTCCCCTATATCTTGCTGATTTCACTGGCCTCGCTGGTGGGGGCGATCCTCAATACATGGAACCGTTTCTCCATTCCCGCGTTTGCACCGACCTTCCTTAATGTCAGCATGATCGGGTTTGCGCTTTTTGCAGCGCCTTACTTTAACCCGCCAGTGATGGCGCTGGCGTGGGCGGTGGTGGTCGGTGGGGTACTGCAATTGGGCTATCAGCTCCCCCATCTGAAAAAGATAGGTATGCTGGTACTGCCGCGCTTGTCGCTGCGTGATGCGGGCGTTTGGCGGGTGATGCGCCAAATGGGACCGGCGATCCTCGGGGTGTCAGTAAGCCAGATCTCCTTGATTATCAATACGATTTTTGCGTCATTTTTGGTCTCTGGTTCTGTTTCCTGGATGTACTATGCGGACCGCTTGATGGAGTTCCCCTCCGGTGTGTTGGGTGTGGCGTTAGGCACCATTTTGTTGCCTTCACTGGCGAAAAGCTTCTCCAGCGGTAACCATGATGAGTACTCCCGATTGATGGATTGGGGGCTGCGTCTCTGCTTCTTGCTGGCGTTACCCAGTGCCGTAGCATTGGGGATACTTGCCAAACCGCTGGTGGTATCACTGTTCCAGTATGGCAAATTCAGTGCCTTTGACGCGGCGATGACCCAGCGGGCGTTGGTGGCCTACTCTGTGGGTCTGATGGGGTTAATTGTGGTTAAAGTGCTGGCTCCGGGGTTCTATTCGCGGCAGAACATCAAAACGCCAGTGAAGATCGCCATTGTCACGCTGATATTGACTCAGGTGATGAACCTCATCTTCATCGGGCCGCTTAAACATGCGGGGCTATCTCTGTCGATTGGTCTGGGGGCTTGCTTGAATGCCAGCTTGCTCTATTGGCAGTTACGTAAGCAGCAGATTTTCCAGCCACAACCCGGTTGGGCAATATTCCTGACTAAATTGGTGATCGGCGTGATCGTGATGTCTGCGGTGCTGCTGGGGCTGTTGTGGGTCATGCCAGCATGGGATATCGGCGGAATGGCTTATCGGTTATTGCGCTTATCGGCCGTGGTGGTGGCGGGGGTGATTGCCTACTTTGCTTCACTGGCGCTACTCGGATTCAAATTACGGGATTTTGCCCGACGGACGAATTAGCTTAAAACTTAATCACTTTATGCTAAACAAAAAAGGCCATTTTGGCCTTTTTTGTTGTCAATAGTACTGAGCTAAACACAGCCAGTGAGCGAAAACTACATCCGCTCGACAGTGCGAATACCGAGGGTATCCAGACCTTGCTTCAAAGTTTTAGCGGTCAGCATCGCCAGCTTCAGGCGACTTTGGCGGATCTCTTCGCTCTCTGCATTCAGGATCTGGCAATGCTCGTAGAAACTGGAGAATAAGCCTGCTACGTCATACAGATAAGAGCACATCACATGCGGCGTCCCTTCACGGGCGACGGTAGTGATGACCTCTTCAAATTGCAGCAAACGTGTTGCCAGTGCCGCTTCGCGATCTTCGGTTATCACCAGTGGCAAGGTCAGGCTGCTCTCATCAACACCAGCACGCTTAAACACGGAAACCACGCGGGTATAGGCATATTGCATATAAGGTGCGGTGTTGCCATCCAGCGCCAGCATGTTATCCCAGTCGAAGATATAGTCAGTGGTGCGGCTCTTGGACAGATCAGCATATTTCACTGCGCCAATACCGACCGCTTCCACCACCTGTTTCAGCTCATCCGCCGGCATATCTGGGTTTTTCTCGGCAATCAATTTGCCCGCCCGTTCAATGGCTTCATCCAGCAGATCGGAGAGCTTAACTGTCCCGCCTGAGCGAGTTTTAAATGGCTTGCCATCTTTGCCCAGCATCATGCCAAACATATGGTGCTCTAGCGGCACGGACTCGGGGACATAACCGGCTTTGCGCACGATAGTCCATGCTTGCATCAGATGTTGGTGCTGGCGTGTGTCGATGTAATACAACACGCGGTCTGCGCCCAGTGTTTCATAGCGATACTTGGCACAGGCGATATCTGTGGTGGTGTAGAGGTAGCCACCATCTTTTTTCTGAATGATGACACCCATTGGCTCGCCATCTTTGTTTTTATACTCATCCAGATAGACCACGGTCGCGCCGTCGCTCTCTACCGCCAGACCTTTGGCCTTCAGATCCGCCACAATCCCCGGCAGCATGGCGTTATACAGACTTTCACCCATCACATCATCTTTGGTCAAGGTGACATTCAGCCGATCGTAGGCAATCTGGTTTTGCGCCATGGTGATATCCACCAACTTGCGCCACATCTGGCGGCAATATTCGTCGCCGCTTTGTAGTTTCACCACATAGGCACGGGCGCGCAGAGCGAACTCTTCGTCTTCGTCATAGGTTTTCTTGGCTTGCTGATAGAAAAGCTCCAGATCCGATAAGTCCATATCGCTGGCGCTTTCGTTCTGCATTTTTTCCAGATAGGCAATCAGCATACCGAATTGTGTACCCCAGTCGCCGACGTGGTTGGCGCGGATCACATTGTGCCCCAAGAACTCCAGCGTCCGTACCGCTGCATCACCAATAATGGTTGAACGCAGATGACCGACGTGCATCTGCTTCGCCACGTTAGGTGCCGAGTAGTCGACCACAATCGTTTGTGGTTCAACCGGTGCAACACCCAGCTTGGGTGCGGTCAGCGCGTGTTCTACTTTGCTGGCAACCCATTGGCGGTCTAAGAAAATATTGATAAAACCGGGGCCAGCAATCTCAACCTTGCTGGCAATGCCTTCCAGATCGAGCAGCTCAATGACTTTTTCTGCCAGTTGTCGGGGTTGCATGCCAAGTTTTTTGGCAACGGCCATCACGCCATTAGCTTGATAATCGCCAAATTGAGCTTTGGCAGATTGGCGAACTTGAGCTTCGCTACCTGCTGGAGCACCTGCTGCAATCAGCGCCTGGCTGACTTTATCTGAGAGAAGAGCCTGAATATTCACCGGGTTACCTTTATTACGCACAAAAGAGATATTAATGATGCACAAAAAAATCTTTGTGCCAGTTAATTCAAACGGGGCCAGCGCCTTGTCCCGCAAAAATGAGTGGCGGCGGGGCGGGCTGGTGGCGTGTTAGTCGCAAGATGGCGGGATTTATACCATATTTGACCTGCGGCGTCAGCATCGGGGCGGGAGTTGCTGCGAAGATCCCCCGCAAATAAATCAACTGATTATTTTATTAGCCATGAGTGATGCGACCTCATAAATCAATCATATAAAATATGGCTGATTAGCGCTAATAACTGTAGATTATGGCCGCTTCAATGTCCGAAATGGCCGCTTAAAAAGGAGTGCCAGATGCGCCGCTTGACAGATATCGCCGAATTACAGGATTTAATCACGGATCTGCCGAATTTTGAGCAAAGACTGGCCAATTTTTCGGCTAAATTAAATTTGGATTTAACTCAATTTAGCGCTGACCATATTTCATTGCGCTGCCATCAGACTGAAACGGCGGAACGTTGGCGCAGCGGCTTATTGCATTGCGGTCATTTGATGTCCGAGACACAAATTAATGGCCGACCTATTTGCTTGTTCGATTTAGCGCAACCTTTACCCGTCGGACCTTGGCAGATAGATTGTATCGAGTTGCCCTATCCGGGGAAAACCCATTACCCCCATCAGGGGTGGGAGCATGTTGAGCTGGTTTTACCCGGCGACCCACAAACCCTAAGGCAACGCGCCCGCGCCTTGCTGCCCGTGACTTTACCGGCCGGTATTAATGAAAAATTTAGTTCACCGCAAGGGGAGCATGAACGATTAGCTAACCCAACATTGGCGGTGAGTGATGGTGAAATAACGATTAAGTTTCACCCCTATACCTTGCGGCAAATAATAGATAGCGAGCACCATAACTAACGTAAATGGGTTATTTATTTCAACATCAACTATCACTTATGGTTGTCACTGTGACTGACATCTACTCACGAATTCAAAATGAGTGCCATAGTAAGTGCCTTGGCACAGGTGATGAACTCCAGCTCTAGCGTGAGTAATATATTAAGCATCTTAATCATTCAGTAATTGAATTATTAAATTCTTAAGTGACATCTATTGACTACCGGGTACAACAACTGCCGCAGTGGCATCCGTCAAACGGGGGAGAGAATGACTAAATTGGAAATTTGTTGCTATAGCGTCGATTGTGCGCAAGTAGCAGAAAAGGCAGGAGCCGACCGGATTGAATTATGCTGCGGTCAGTCCGAAGGGGGATTAACACCCAGTGTCGGCGCATTAATGCAAGCCAGAGAGACCGTGACGATTCCGGTGCACCCTATCGTGCGCCCTCGGGGCGGTGATTTCTGCTATAGCCATAATGATTTTGCGATCATGAAAAATGATATCGCGCGCATTCGTGATATGGGTTTTGCGGGCGTGGTGGTGGGGGTGTTAGATACTGACGGCCATATTGATATGCCACGGATGCGAGAGATAATGTCCCTCAGCGGTGGCTTGGCGGTGACGTTCCATCGCGCATTTGATATGTGCCAAAACCCGATGGTCGCTCTACAGCAATTGACTGATTTGAATGTGGCACGGATTTTAACCTCGGGTCAGCAGCAAAATGCTGAGCTGGGGCTGTCATTACTGAAAGATTTGGCGGCGGCCACTCAGGCACAAGGGCCGATTATTATGGCAGGCGCGGGTGTTCGTCTGACCAATATGCAGAAATTTATTGATGCCGGTATTCGCGAACTGCACAGTTCAGCGGGGCGCTCTGTTCCATCGACCATGAAATACCGCAAGGCTGGCGTGACCATGTGTGCCGACAGTGATGTTGATGAATTTGCACATTATTGTGTTGATGGCGAAGTGGTTGAGGCGATGAAGAGTTTGTTGGTGATGGGCGCGCCACTACCTCAATCCGCTTAGATCCTGCGTACTTGAAGTGACAGCGTTGTTAGCGGCACTTCCTCACCCGAATCACTGACCAAAGTCAGCTCATCGGGACTTGTTCGCTTGCTGCCTAGCTGTCACTCCAATTACTTTGGCTCTAATGACAGAGACTTGAAGTGACAGCGTTGTTAGCGGCACTTTCTCACCCGAATCACTGACCAAAGTCAGCTCATCGGGACTCGTTCGCTTGCTGCCTAGCTGTCACTCCAATTACTTTGGATCTAATGGCAGAGACTTGAAGTGACAGTGTTGTTAGCGGCCCTCGGCGATGAAACCGGGGGCCATTATTTTTGGCTAAGCGGAGAGTTTAGGATTAGGGCTTACGCGCGATGAGTACGGCTCGGAGTGGGGCCGGGTAGCCTTCTACCGTTTTGCCAGAATCTTGCGGGTCGAGGAACTCGGCTAATGACTCGCTGGTCATCCAATCGGTGCGGCGCTGTTCGTCGGTCGTGGTCACCGCCATATCCGCGATTCTGACATCGACAAATCCGCATTTTTCTAGCCACTCTTTCAACGCCGGGGCCGATGGAATGAAATAGACATTACGCATCTGGGCATAGCGATCACCGGGCACTAAGACTTGCCGACTATCACCTTCAACCACCAGAGTTTCAAGCACCAGCTCCCCCTCGCTCACCAACTGATTTTTCAGCTGATAGAGGTGATCCAGCGGTGAACGGCGGTGATAGAGAACACCCATCGAAAACACGGTATCAAAGGCCGCCAGCTCAGGCAGTTGCTCAATACCCAGCGGCAGTACATGCGCGCGCTGATCACCGCCGAGTAGTTTACGGATGGCTTCAAACTGACACAAAAAGAGCTGCATGGGGTCAATACCCACGGCCAGATGGGCACCTTCGCCAATCATTCGCCATAGGTGATAACCGCTACCACAGCCGACATCCAAAATGGTGCGCCCAGCCAGTGGGCTAATGTGCGGCAATACGCGCTGCCATTTCCAGTCAGAGCGCCATTCGGTGTCGATATCCAGCCCATATAAAGAGAAGGGGCCTTTGCGCCACGGCATCAAGGCGCGCAACATGTTTTCCATCCCCTCCCGCTGACCAGCAGAAAGTGGGGGCGACATCTCAGCCCGCACGCCATCGCGCAAATCCAGTGAGGTTGGGGTGAGTTGCGGCAGATGCTCTACCGCGTTAAACCAGGTTTTAAATTTGCCGTGTAATGACTCACGCTGCCAGGCACTGAGCTGAGCGGGCAGGGTATCTAGCCATGGGCTTAATGGGCCTTTGGCAATCAGCCGGTAAAAATCGCCAAATTCAATCATTGAGTCTCTCCTGCTTTCAGGGCAATCAGCGAACCAAAATTAAAGCACTGGAACCAGACTTCAGCGTGTTCGAAACCGGCTTGATGCAGGCGCTGTTTATGGGTTTCAACCGAGTCGGTCAACATGACATTCTCCAGCATGCTGCGTTTCTGGCTAATCTCCAGCTCGCTGTAACCATTCGCGCGCTTAAAATCGTGGTGCATGTTGAACAGCAGCTCGCCGATATCGCTATCCTCAAAGTTGAACTTCTCAGATAACACCAAGGCGCCTCCTGGGCGCAGCCCTTGATACACCTGATTGAGCAGCCGTTGACGATCCGCAGGTTCCAGAAATTGTAGTGTGAAGTTCAGCACCACCATTGAGGCGTTTTCCAGCTTGATATCCAGAATGTCTGACTCCACGACCTCGACCGGCGTCTCTGCGCGGAAAGCATCAAGATGGCGACGGCAGCGCTCGACCATTGCGGACGAGTTATCCACGGCGATGATTTTGCAACCTTCAGCCTTGATATTGCGGCGCATTGACAGTGTAGCCGCCCCCAGCGAACAGCCCAGATCGTAAATCTGGCTATGGGGCTGCACAAAACGCTCCGCCAACATGCCGATCATCGAGATAATGTTGGAGTAACCGGGAACCGATCGCTGGATCATATCTGGGAACACTTCAGCGACCTTTTCGTCGAAGGTCCAATCACCTAATTTGGCAATAGGGGCAGCAAACAGGCTATCACGCTGTGGCTCTGTCGACCCAGACGGATGGCGTTGCGCGTCGTTTTGAGATTGAGTGTCGCGATTTGGCATGACTGTCATTGGCATTAACAAGAAATTAAAGGCGCATATTATAACAGAAAACCGGACAAATAAGCGCGATAAACCGAATGCAAGCAGGAGATAGGTCGGTATAGTGATCTGTGAATCTGGACCATAGCTGGATAAATGTAGGTTCATTGTTAGGATTAAGGTCAAATTCACTTGGCTATTGTTGTTAATTGCATGGCGCACATCAGGCAAGCGGAATGAAGAATGCCATCGAGAAAGTGGTCACCATACCGATGCAGATGGTTGTGGGAGTCATGTATAGTATTGATAGGCGGTTGTTAGTTGAGTTACCGATATTCATTACTTATCGTTCAAATTACACACACCAATAAGGTAGACTTCTATGCTTAAAAATACAGGAAATTTGTATAAATTTACCATTGCCATTCTTTGTGTCGCCTTTATATCTTCGTGCGCAACAAAAAACGGACAGCGAGTGTTAGTATACCAAATCAATGATAATTACTTTCCTCTGGAAAAGAATTGTGTTGAACGTGTTTATTTGCGAGAAGACAATCCGATATTTTATTTAAATGATAATATCATTATAGAATTAGATAACAAGAAAGAATGTGTACAGAAATTCTCAAAATTTATCAATGCCAATATCGGTAAACAAATACACATGTCATTTAATGGAAATGACATAGTACCTGCGACAAAAATAGTCTCAGAAATGAATTTTGACAGCGGAATTCTTTCTCAGGCAGTCTCTAAGAAGGAGGTTGCATTAGAAATAGTCAACGCATATGCTAATTGAACAACCCCGAGGGGCTTATATTAATGTACTAGCATTATATATAAGCAAAAATTATCCACGGGGTTTTACTTTACTTAATAGTTAACTTTAATGGTTTGGCCAAGAGTATGGCTTTTAAAGCGTATTCTATCTGTGCCAGCACCACTAGCTACAATTTGATAGCTTCCGGGGCCTTGTGTATAAACCAGCTGCATACTTGCTTCTGTCACGTATTCTATTTCTACGTCAAAAGAGGAGGGAGCTTCTGATTCCGTTTCAAAACTCACGGTGTAAACATTACTGTTACCAACATGCCCCATTAAATTTACCCACGGCCCCCACATTAATGGTGGGGCCCAAGCTTGTACTGTTCCCATAATAAACTCCTTTTAATTCATTACCGCCATACATGGCTGATAATTGATTGATGCAGCATTATTTCAAAGTTGATTTGAAAATAATAAATCACTTCAATTTCACGGCATCCTGTTTAACTCACTTAGTGCATTATGTATCGTATATACACTGTTCTAGATTACGGCAAAAAGAATAATGGCACATGGTGAATCGTCACCCCATTATCATTATTAATTTTCGGCCGTGTTATTCTTAACATATAAAACCGTCATAAATAGCACCCCATGAAAAATCAACATAGATGAATCAATGGGGGTTATATTTAAAATCTATTTAATATATATAAGCGCGTAATAAACTTGCGGAATACGACTGGGGATAATCAAAGTGTAAGGAAAGACATGAAGGCGGGGATGACCCGCCCGGACTAACAGTGTTCCGGCGGCAATGGCGCTCGGAACGGATAACGTGGTAATAACGGGTCAGGTTAAACTGAAAATCTGATCCCAAGGTAGGTAGTAAATATTAGCAATAACCATTAATACCAAAGAGACATAAGTGGCACTCATCCCAGAGCGACGCCAGCGAATTTCGCGGTGACGTAAACCATAATAATGCAGCAGGCGGCCGACTATCAGCATTAATCCACAGAGGTGGATCATCCACGTCTGTGCACCATTCATCTCCATCATGATGAGCAAAATAACAGCAATAGGAATATATTCTACGGCATTACCATGTACGCGGATGGCGGTTTGTAACTCATAAAACCCCCCGTCACCATAAGCGACCCGGTACTGGTTTCTTAATTTAACCACATCGAATGAAAGCTTGATCAATAACAGTGCGCCCAACACAACATAAAGCGAGCTAACCATTTTCAACTCCATTGCCCAACCATAGACTGGCTGAATGATGATAACCGCCTACCGTGTTACTGTCGCTAGAAAAATCGTGGGAATAGCATTTCTAGCGCCTCAGTTTAGCGTTTGGAAAGATGAACTTAAAACAGCGTCTCTTGCTCTGGCCAGTCGGGTGCAGGTGCTAATGTCGGTATGCGCGCGGCCAAGTGCTGCCAAATTTTTTGTGCCTGCTGTGGCGAGTCAGCATTATCGGGTGTGTGAATGAAAACATAGGGCTGATATTGCTGCTCCCAGAGTGGTAGTTTCTGCATCCACGGCGAAAAGAGGGCCAGATTATCATCCAACTGGTCACCACCCACAAATCGCACCAGCGGCTGCCCTCCGGTGACCACGGCGTGGACCGGTAAACGTGGCTTTTTACTTTGTGCATCGCGGACGGCTGCGGTTAATGGTTTTGCCGCATGAATAGGGCGGCTATCTAATATCACCCGATTGATTGACCGCTGATGTAAACCTTGATTCAGCGCCAACTCCGCGCCACCTTTAGCAAAAAACTCAGGGTGGCGCACTTCGACCCCATAATTGAAGCCCGCAGGCAATTTGTCGAGAAATTGCCACAGGCGGTTCAACTCATTCGGCCCAAAGGCCGCTGGCAACTGTAGCCATAACTGACCAATGCGCTCATGCAGTGGGGTCAGACAGTGATAAAACGCCAGTAGCTCTTGCTCGCAATCACGTAAAGCGGCCTGATGGCTGATCGTTGAGGGGAATTTAAAGCAAAAGCGAAAGCTGTCGGGGGTCATATCACGCCAGCGCTGCACGATTTCTAATCGAGGCAGGGCATAGAACGTGGTATTCCCCTCAACGCAATTAAAGTAGCGGCTGTAGTCAGCTAAATCCCTGATACCCAGGCGGTTCCAGGCGGAGTGTTGCCATTGTGGCAGTCCAATATACAAATATCCTTCCTCCTTGACGTTGCCGCGTTGTTAGCGGCGTTCACTCACCCGAATCACTGACTGATGTCAGCTCATCGGGACTTGCTCACTTGCTGCCTAGCCGCAACGCCAATGAGTTTGGATATTCCGCATGGCTCCTTGACGTTGCCGCGTTGTTAGCGGCGTTCACTCACCCGAATCACTGACTGATGTCAGCTCATCGGGATTTACTCACTTGCTGCCTAGCCGCAACGCCAATGAGTTTGGATATTCCGCATGGCTCCTTGACGTTGCCGCGTTGTTAGCGGCGCTGATTTTAGCTCAGTGCGGCAAGAATTTCACTGCTGCTGCGGACTCGCGAAATCCGGGGGAAGATGTTATTAACCGCAAATTGCTGCATCTCGGCGCTGGCCGTGCTGCAACCATCTTCGGCGATCACTAACTCATAACCCAATTCCCAAGCGGTACGGGCGGTTGATTCTACCCCTATATTGGTGGCAATCCCCGCCAGTACCACGGTTTTGATACCCCGGCGGCGCAACTGCAAATCTAAATCAGTGCCATAAAACGCCCCCCACTGGTGCTTGGTCACTTTAATATCCTGATCCGTCACCGCCAACTGTTCAGGGAAGGTCCACCATGACTGGGGCAAACCGCCCTCAGGGGCAGGGCTTGGCTGATCGACCGGCTGTTTTAACGCATCGGCGAATGTGTCAGACCACCCCACGCGCACGAAGACCACCGGAGCACCGAGCTGACGGAATTTATCGGCTAGACGCGCATTAGTCGCAATAACCTGCTCGGCACTGTAAGGGCCTTTGGCGTAGGGCAAGATTCCCTGTTGCAGATCAATCAGTACTAGTGCGGTGGTTTTTGCATCAAGTTTCATTGTTTCGGGCCTCAAGATCATGACGTGAGAATAGGGAGGGTTGGATCAATATGCTGACCAAGTTAGGCCAGCATATGTTATCGGGCACACCTTGTGAGGGGGGAAATTTGTTAAATGATGTGTTAAAACATCAATGAAAGGAATTTTGTCGTGCTGGAGCTGTGCGTTCGCTCTTATCTATGCCTCGAATTTCCTTTATAATGACTCCCTTTTTTCAACACTCTCTAATCCAAAATACCCATGCCTATATATGAATAATGAATATGCGTGCGGCATCGGCTGAGTAAAAGGATATTGTATGCGTACTGAGTATTGCGGGCAGTTGAATCTGTCCCATGTGGGCCAAGAAGTGACACTGTGTGGTTGGGTTAATCGTCGCCGTGACTTGGGTGGCCTAATTTTTATTGATATGCGTGATCGTGAAGGCATCGTTCAGGTATTCTTCGACCCGGATCATAAAGCCGCTTATGAGCAAGCTTCAGAGCTGCGTAACGAGTTCTGCATCCAGATTACCGGTACTGTACGAGCGCGTCCTGATAGCCAAATCAATAAAGATATGTCTACCGGTGAAGTGGAAATCTTTGCCAACGCGCTGAATATCATCAACCGCTCTGAGCCGTTGCCACTGGACTCTAATCAGATCAACAGCGAAGAACAGCGCCTGAAGTACCGCTATCTGGATTTGCGTCGCCCAGAAATGGCTGATCGCCTGAAAACTCGCGCCAAGATTACCAGTTTTGTTCGTCGTTTCATGGACAGCCACGGCTTCCTTGATATTGAAACTCCGATGCTGACCAAAGCGACACCGGAAGGCGCACGTGACTATCTGGTGCCAAGCCGCGTACATAAAGGCAAATTCTATGCTTTGCCGCAATCACCACAACTGTTTAAGCAGTTGCTGATGATGTCGGGTTTCGACCGCTACTATCAAATCGTAAAATGCTTCCGTGATGAAGACTTGCGTGCTGATCGCCAGCCAGAATTTACCCAGATCGATGTTGAAACCTCTTTCATGACCGCCGATCAAGTGCGCGAAGTGATGGAGAAACTGGTGCGGGAACTGTGGCAGGAAACCAAAGGTGTCGATCTGGGCGATTTCCCGGTCATGACCTTTGCTGAAGCCATGCGCCGTTACGGCTCTGACAAACCGGATCTCCGTAACCCACTGGAACTGGTGGATGTCGCGGATCTGGTCAAAGAGGTCGAATTTAAAGTCTTCTCCGGCCCGGCGAATGACGCCAAAGGCCGTGTTGCGGCACTGCGTGTTCCCGGTGGTGCACAGGTGACTCGTAAGCAAATTGACGAGTACGGCCAGTTTGTTGGCATTTACGGCGCTAAAGGTTTGGCATGGTTGAAAGTTAATAATCGCGCTGCCGGTATGGAAGGGGTGCAAAGCCCGATCGCCAAGTTCCTCAGTGCTGAGGTTCTGGAAGCGATTCTGACTCGTACTCAGGCTGAAAGCGGCGATATCCTGTTCTTCGGTGCCGATAGCAACAAGATCGTGACTGATGCTATGGGCGCATTGCGCCTGAAAGTGGGCCGTGATCTGCAACTGACTCAGTTGGGGACATGGGCACCCCTGTGGGTTGTTGACTTCCCGATGTTTGAAGATGACAGCGAAGGCGGCCTGACGGCGATGCACCATCCGTTCACCGCGCCGAAAGAGATGAGTCCGGCAGAGCTGGCAGCAGCACCGACCACCGCGATCGCCAATGCGTACGATATGGTGATCAACGGTTATGAAGTGGGCGGCGGTTCTGTGCGTATTCACCGTACTGAAATGCAGCAGCAAGTGTTCGGCATTCTGGGCATCAATGAACATGAACAGCGTGAGAAGTTTGGCTTCCTGCTGGATGCGTTGAAATACGGCACCCCTCCTCATGCGGGCTTGGCCTTTGGTCTGGATCGCTTAGTGATGCTGCTGACCGGTACGGATAACATCCGTGATGTGATCGCCTTCCCGAAAACCACTGCGGCGGCTTGTCTGATGACTGACGCACCAAGCTTTGCTAATCCTGCTTCACTGCAAGAGCTGTCTATCAGCGTCGTGGCGAAGAAAGGGGCAACAGATGCAGCGGAAGAAGAGAATCAGTAATGAATTATAAACGCCCCGAATCGATTCTGGCGGTTATCTACGCCAGATCCAGCGGTCGGGTGCTGATGCTGCAACGGCGGGATGACCCCGATTTCTGGCAGTCGGTCACCGGCAGTCTGGAAGAGGGGGAGACCCCGTTGCAAACCGCGCAGCGCGAAGTAAAGGAAGAGGTCGGCATTGATATACTGGGTGAAAATCTGGAGCTGTTCGACTGCCAGCGCTGTGTGGAATTTGAACTCTTTGCGCATTTGCGCCGTCGCTATGCACCGGGTGTCACGCGGAATAAAGAGCATTGGTTCTGTCTGGCGTTACCCGAAGAGCGAGATGTGGTGATCAGCGAACATCTCGCTTACCAGTGGCTCAATGCGGCGGATGCCGCTGCATTGACCAAGTCCTGGAGCAACCAGCAAGCGATTGAAGAGTACGTCTTTTAGGCTATTTTGGAGATATTTATGGCAGGTCATAGTAAATGGGCCAACACAAAACACCGCAAAGCGGCGCAGGATGCCAAACGCGGTAAGATTTTTACTAAAATTATCCGTGAGCTGGTGACGGCAGCACGTCTGGGTGGTGGAGATCCCGGTGCAAACCCGCGTTTACGTGCGGCCATCGATAAAGCACTGTCGAATAACATGACACGCGACACCCTGAACCGCGCCATTGCTCGTGGTGTGGGTGGTGACGAAGATAACAACATGGAAACCATCATTTACGAAGGCTATGGCCCAGGCGGCACTGCCGTGATGGTTGAATGCCTGAGTGATAACCGTAACCGTACCGTATCTGAAGTCCGCCACGCCTTCACCAAAACCGGTGGCAATCTGGGAACTGATGGCTCTGTTTCTTATCTGTTCACCAAAAAAGGCGTCATCTCTTATGCGCCGGGTTTGGAAGAAGATGCAGTGATGGATGCGGCTCTGGAAGCGGGTGCAGATGATATCGTGGTCTATGACGATGGTGCTATCGACGTGTTCACCCCTTGGGAATCGCTGGGTGCGGTGAAAGATGCTCTGGATGCGACGGGTTTAGTTGCCGAAGGCGCGGAAGTCTCATTGATCCCATCAACCAAAGCCGATCTGGATGCTGAAACAGCACCTAAATTGCTGCGTTTGATCGACATGCTTGAAGATTCTGATGATGTACAAGAGGTTTACCATAACGGTGAAATCTCTGATGAAGTTGCGGCCACACTGTAAAGCAGCATTGTCTTACTCTACACATTAGCAATATCTGTCATCATCGCTGGTCACACTCTGTGGCCAGCGTTTTTGCAGTGCCGCAGAGGCTTCATGAATGTGGTGCTTTTATCCCTCGGTATCACTAAAGTCATCTCGTTGAGAAGCCACGCGGCGAACAAGGTAAATAAATTGGTATGGCGATCATATTAGGTATCGACCCCGGTTCTCGTGTCACCGGTTATGGCGTCATCCGCCAAGAAGGTCGCCAACTCACTTATCTGGGTAGCGGCTGTATCCGTACTGTCGTTGACGATATGCCCACTCGGCTGAAGTTGATTTATGCCGGTGTGACCGAAATCATCACTCAGTTCCAACCCGATTTTTTTGCTATCGAACAAGTGTTTATGGCGAAAAACCCCGATTCAGCCTTAAAGCTGGGGCAAGCACGTGGGGCGGCGATTGTCGCTGCGGTAAATCTGGATTTACCAGTTTCCGAATACGCCGCTCGTCAGGTGAAGCAAACCGTAGTGGGAACCGGAGCGGCTGAAAAAAGTCAGGTCCAGCACATGGTGCGCTCCCTGTTGAAGCTGCCCGCGAACCCTCAGGCCGATGCTGCCGATGCCTTAGCCATTGCCATTACGCACTGCCATCTAAGCCAAAACACCCTTCGATTGGGTAATAATCAGATGACATTGGCGCGCGGCAGAATTCGTTGAGCCGCATTTTAATGCGAGCAGGTTAACTGTTATGACGGGCTGGATATCCATCCAGCCTTTTTTATGCTATAAACAGCCCATTATGTTTATACCCAAAGTGATTGAAGTTGCAGTGAACACCCCTGTAGCTTCACATACGAAGGGGATCATGGGTAAGGAGAGATTCACGTGATAGGCCGCCTCAGAGGTATCATTTTGGAAAAACAGCCCCCACTGGTGCTGTTGGAAACAAACGGTGTTGGCTATGAAGTCCAACTGCCAATGACCTGTTTTTATGAGCTGCCTGATCTAGGGCAGGAAGCCATTATCTTTACCCAATTTGTGGTGCGTGAAGATGCCCAACTGCTATACGGCTTTAATGATAAGCAGGAGCGGGCGCTGTTTCGTGAGCTGATCAAAGTGAACGGCGTCGGGCCAAAATTGGCGCTCGCTATTCTCTCCGGTATGTCAGCACAGCAGTTTGTGGCAGCGGTTGAGCGCGAAGACATTACTACGCTGGTGAAGTTGCCGGGTGTCGGCAAGAAAACCGCTGAACGTTTGGTGGTCGAAATGAAAGATCGCTTCAAGGGGCTGAATGGCGACCTGTTCAACAATACGGGTGATATCACCTTACCTGCGTCCACTTCGTCACAAATCTCTGATGCGGATATTGAAGCCGAAGCGGCTTCCGCGCTGGTGGCTTTAGGTTATAAACCGCAGGAAGCGAGCCGTTTGGTGAGCAAAATCGCTAAACCGGGTGCAGATTGTGAAACCCTGATCCGTGATGCTCTGCGGGCCGCATTATAGAAAATCATTTTATATAGCCAATGTGATTGGCGTTGCGGGCAACTATCCCCCTGCGGCTTCAAGTACCAAGGATATAAAGAGGTAGATGATGATTGAAGCAGACCGCTTGATCTCAGCGGGTGTGATCAGTGATGAAGAGAGCATTGATCGGGCTATCCGCCCGAAACTGTTGGCTGAATATGTCGGGCAACCCCATGTCCGTGAGCAGATGGAAATCTTCATTCAAGCCGCTAAACAGCGCGGCGATGCACTCGACCATGTGCTGATCTTCGGCCCACCCGGTTTGGGTAAAACCACTTTGGCGAATATTGTCGCTAATGAGATGGGGGTGAATCTGCGCACTACCTCTGGCCCCGTGCTGGAAAAAGCGGGTGATTTAGCTGCGATGTTGACCAATCTAGAACCGCACGATGTGCTGTTTATTGATGAAATCCACCGCCTGTCACCGGTCGTCGAAGAGATTCTGTATCCCGCGATGGAAGATTATCAGTTGGATATCATGATTGGTGAAGGTCCCGCCGCGCGCTCAATCAAACTTGATTTGCCCCCCTTTACCCTGATTGGTGCCACCACGCGCGCGGGGTCGTTGACCTCTCCGTTACGTGATCGATTTGGTATTGTGCAGCGCCTTGAGTTTTATCAGGTGGCCGATTTAGAGCACATTGTTGCGCGTAGTGCCAAGTGTTTGGGGCTGGAGTTAACCGCCGAAGGAGCGCACCAATTGGCACGTCGCTCACGAGGCACGCCGCGCATCACCAACCGCCTATTGCGTCGCGTGCGGGATTTCGCGGAGGTACGCGCGGATGGTGCTATCAATGGTGATGTGGCGATGAAAGCACTGGATATGCTGAATGTCGATGCCGAAGGGTTCGACTTTATGGACCGTAAACTTTTGTTGGCCGTGATTGATAAATTTATGGGTGGCCCGGTGGGGCTAGATAATCTGGCGGCAGCCATTGGCGAAGAGCGGGAGACCATTGAAGACGTATTGGAACCCTATCTCATTCAACAAGGTTTTATTCAGCGCACTCCCCGTGGGCGCATTGCGACTAACCATGCTTACAAACATTTCGGTATTACCCGCGAAGAGTAATCTAACGTGAGGGGAGAGGCAGAGAGTTAACGGCTTTAACCGGAAAGTGTGACCATAACCAATGGGGCTTATAAAGATAAACCCCATTCAGTCAAATGATTATCCACGCGCTTTTTGTGACAGGCTCAGTACAAACATCACGGCGGCGCAAAGCACGACGGAAGGCCCGGCCGGCGTGTCATACAACGCGGAGAAAGTTAAGCCGCCCGTCACGGCAATCATACCAATACCGACGGCAATTCCCGCCATCTGTTCCGGCGTGCGGGCAAAACGACGTGCCGCCGCCGCTGGGATTATCAACAGTGAAGTGATAATCAGAGCGCCGACAAACTTCATCGACAACCCTATTGTCAGTGCGGTGACTAACATCAGCAACATCCGAACTCGCTCCAGATTAACGCCGTCCACATGAGCTAGCTCTGGGCTGACGGTCATGGATAACAATGCACGCCACTGCCAGCACAACACCCCCAACACCACAATAACCCCAGCCGCAATCAGCCAGATATCACTCAGTGTCACGGAAAGGAGATCACCAAACAGATAGGCCATCAAATCGACCCGTACATTATGCATCAGGCTAACCACCACCAGACCCAGAGATAATGCGCTATGAGCCATGATCCCTAGTAGGGTATCGACTGCGAGCTGTGGTCGACGTTCCAGCCACACCAAAATCAGCGCTAGCAGCATGGTCATGGCAATGACGGCATAAAATGGATTGATATTCAGCAGCAAACCGAATGCCACCCCCAATAAAGAGGCATGGGCCAAAGTATCACCAAAATAGGACATGCGTCGCCAGACAACAAAAGATCCCAGTGGGCCAGCCGCTGTCGCCAACAAAATACCGGCTAACCAGCCTGGCAGTAATAATTCAATCATGCGTCACGACTCCCACTGTTTTTCAAAATAATCTTTCCGTGCAGATCGTGGCGATGATTATGGTGATGACGATAAACGGCTAACTGTTCGGCACCGCGATTGCCAAACATGGCGATAAACTCAGGATGCGTTGAAACCACTTCCGGCGCGCCAGAGCAGCAGATATGTTGGTTAAGGCACAAAACTTCATCGGTCTTTGCCATCACCAAATGCAAGTCATGGGAGACCATTAACACGGCGCAGCCCAGCTCCTTGCGCAATTGCTCGATCAAGTCATAAAGGGCCAGTTGTCCATTAACATCAACACCTTGCGTCGGCTCATCTAACACTAATAGCTGTGGGCGATTTAGCAGCGCGCGCGCAAGCAGCACCCGCTGGTTTTCACCGCCGGAGAGTTTTTGCATGGGTTGATCCAACAGATGTGCAGCATGTACACGTTTCAGTGCGGGCAAGATATCGGCCTTTTTGACGCCGGGTTTCAGTCGCATAAAACGACTGACTGTGAGCGGCAATGTGGCATCCAGATGGAGCTTTTGCGGAACATAACCAATGCGCAGACCCGGCTCGCGAATTAGTGTGCCGCTGGTGGGGGCAACCAATCCAAGCACCACGCGAACCAGTGTCGATTTACCCGCGCCATTTGGCCCGAGCAGGGTCAGAATTCTTCCCGGGCGCAGAGAAAGGGAAATATCATTTAGTACCCGCCGATTACCAAAAGTGACAGATATCTTATTTAGAGTGACCAATGTGGACATTATGATTACGTTTGCAGAACCGAGTGAATGTTATAATATTACGCTTTACTCAACCAAACGTCGAGAATTCGTATTATGTTACATAAAAATAAGTGGCTGAAGCGGGCCATGCTCGCCAGTGCAATTTTCATTGCTAATCCCTTTAATATGGCCTCCGCTGCCATCGTGACATCTGTTCGGCCATTAGGTTTTATCGCCTCCGCTATTGCAGATGGCGTGTTACCGACTGAAGTATTATTGCCCGATGGCGCTTCGCCGCACGATTATGCGCTTCGTCCATCGGATGTCCAGCGGTTACGCAGTGCTGAGCTGGTTATTTGGGTCGGACCGGAAATGGAAGCCTTTCTATCAAAACCTCTCTCACAAGTTGCTGATAAGAAACAAATTGCATTAGCTCAGTTACCTTCCGTTATGCCTTTGTTAATGAAAGGTGAGGAACATGATGAGCATGAAGGGGAAGATGCGGGGCATGACCATGATCATGCTAAAGATAATAGTGGCGGCGAGCATCACCATGGCGAATACAACATGCATATTTGGTTGTCGCCGACCATAGCGAAACAATCTGCAATCGCGATTCATGACAGATTATTGGAACTTATGCCGCAAAATAAGGACAAATTAGATGCAAACCTGCGCCGGTTCGAGGATCAACTAGCGCAAAATGAAAAAAATATTGCTACTATGCTAATGCCTGCCCAAGGTAAGGGATACTTTGTTTTTCATGATGCCTATGGCTACTTTGAAAAACACTTTGGCTTGAGCCCATTAGGGCATTTTACAGTCAATCCCGAAATACAACCTGGTGCGCAGCGTTTACATCAAATTCGAACACAGTTGGTTGAGCACAAAGCGTTATGCGTTTTTGCTGAGCCACAATTCAGGCCGGCCGTCATTAATGCCGTTGCCAAAGGAACAGACGTCCGTTCAGGTACGCTGGATCCCTTGGGCAGCGGCATAGTATTAGGCAAGGACAGCTATGTGAACTTTTTGTCTCAGTTGTCGAACCAATACGTGAGCTGCCTGAAGTAAGATTAAAAGGATACTCATAAGTGCAGCAGATAGTCAGAACTATCACCCTGGCGTATAACAATCTCCCTCGACCCCACCGTATTATGTTGGGGTCGTTGACTGTAATGACACTGGCCGTAGCTGTTTGGCGGCCTTTTGTTTATCACCCTGAGCATGACCCTATTGCCAAGAGCGTGGTATTAGATACCAGCCAACCCCGTATTTTATTGCCTGAAGCCAGTGAACCCATTGATCAGCCCACGCCTGATGATGAAATTCCGCAAGACGAGTTAGATGCCAAGGATGCCAGTGAAACGGGCGTCCATGAGTATGTTGTCTCTACGGGGGATACCCTGAGCAGCATTCTTACCCAGTATGGCATTGATATTTCAGATGTTTCTCTGCTTGCGAACTCAAATCGCGACCTTCGTAATCTGAAGATCGGGCAGCAAATCTCTTGGACCGTCAATGATACGGGTGATTTGCAGCGTCTGACATGGGAGATGTCTCGCCGTGAAACGCGCACTTATGACCGTGTCGGTAACGCTTTTAAAGAGACGAAAGAGCTACAAAAGGGCGAGTGGAGCAACAAAGTTCTGACTGGTAGCCTTGATGGTAGCTTTGTGACTAGCGCTAAGAAGGCCGGTTTAACTAATTCTGAAATTCGTGCGGTCACCAAAGCACTACAGTGGCAGTTGGATTTCGCGAAACTGCGCAAAGGTGATCAATTCTCGGTCTTGATGTCTCGTGAAATTCTTGATGGCCGTAGTGAGCAAAGCCAGTTAGTCGGGGTTCGTATGCGCTCTGGCGGCAAGGATTACTACGCGATTCGTGCCGATGACGGTAAATTCTACGATCGCCAAGGCTCTGGTCTGGCTCGTGGTTTTATGCGTTTCCCGACCATGAAACAGTTCCGAATCTCATCTAACTTCAATCCTCGCCGCCTTAATCCTGTGACTGGGCGTGTCGCACCACATAAAGGTGTAGATTTCGCCATGCCAGTGGGAACACCCGTGCTTGCTGTCGGTGATGGCGAAGTGGTGATTGCTAAACGCAGTGGGGCAGCCGGTAACTATGTGGCTATTCGCCATGGCCGCCAGTACACCACCCGCTACATGCATTTGAAGAAATTGCTGGTTAAGCCGGGGCAGAAAGTGAAGCGTGGCGACCGTATCGCATTGTCAGGTAACACTGGCCGCTCTACTGGCCCGCATCTGCACTATGAATTCTGGATGAACCAGCAAGCGGTTAATCCATTAACCGCCAAATTACCGCGTTCAGAAGGCTTAAGTGGTAAAGACCGCAGTGAATATCTGGCTATCGCCAAACAGGTGATTCCACAGCTGCAATTAGACTAACGGTTCTCCGGTAGCCGCACTCTGCCAGAGAGCGATAGATCTAAAATCATGGGCCTTGCCGCGGGCTAGCTGCTGCAAGGCCCATGAGTCGATCGAGTTACGAGCGTTGCTAATCCTCTGCAACTTCAAGCCCCAGCAACTTCAAGGATCACGGGTATGTTATTATTAGCCCACTGCCAACCCCAAGAGTTTCTCCATGCATAAAGATAAAAATGACGCCGCTGGCTTTATTCCGGTATTTAAAAAATCTTTCCTACACCCTCGTTTTTGGGGTGTCTGGTTGGGAGTCGGAGCAATGGCAGCGATGGCCTATGTCCCGCCCAAATTCCGTGATCCCTTGTTGGCAAGCATTGGCCGCCTTGCAGGGAAGTTCGCCAAAAGTGGCCGCCGCCGCGCCCGTATTAATCTTCTCTATTGCATGCCTGAACTGCCCGAAGCAGAGCGCGAGCATATCATCGACCAGATGTTTGCCACGGCAGCACAGCCGTTGATGATGATGGCAGAACTCTGTTTTCGCGATCCCAAAAAAGTGCTATCCCGTGTTCACTGGCACGGGTTAGATATCTTGGACGAACTGCAACGTCAAGAGCGTAATGTCATTCTGTTGGTGCCACATGCTTGGTCGATTGATATTCCAGCCATGTTATTAGCGGAGCAGGGTAAACCGGTGGCGGGGATGTTCCATCATCAGCGCAATCCGCTGATAGATTATTTATGGAATAGCGCACGCTTGCGGTTTGGTGGGCGTATCCATGCACGCGAAAGCGGCATTAAGCCGTTTATCAGTTCCGTCCGTCAGGGATTTTGGGGCTACTATCTGCCCGATGAAGACTATGGCCCTGAGCAAAGTGAATTCGTTGACTTTTTTGCCACCTATAAAGCCACATTGCCAGCGGTCGGGCGCTTGATGAAAGTCTGTCGCGCTGCGATTGTGCCGATGTTCCCAGTCTATAATTATCGTGAACATCGTCTTGATATCTATATCCGCCCACCGATGGATGACTTGGCAGATGCTGACGACGCTTATATTGCTCGTCGGATGAATGAAGAGGTTGAGTTGCTGGTTAAACCTAATCCAGAGCAGTACACCTGGATTCTTAAGCTGCTGAAGACCCGCAAAGAGGGCGAGATCGAGCCTTATGTTCGCAAGGATCTTTAACGGCAGTCATTGTCTTTGAATATCAATAACCGTTGAACATCAATAAAAAAGCCCGCTATTTTATTCATTAGCGGGCTTTTTGCTTTTGCTGGCTTAAGACAGATTATTCAACGCGAATAATCCGGCTAGTATTGGTGGTCCCAATGGTCCCCATGACATCACCTTGAGTCACGATCACCAGATCACCCGAAACCAAGAAGCCTTTATCTTTTAGACGGTTAACCGCTTCAGTGGCGGCAAGGATGCCATCAGTGTGGGTATCACAATAGACCGGAGTGACTCCACGATAGATCGCCGTCAGGTTTAAAGTATGGTCATGACGAGACATCGCAAAGATCGGTAAACCGGAGCTGATACGGGACATCATCAGCGCAGTGCGACCTGATTCGGTCATGGCGATAATTGCCGTAATACCTTTCAGGTGGTTTGCTGCATACATGGTCGACATCGCGATAGCTTCTTCGACATTATCGAATTGCACATCAAGGCGGTGCTTGGACACATTAATGCTTGGGATTTTTTCTGCACCCAGACAAACTCGCGCCATAGCAGCCACAGTTTCTGCTGGATACTGACCGGCGGCGGTTTCAGCCGACAACATCACGGCATCGGTGCCATCCAGTACGGCGTTAGCCACGTCCATCACTTCTGCTCGGGTTGGCATGGGGTTGGTAATCATCGACTCCATCATCTGAGTCGCGGTGATCACGGCGCGGTTAAGCTGACGCGCGCGGCGAATCAGTTTTTTCTGGATACCGACTAACTCAGGGTCACCAATTTCTACACCCAAGTCACCGCGAGCGACCATCACCACATCAGAGGCGAGGATGATGTCATCCATGGCTTCATCTGTTGCCACGGCTTCAGCACGTTCAACTTTTGCTACGATTTGTGCGTTGCAACCCGCATCACGCGCCAGACGGCGGGCATAATGCAGATCTTCGCCAGTACGTGGGAAGGAGACGGCCAAGAAATCCACACCAATTTTAGCGGCGGTAACAATGTCGGCCTTATCTTTTTCAGTCAGGGCTTCTGCGGACAGGCCGCCACCGAGTTTATTGATGCCTTTATTGTTGGAGAGCGGGCCACCGACAGTCACTTCGGTGAAGACTTTCATACCCTGTACTTCAATCACTTTTAGCTGTACCCGGCCATCATCCAGCAGCAGGATATCACCAGGGACCACATCAGCAGGCAGGCCCTTATAATCGATACCGACTTTATCTTTATCGCCTTCGCCTTTTGCCATGTTGGCATCAAGCAGAAATTTATCGTGCACATTAAGGAAAACTTTGCCTTCCTTAAAAGTAGATACCCGGATTTTAGGACCTTGTAAATCGCCAAGAATAGCAACATGACGCCCCAGCCGGGCGGCGATTTCACGGACTTTATTCGCCCGCAACTCATGATCTTCGGCGCTACCATGGGAAAAATTCAGGCGGACTACGTTAGCACCAGCAGCAATAATCTTTTCCAGATTATTGTCGCGGTCAGTAGCCGGCCCCAGTGTAGTAACAATCTTGGTCCTTCTGAGCCGTCTGGACATCTCTTACTCCGTTGACTTGATGAAGCATGGTGTTGTTAAAACAGCGGATAATAAATCCGAGAGTAAAATGTAACTAAGCTACAAATTTTACGACGAAACTTTTTCATGTTTTACGACGAAATCATGTCATGCATGTTATCCGCTTGCGGATGTAAAAACGATCGCATTACAAAGCGAGCTCTTTCTCAACATATCGGCTCGGGCCATAATTACCTGAGCCAAGGTGACGTCTATTTTTTAATAATACGTCAAATCGTGACGACAGAAGATGCGCTAACACAATTTTCAGGACCGGTGCCAAACAAGGCGATTTCCGCGCCTGACACGACTTCCGCGCTTTTACCTTTATTCACCGCTGTTGATATGCGGTAAACCTTTATCGAATCGTGACTCTTTCAGTGCATCTTTAACCCGTTTCAGGTTATCTCTGAATTTTGCCCCTCGACGCAGAGTAAATCCGGTCGCCAAGACATCAATTAATGTCAGTTGAGCAATACGGGACACCATCGGCATATACATATCAGTGTCTTCCGGCACATCCAACAGCAGCGGTAACGTAGCTTCGTTTGCCAATGGTGTATCGCGCGAGGTAATAGCAATCACCGTGGCATCGTTTTCACGGGCTAAGTGAGCTAACTCAACCAGACTTTTTGTGCGGCCAGTATGGGATATTAATACCACCACGTCGCCTTCACTGGAATTCATGCAACTCATACGTTGCATCACGATATCATCAAAATAAATTACCGGAATATTGAAGCGGAAAAATTTATTCATCGCGTCATGGGCGACAGCCGCTGATGCGCCAAGGCCAAAGAACGAAATCTTCTTTGCCTGTGTCAATAAATCCACAGCCCGATTGATGGCAGCAATGTCTAAATTATTTTTCGCCATATCCAGACTAGCCATGGTCGATTCGAAAATTTTACCCGTGTAAGCGGCTACACTATCATCTTCTTCAACATTTCGGTTCACATAAGGTGTGCCATTAGCCAGACTTTGTGCCAAATGAAGTTTAAAATCAGGGAAACCTTTGGTATCCAGTCGGCGGCAAAAACGGTTTACCGTGGGTTCGCTGACGTTCGCCATTTTGGCGAGTGTGGCGATACTTGAATGGATAGCTGTTTGTGGGGAGGCCAGGATCACCTCGGCGACTTTCCTTTCAGATTTGCTCAGGAGGTCCAGATTATTTTGGATATTTTCCAGCGTATTCATATAACGAGAGTCACCCATGGGTTTTACCGATTTCATTTAAAGGAGAAATCTATGTCGGTTTAATGAAAATATACTACGAGCTGGGACCCGTTGGCAGTGGCATCTGGTTGGAAGTGAGGCTTTTTCACCAGAATATGACCTGTGTCTAATTTTCATAATGGTAAATGGTTGTCAAAATCGTCATAAAATTACATTTTTAAGTTGCGCGGCCTGATTTGACGCGGCTTGCCGCCTGAATGGATGTTTTTTAACCTTTTTTGATGCACTTTTATCTGGGTTTACTGGCTATAGCCAAAGAGAGTACATTAGTAATGTAAGAAAATTACAAATATCCTGCAACGAGGAGAATAACATGGCGGTAACTAATACAGGCCAAGCAGCCCAGGCGTGTGATCTGGTGATTTTCGGCGCTAAGGGAGACTTGGCTCGCCGGAAACTGCTGCCTTCCCTTTACCAATTAGAGAAAGCGGGTCACATCCACCCTGATACTCGGATTATCGGCGTAGGCCGTGCCGATTGGGATAAAGACGCGTACACAGCCGTGGTAAAGGAAGCCCTCGATACCTTTATGAAAGAGACATTGGACGATGAATTGTGGCAAAAGCTCAGTTCGCGTCTCGATTTTTGTAATTTAGATGTCAATGACAGCAAGCATTTCACCAAATTGGGCAAAATGCTGGATCAAAAAAATCGCACAACCATTAACTACTTCGCGATGCCACCGAGCACTTTTGGCGCGGTTTGCAAAGGATTGGGTGAAGCGGGGCTGAATAAAGAGCCAAGCCGGGTGGTGATGGAGAAACCGCTGGGGACGGATTTGGCCTCCTCTCGGGTGATTAATGATCAGGTGGCTGAATACTTTAACGAGTGCCAAGTCTACCGTATTGACCACTATTTGGGCAAAGAGACGGTGTTGAACCTGTTAGCACTGCGGTTTGCCAACTCATTGTTTGCCTCCAACTGGGATAACCGCACCATTGATCACGTGCAGATCACGGTAGCAGAAGAGGTGGGTATTGAAGGGCGCTGGGGCTATTTTGATCAGGCCGGACAGATGCGCGACATGATCCAAAACCACCTGCTGCAAATCCTGACCATGATTGCAATGTCACCGCCCGCCGACCTGAGCACTGACCGTATCCGTGATGAGAAAGTGAAAGTACTGCGATCGCTGCGCCGTATCGATCACACCAATGTGCGGGAAACGACCGTGCGCGGTCAGTACACGGCTGGGTTTGTGCAGGGTAATAAAGTGCCGGGCTATCTGGAAGAAGAGGGCGCGAACAAGAGCAGTAACACTGAAACGTTCGTCTCTATCCGGGTTGACATTGATGACTGGCGTTGGGCTGGGGTGCCGTTCTATCTGAGAACCGGTAAGCGCCTGCCAAGCAAATGTTCAGAGGTGGTGGTTTACTTCAAAAACCCTGCGCTGAACCTATTCCGCGAGTCCTATCAACAATTGCCGCAGAACAAGCTGACTATCCGCTTGCAACCGGATGAAGGCATCGAAATTGAAGTGCTGAATAAAGTGCCGGGTCTGGAGCATAAGCACCGCCTGCAAACCACCAAACTTGACCTCAGTTTCTCTAAGACGTTTAACGAACAGCATCTTGCTGATGCTTACGAGCGTCTGCTTCTGGAGACCATGCGTGGCATTCAGGCTCTGTTTGTGCGCCGTGATGAGGTTGAGGAAGCATGGAAGTGGGTGGACTCCATCATGGATGCATGGGCTGCGGATAACGAAGCGCCTAAGCCATATCAGTCTGGGACATGGGGGCCGGTGGCCTCTGTCGCTATGATCACCCGCGATGGCCGTTCATGGAACGAGTTCGAGTAAGTTGTCGTTAGAATAAGTTGATGACCCTGCACACCATCAGAGGTGATTTTGATGGTGTGTCGCCGTCAGGGAAGCAGGGCGGGCCGCTAGGGGCAGGAAGCCCGCGCAATAATAAAGAGCCGTTAGCTGGCTCGCATTCTGATTCTTTATGACAGGCGGAAAACATCTGTAGATCTTCTGCCTGCCATATTTCAACTGGCACCTTAGGGTGAGTACATGCCAATCGGCATAAGTGGAGATAACAACTGATGAAAAGCTGGAAAACGAGCGCAGAACAGATCATGACCGCAGGCCCTGTTGTCCCGGTGATTGTGATTACTAAGCTCGAGCAAGCTGTACCCTTAGCAAAAGCGCTGGTCGCAGGCGGCGTTCGGGTACTGGAAGTGACGTTGCGCACCCCTTGTGCTGTTGAGGCTATTCGCGCTATTGCCAAAGAAGTGCCTGAAGCGATTGTCGGTGCAGGCACTGTGCTGAATCCGCAGCAGTTGGCTGAGGTGGTTGAGGCGGGTGCACAGTTTGCCATCAGCCCTGGGCTGACGGATGAACTACTTAAAGCTGCCACTGAAGGCGATATCCCGTTGATTCCAGGGATCAGTACTGTTTCAGAGCTGATGCTGGGCATGAGCTATGGTCTGCGTGAGTTTAAATTCTTCCCAGCGGAAGCCAACGGCGGTGTTAAAGCCTTGCAAGCCATCGGCGGCCCATTCTCACAAGTGCGTTTCTGCCCTACAGGTGGGATTACACCAAACAACTACCGCGATTATCTGGCGCTGAAAAGTGTATTGTGTATTGGCGGTTCATGGTTGGTTCCGGCGGATGCGCTGGAAAAAGGTGACTATGCTCGCATTACTGAATTAGCGAAACAAGCGGTTGCGGGTGCCACTGCCTAAGCTGTTCTAACAAATCAAACTCCCGGCCAGCTGGTCAGGAGTTTGTCGGTTATCTAAGGCAGGGTTTCCCCTGCCTTTATTCATTATGCCTTAACAGCCGCCTTTATCCTCCCAGACCTTACCCCAGTCTGTGCCGTTACCGCTGGTGTCGGTTACCGCGCTATCACCCGGTTTGTTTTCGGCAGAAACCCACCACTTATTGCTATATACCCTGCCATCTTTACTGATTGTCGTTGGCACTTCATAGACTTTCTGTTCCCACGATGGCGCACTGCACTGTTGTGGTACGACAGGTTTTGGTTCAATGACGGTTGGCTGCTCGCCTTTAACCGTCGAGTCACATACGCCTTTATCTTCCCAAGGTTGACTCCAGCCCGTACCGTTACCCGTGGTATCAGTCACCGCAGTATCACCCGGAACCATTGTCGCGGATACCCACCATTTGTTGGTATAAATGTGCCCGTCTTTACTGATCGATGTCGGCACTTCATAGACTTTCTGTTCCCACGCTGGCACGCTGCATTGTACTGGTTTTTCTACTGGGTTGACCGGGGTGACTGCCTCAATAACCTCACCATTCAGATATTGGCGACCATCGTAGCTCTCCAAATACTCCCAATAGGTATCACTGGTTTGGTTAGTTGGAAAATATGAATATGAGCTCGTTTTTAAGCGGAAATAATCACGGGTATGGGTGTAAGGGTTATCGTATAGATAGAATGTACCTGGGATATTTTTTGTTGCGGTACTATCCCAGAAATTAAACTCCCCCTCTATTTGGTAACGTTGTTTGATTAGCTCATTGTAAGCTTCCCGTGCCGAGATATTTTCACCTCCAGTTTTCAACTGAGTCGAGCTGGCCAACCGCATTGCCATATGATTGCTATCCGTAACCGTGACTGGAATGGACAACATGGCATTTTGTAATACGTTATGTGGCGCTCGCAGGGTAATTTCGTGACCCTTGTCAGCGATAACCTCAACGCCTGCGGGAATATCCCATTGGTAATCTAACTCGGATCTCTCTCGGTTAGTGACATCGACAGAGACGCTGAATACATCCCCTGCATTGACCGTCTCAGGAACACGGACATCGCCGGTGATATTTTGCTGTGTTAGCAGGTAACTGTGAGCAATATTACTGTCAGTATTCAGCCAAATCGGTTTTGTTAACTGAGGCAAATTCATCGTTTGTAATTGAGCGCTTGTCTCTTGAGTCGGTTTGAGTCCCCAACGATGGAAAAACGATTCTAGGTTAACGCCTGCAACCCGACTCGTTTCTAGAAGGAATCTCTGTTTCTTCTCATCATTATTTTTGGGTTGCTCTGCTTGAGTGAGTGTTCGGTAACGATCACCAAGGCGCTGGTAGAAGTCTTGACCAAAGGCAAGATCCAACTGCCAAAACATCGCAAATCGGATAGATGGGCTTACCTCTTCATAGTTATGGCCACTGGTCTTCATAAAAGCATCAACAAGATCCCAACGTGATTCTGCCTCAAGGCGGGAGGTTTCCCCCAGCGCCCGCTGAACGTACAAAGAGGTCAGATTGACGGTAGTTTCAGTATCGTTATCAAAAGTCCACGCTGGCATTTGATAGTGGTGACCTAACTCATGCCAAGGCCCCCAGGCTTTCTGTAACAATTCAGTGGTGATCACCTCAGGAATGTATTCGCTATTACTCCCTAACCAGTAATCCCCTGCCGACAGTGTACCCCCAGTGCTATCGGGCTTACTGACAAACTGATATTGGAAAGGGGTCGCGCGATGGGGGAAAGCTCTCTCTGCGCTGAGCCCGAATTGCTCTTCCGCGAGGTCAACAATGCGGTCCCATAAGAGTAAAATTCCCTCAGGATCGGTGGCCTGCTTGCGCATATTTTTAATTGGCATGGTGAGAATCATGCGCTTACCGACTAGCTCGGCAAAGGGCGCATCACTAAATTGCGCTAACTGCTGCGGCCACTCTTCTGCGGTATTTTCACCTAGAATAAAGCGCGGCATAGGCTTCCCGCCCTTCAGCAGGTTAACCGTCATTTCACTGCTACCCGGCTGATTGGTGGCGGCGAAATAAAGAGGGCCAGTATTTGCAACCTCAATTTCATTGATGCCTTCTTGCAGCTTAACCACCTGCCGCTCAAAGTTCGCTTCTTTGCCTTTCTTGACTGGCACAATCCAGAGTTCAGGCAATTCATCAATGGCTTCCCCCTTATGCTGATACTCAATATGCAGGATCTCTCCTTTGTTCGCCCAGAACCCGCTGGATTGAGTCGGATGGGTAAAGCGATTGCGCTTATGTTGCCCAGTAAAATAAACGGGAGAGCCATTCTGAACCACATGAATTTGCCGCGTTACTTCAGCACTATTATTCGCATCTTTTGCTTGCTGAATTGACTGGTTGGACGGAACTTTTGCAACGGTCGCGGATAATGTTGAGGAGAAGCCCAGAGCCAGCAACAGACTCAGGGCAATAGGTGTAGTACGTAATTTGGGATGTAACATAACGCTATCTCCGAATAGCATTCAACTCCAATCACCTGTCGATGAAGATTGAATTAGTTAAGAAATGATTTGTGAGGCGGCATTCTAAGTTATTAATTCTTAACGTAACTCTTGGGTTAAGGCTAAAGCCAGAGAAGTCGAAAAAAGTCACAGTAACTTATGGATGTTAAGGATGATTAATGGCGATTAAGGAGGGGATCTCTTTCCCAGCGCCTTATTTCTTCGGCAAGAGCAGTCACTGAGTGTGCTTAAAATATCGGAATCAAAAAATAAGGGGCAATTAAGGGCAAAAACCAGCAGTGGAGGGAATAGACAGATCCTAACAGGCTCAATAGCGGGAACTGCTCACTATGGCGGAATTTTGTTTTTTGAAATCACTAACTTATTATTTTTAAATCTCTTTTTTTAAACCATTTGTCAAATTGATGGTTTGCTTTATAAAATTGACTGTGGTAAAAATAGGTTAGTTAATTATTCCAATTTTATGAGGGTTTTAGGCGTATCACACTATGTTTGGCTAACAAGTACGTGGCTAAAGTAGGTGTGGCTAAAAAAAAGAGATATATTATGATGAAAACTAATGGAATTACTTTCAAACCTTCTACCTGCCAACTCTTCCTGTCTGCCATTCTGGCCAGTGAGCATCACTGGTGCAGCGAGCTGTAGCGTCTTTCTCTCTCCGTCTTAAGTCAATTTACAAAAAAATTATACGCCAAGTGAGTTTCTATTTCTTACGGCCTCCCCACCGCTATGCCTTGTGAATGGCACGGTGAATCAGGATAACCGTAATAAATAGACCTTAGCGTGCGTTTATGCGTGTTAGGAGAAGAAAGATGATTTATTGGATATTTTTAGGTTTAGCGATTGTCGCTGAAATTATTGGCACCTTATCAATGAAATACGCCAGTGTTAGCGGTGAGATGGCCGGGCATATCGTGATGTATTTTATGATAACCGGTTCTTATATTTTGCTGGCTCTGGCGGTTAAAAAAGTAGCGCTGGGTGTGGCGTATGCTTTATGGGAAGGGATTGGCATCCTGATTATTACCCTTTTCAGTGTGCTGTGGTTTGATGAAAGTTTATCCGCGCTGAAGATAGCGGGCCTAGCGACCTTGGTGGCTGGGATCATGCTAGTGAAATCAGGTACTCGTAAACCGAAGAAGCCGAGCAGCCAGAACCGAAATGCAGGTGAGCATCATGCAACAGCTTGAGTTTTATCATATTGCTTTTCTGATTCTGGCGGTCATTTTGGAGATTATCGCCAATATCTTGCTGAAAATGTCAGATGGTTTTCGCCGTGTATGGTTGGGCATCTTATCATTGCTGTCGGTATTAGGGGCATTCAGCGCCTTGGCGCAAGCCGTGAAAGGCATTGAGTTATCCGTGGCTTATGCTTTATGGGGCGGATTTGGTATTGCCGCGACTGTGGCGGCGGGCTGGATTTTGTTTAATCAGCGTTTGAACTATAAAGGTTGGATTGGCCTGATTTTGCTGCTGGCGGGAATGGTGATGATTAAATTGTCATAACCCAGAGTCCGGCGGGGCGACTGTACCGATGGGCGCTCCACCGGCTTAGGCTGCTACGACCCATTCGGTACATTTTCTCGCTAATCAGATTGCCGCAATAATTTTGATTTCAACTTTATACTTCGGATTCATCAGCTTGGCTTCGACGGTGCAGCGCACGGGCGCATTGCCATCGACAACCCAGGCATCCCACGCGGCATTCATCGCTGCAAAATCCGCTTTATCGACCAAAAAGATCGTGGCATCCAGAATGCGGCTTTTATCTGAGCCGAGCTGATTCAGCATCATATCAATCGCCGCCAACGTGTTGGCGGTCTGTGCGGTCGCGTCGGCATCCAGATTTTCCGGCACGCTGGTGTAATAAATGGTGTCGTTGTGAACCACTGCATCGGACCAACGTTTTTCTGGATTAATTCGCTCGATACTCATTTTCAATTCCTTATGTGAATGCCAATGTCAGTTATTGGCATAAGGGTAGCATAGCTTATGGCGAGAATGTGTAGTCGCGGGGCGATAGGCTTGGCATAATCAGCGCTGATTTCGCCCGGAAGAGACAGTGTGATAGACGATTTTGCAACAGATGGCGCACTAGCGCAGGCCATTACAGGTTTTAATCCCCGAGAATCCCAGCGCCAGATGGCTGCGGCCATCACTGAATCTATTGATGGCAAACAGCAACTGGTGGTCGAGGCGGGCACAGGCACGGGCAAAACATTTGCCTATTTGGCCCCCGCACTGCGGGCTGATTGCAAAGTGATCATCTCCACTGGCTCTAAGGCATTGCAGGATCAGCTCTATTCCCGTGATCTGCCCACCGTCGCGACCGCCTTAAAATACAAAGGGAAATTGGCCCTATTGAAAGGGCGCTCAAACTACCTTTGTCTGGAGCGCCTTGAGCAGCAATCATTGGCGGGGGGCGAGTTGGCGGGTGAAACCCTCGTCGATTTGGTTCGCCTGCGCGGGTGGTCAGCGGAAACCGTTGACGGCGATATCAGCACTTGTGGAGAGGTGGCGGAAGACAGCTTTGTCTGGCCATTGGTTACCAGCACCAATGATAACTGTCTGGGCAGTGATTGCCCGCTGTATAAAGAGTGTTTTGTGGTGAAAGCCCGCCGCAAGGCGATGGATGCGGATGTTGTGGTGGTGAACCATCATCTGTTTTTGGCTGACATGGTGGTCAAAGAGAGCGGTTTTGCCGAATTAATCCCCACCGCAGATGTGATGATTTTCGATGAAGCTCATCAGATTCCGGATATTGCCAGCCAATACTTCGGCCAGCAGCTCACCAGCAGGCAACTGATGGATCTGGCAAAAGACATCATTATTGCTTATCGCACCGAAGTGCGGGACTCCGCGCAATTACAGAAAAGTGCCGATCGCCTGTCGCAAAGCACCCAAGATTTCCGCTTGGTACTGGGAGACCCCGGTTATCGCGGCAATTTACGCGACGTGATGGAGCAGCCTGCGATTCAGCGGGCGCTGTTATTGCTCGATGATGCGTTAGAGCTATGTTACGACGTGATGAAGTTGTCGCTAGGGCGTTCCGCCATGCTGGATGCCGCCTTTGAGCGCGCCACGGTCTATCGTAACCGCCTCAAGCGCCTAAAAGAGGTCACCACGCCGGGCTACAGCTATTGGTATGAGTGCAACTCACGCCATTTTATTCTGGCGCTGACGCCACTTTCGGTCTCCGATCGCTTCCGTGAATTGATCGAAGAGAAGCCGGGAACCTGGATTTTCACCTCCGCCACACTCTCGGTTAACGACCAACTCTCCCACTTCACCACACGTCTGGGGCTGACGAACGCCAAGACCTTGCTGTTGCCCAGCCCGTTTGATTATGCCAATCAAGCCTTGCTCTGCGTGCCGCGCAATCTGCCCTCCGCCAATGAGCCGGGGGCGGCACGGAAACTGGCCGTGATGCTCAAACCCTTAATTGACGCCAATAAAGGGCGCTGTTTCTTCCTCTGCACTTCGCACCAGATGATGCGCGGATTGGCGGAGGAGTTTCGCGCCAGCATGACACTACCCGTGTTGGTGCAAGGCGAAACCAGTAAAGGGCAGTTACTGGCGCAGTTTGTGGCGGCGGGGAATGCCCTGTTAGTTGCGACCAGCAGTTTTTGGGAGGGGGTGGATGTCCGTGGCGATGCATTATCTTGCGTTATCATCGACAAGCTGCCATTCACCTCACCGGACGATCCGTTGCTGAAAGCTCGGATTGAAGATTGCCGTCTGCGCGGCGGGGACCCCTTTAATGATGTGCAATTGCCCGATGCAGTTATCACCCTGAAACAGGGCGTGGGGCGATTGATTCGCGACATTGATGATCGTGGTGTACTGGTTATCTGTGATAATCGATTGGTGATGCGCCCTTATGGCGCGATGTTCCTCAATAGCTTGCCACCGACCCCACGAACCCGCTCACTGGCGAAAGCCATCGCTTTTCTCAAGCAGCGCGATTAAAGGCAAAGCGAGGAGGGGTGTGCTATCATGCGCGCCCTGTGTTGAATTCATACTCTTTTCCTGCCGAGGTTGGCATGTCCACGCGAATTTTAGCGATCGATACCGCAACAGAAGCTTGTTCTGTCGCACTCTGGAATAACGGCGAAGTACAGGCTTTGTTTGAGCTTTGCCCACGGGAACACACCCAACGAATTTTACCGATGGTGCAGCAAATTTTGGCTGAGTCGGGCCTATCACTAGGGCAACTTGATGCGTTGGCCTTTGGCCGGGGGCCGGGGAGTTTTACCGGTGTGCGCATTGGTATCGGCATTGGTCAAGGGTTGGCATTAGGTGCTGACTTGCCAATGATTGGTGTCTCCACCTTGCAAACCATGGCGCAGGGTGCATTTAGGCTGACGGGCGCGTCTCGAGTATTGGCCGCGATAGATGCCCGGATGGGTGAAGTCTATTGGGGTGAGTTTGAGCGAGAGGCCGAAGGCGTTTGGCTCGGTGAATCGACGGAAGCGGTGATGACTCCTGAACAAACGGGGGTACGCGCTCAATCGTTAAGTGGTGATTGGGCCACCGTAGGCACGGGCTGGCAAACTTACCCTGATCTGATTAGCGGCAGTAATGTGCTGCTGGCTGACGGACAAATGTGCTTACCGCAAGCCGAAGATATGCTGCCTTTGGCGTTATCATTATGGGCGAACGGACACGCTGTCAGTGTGGAAAATGCGGAGCCAGTCTATCTGCGTAATGAAGTCACTTGGAAAAAACTGCCGGGCCGCTAGCACTTAGCAACTTGTTATTGAAATTAGAGTCTAAAATATCAGGACAACGAAAGAGATAATAAGGGGTAACAGACGATGGCGATTAAAACGTCAATAGCTCAATCGACAAATCATAAAAACCGTAAATGGATGTTGGGTTGGCTGAGTTTGGGGGTTTTGTTACTTTCCGGTTGCGTGACGATCCCCCCTGCGATTCAGGGCACCACCGCGACGCCGCAACAAAATCTTAATCTTGTCAGAACCTCACCACAGGTATTTATCGGTCAGGAGGCGCGTTTCGGCGGCACAGTGATTAATGTGACCAACGAACCGCACCGCACCCGCCTTGAGATTGCCAGCGTCCCATTAGATTCGGGTGCTAGACCGATATTGGGCGAACCCTCACAGGGGCGGGTGATTGCCTACGTGAATGGTTTCCTCGAGCCAGTTGATTTCCGAGGGCATCTTGTCACCGTCGTCGGGCCAATTACTGGCGTTGAAGCCGGTAAAATTGGCATGACGCCGTATACCTTTGTGGTGATGAATGCCACTGGCTACAAACGATGGCATCTTGAACAGCAAGTGATGCTGCCACCAACGATGGGGCCGTGGGGGTATCGGCACCCTGAAATGTGGGGGCCGGGCTGGGGTTGGTATGGCCCTGGACCCGCACCGGTACAAACCATTGTCACTGAGTAACTTGTTGTTGTGTTAGCAGTAACATCATTAGGAGAAGGCGCTGAATTTAGCGCCTTTTTTTATCTCTGTTTTACAGCGATTAAGCGGCAAAAGATTATATAATCAAATAGTTATCATATTTAACATGATGGGTAATTTATAACAATTTGATTTTGTTGTGTTTTGTTGAATAGCATTGGCTGCCTTGGCTATTTTCGGGATCTCGGTACCAGAAAATAGTGATGTATCTCTCAACCTTAAAATTGTTTAAAAGCAAACTGGTACGCTGAGTTAAAATATTGTTAAAGTTCTGGTGTAAATTTGCGTCTTATCTTAGTGACCAATAACAATTTCAGGAGTACTACCTTGGAAAAAGTATGGCTAAAACGTTATCCGGCAGATGTCCCCGCAGAGATAGACCCGGATCGCTACTCTTCTTTGGTGGAAATGTTTGAGAATGCGGCATTGCGTTATGCGGACCAACCCGCGTTTATCAATATGGGCGAGGTGATGACTTTCCGTAAGTTGGAAGAGCGCAGCCGTGCTTTCGCCGCCTATTTACAGCAAGGTTTGGGGTTGCAAAAAGGCGACCGTGTTGCGCTAATGATGCCAAATCTGCTGCAATATCCTATTGCTTTGTTTGGCATTTTACGCGCAGGTATGGTTGTGGTGAATGTTAACCCACTCTATACCCCCAGAGAGTTGGAGCATCAACTCAACGATAGTGGGGCTGCGGCAATCGTTATTGTCTCCAACTTTGCCCATACATTGGAAAAAGTTGTTTTTAAAACTCAGGTCAAGCACGTCATTTTAACCCGCATGGGCGATCAGTTATCGACGGCAAAAGGGACGCTGGTGAATTTCGTGGTGAAATACATCAAGAGATTGGTGCCGAAATACTATTTGCCTGACGCCATTTCATTTCGTACTGCGCTGCAAAAAGGTCGCCGTCTGCAATATGTTAAACCGGACGTGATCAATACCGATATGGCCTTTTTACAGTACACCGGCGGCACGACGGGGGTAGCGAAAGGGGCGATGTTGACCCACCGTAATATGCAGTCGAACTTAGAACAGGCGAAAGCCGCCTATGCGCCACTGTTGCAACCCGGTCATGAATTGGTGGTGACGGCGCTGCCGCTTTATCACATCTTTGCTTTAACTATGAACTGCCTGCTGTTTATTGAGCTGGGTGGACGTAGCTTATTGATCACTAATCCACGCGATATTCCGGGAATGGTGAAAGAGCTAAGTCATTATCCATTCACGGCAATGACAGGGGTGAATACCTTATTTAACGCCTTGTTAAATAACGAAGAGTTTACCAAGTTGGATTTCTCTACGCTGCGCCTGTCCGTCGGCGGCGGGATGCCGGTGCAGAAGGCCGTGGCTGAACGGTGGGAAAAACTCACCGGCAAGCACTTGCTGGAAGGTTATGGACTGACCGAGTGTTCGCCGTTAGTGACGGGTAACCCTTATGACTTGAAACATTACAGTGGCAGCATTGGTCTACCTGTGCCTTCAACGGATGTGCGGCTGGTTGATGATGAGGGTCGGGATGTTGGATTTGGCGAACCGGGTGAACTATGGGTGCGTGGCCCACAAGTTATGTTAGGCTATTGGCAGCGGCCAGAAGCCACTGATGAAGTACTGAAAGAGGGCTGGCTAGCAACAGGCGATGTCGCCACTCTCGATGAACAAGGCTTTTTGCGCATCGTTGATCGCAAGAAGGACATGATTCTGGTTTCAGGTTTTAACGTCTACCCCAATGAGATTGAAGATGTGGTCGCGTTACATCCAAAAGTACTCGAGTCTGCTGTCATCGGGGTACCTAATGGGGTTGCTGGCGAGGCGGTGAAACTGTTCGTTGTGAAAAAAGATACCACCCTGACACAAGAAGAGCTGCTAACCCATTGCCGCCGCTACCTGACAGGGTATAAAGTACCGAAAATAGTAGAGTTCCGTGACGAACTGCCGAAATCGAATGTCGGCAAAATTTTACGTAGGGAATTGCGTGATGAGCTTGTTATGAATAAGGCTGGCGATCAAGACGCGGCTTAACGTAACGGCATCACCCAATCATTATCAACAACGCCGGTCATCACCGGCGTTGTTGTGTTTGCCATAGACGATATCCGTCCCTTGAAAGAGGGCGGGTATAATGACCAAGAGAATGACGTTTTGAATTATCAGTTGATCACCACCAATGATGGATTGCAGCAGGTCTGCGAACAAGCCCGGAAACATGCTCATGTCGCGCTGGATACAGAGTTTGTCAGAACACGCACTTACTATCCGCAGTTGGGCCTGATTCAACTGTATGACGGTGAACAACTCTCACTGATTGATCCTTTACCTATCACCGAGTGGCAACCTTTCCGCGAGTTATTGCAAGATTTGAATGTGGTGAAGTATCTGCATGCGGGAAGCGAAGATCTTGAAGTGTTCTTAAATGCCTTCGACAGAATGCCAACGCCGATGATTGATACTCAGGTACTGGCCGCCTTTTCAGGACGATCGTTGTCTTGTGGCTTTGCCATGCTGGTTAATGAGTTTGAAGGGGTTGAGTTAGATAAAAGCGAATCTCGTACTGATTGGATAGCCCGCCCATTAAGTGAAAAACAGTGTGATTACGCGGCTGCCGATGTGTTTTACCTGTTGCCTTTAGCGACTAAATTAGTTGAAGCCACAGAAGCCGCAGGGCGTATGGATGCGGCTAAAGATGAATGCGAGCTGTTGTGCCGTCGTCGTAGTGAGACACTGGACCCAGAGCTGGCATATCGCGAAATCACCAACGCCTGGCAGTTACGCGGGCGTCAGTTGGCATGTTTACAGAAGCTGGCAGCATGGCGCTTGCGTCAAGCGCGTGAGCGTGATCTGGCGGTGAATTTCGTGGTGCGGGAAGAGAACCTCTGGCAAGTTGCCCGTTATCAGCCAACTTCGCTAGGTGAGCTGGACTCCTTGGGGCTGAGTGGACAGGAGATTCGCTATCATGGCCGAACCTTGCTGGCACTGGTTGCTGAGGGTAATGCTGTACCTGAAGACCAAATCCCAGCACCAGTCGCTAACTTAATTGACCAGCCCGGCTACAAGAAAGTGTTTAAAGACATTAAAGCGCTCATTTTGTCCGTCAGTGAGCGCTCTGGACTTAGCAGCGAATTACTGGCCTCACGTCGTCAAATAAACCAATTACTCAGTTGGCACTGGAAATTGAAATTATCTGATACTCAGCCTGAATTATTAAGTGGTTGGCGTGGTGATTTGTTATCTGCGGAATTGACCGAGATTTTACAGCAGTATTAATCGATATTCAGAGTGGGGAGACTTCACTCTGGCTATTTCAGTTTTAATTCATCAGGATTTTATGAATAACCGAAATAGAAACTAGGAATTTTCTTGTTTTAGCGGATGTGTCTATTTAACTACGGTAATAAAGCTGGCTATATACACAGTGAGTGGAGGTAACTTTCCACAATAAATAACACTGTAAATAAACACCCCTGTAAATGAATACAGGGGTTAGTTATTGCGAAGAAATCATTTAGGCGTTTCTTCCGTTTCCGGTAATGTCACGTTAAGTTCAAGCACCGAAATATCATCCCCTTTTTGCTCAAATTGCACATGCAGCATTTCAGGTTCGATCTGGATATATTTACAAATAACCGCCAAAATATCGCGTTTTAAGTCAGGCAAATAATGGGGCGCACTGTCCCCACGACGACGTTCAGCGACGATAATTTGCAGCCGTTCCTTGGCTATATTGGCTGTCGGTTTTTTGCGGGACAGAAAAAAGTCTAACAAAGCCATGGTTTATCCCCCAAAAAGGCGTTTCAGGAAGCCCTTCTTCTCTTCTTCGATGAAGCGGAAGGGGCGTTCTTCTCCTAGCAAACGGTCAACGGTATCGTCATAAGCTTTACCAGCATCTGACTCTTTGTCCAGAATCACAGGCTCGCCTTGGTTCGAGGCACGCAATACAGACTGGTCTTCTGGTATAACGCCAACCAATGGGATCCTCAGAATGTCGAGGACATCTTCCATGCTAAGCATATCGCCGCGATTAACTCGCCCTGGGTTGTAGCGGGTCAACAGCAGATGTTCTTTAATCGGATCTTGACCATTCTCGGCACGACGTGACTTGGATGACAGAATCCCGAGGATACGGTCTGAGTCACGAACTGAAGAGACTTCAGGGTTTGTGGTGATGACGGCTTCGTCGGCAAAATAGAGTGCCATCAAAGCGCCGCTTTCGATGCCAGCAGGGGAGTCACACACCACGAACTCGAAATTCATTTCGCCAAGATCGTTCAAAATCTTTTCAACACCCTCTTTGGTCAGGGCGTCTTTGTCTCGGGTCTGAGAGGCGGGCAGGATATACAGATTATCTGTGCGCTTATCTTTTATTAGTGCTTGGTTCAAAGTGGCATCACCTTGAATCACATTAACAAAATCATAAACGACCCGGCGCTCACATCCCATAATCAAATCTAGGTTCCGTAGGCCGATATCGAAATCGATAACCACGGTTTTTTTACCTTTTTGGGCCAAGCCGGTTGCAATAGCCGCGCTTGATGTGGTCTTGCCAACGCCCCCTTTACCCGATGTAACAACAATAATGCGTGCCATGAAATGGATTCCTTGTCAAAAGGGCTTAATTTAAAGGTTGTATAGTTAGTGCGTTATCCAGCAGATGCAGACGTGCGGCCTGACCAAAATAGTCAGGCGGAATCTGATCACTCAACCAGTACTGCCCTGCGATAGAGACTAGTTCAGCACCCAGATGCGTGCAAAAAATCTGGCATTGGGCATCACCGGATGCACCTGCTAGCGCACGGCCTCGCATCATTCCATAGATATGAATATTGCCGTCGGCAATTAATTCAGCACCGGCACTGACGCTGCTGATAACAATCAAATCGCAATTACGAGCATAAATCTGTTGGCCAGAACGGACAGGCGCGTTGATGATTCGAGTCTTAGTCGGAACGTTTTCTGGCGGGCTGATCACCGGTTCGGGTGCCATTTTCTGGCCTTTTCCCTCACTCAGTAACGGTAAGCCTGCTCGTGCTATCGCCCGTTTTTGACGCTCATCCTGACAACCACTGATGCCAACAATACGCAGACCCGCTGAGGTGACAGCCTGTTGGAGATCTTTCCAGTTAGCACCGTTAGGTAACGTTGCAACGTTAATCACAACAGGGGCGTTTTTCAGGAAAGCGGGAGCTTGATCCACTTTTTCCTGTAATGCCTGACGGATTACCTCCGGTCGTGAATCATGTAAATGAATGACCGAAAGGGTAAAACTACTGCCTTTTAACTCAATTGGCGATTGTGACATCTATCCTGACTCAGTTTCAGCTACGTTTAATCCCCAGAATATCATTCGGGGTACAATATTCTGATGTTCCCAAGCATGTTATAGGTAATATAAAAATAAATCTATCCGTATCAATATATTGAAATCTTAAGGTCACAATGACACCAATCAGACAAGAAATTACAGCATAACTTCTGCTTATTCGCTAGCCCTGAGCGGCCTATATTTGGCTGATATCACTGCCATTCTTGATTTGTGTATTTTTTCAACAATTAAATTCACTTAGCACGGATTTTACTGCGTCTGTAAAATTCGTTATTTTTATCAAATGTGGTGATTTTTTTATCATGTGACCTGTTTTTTTATAAAATACAGTAATAGCTCATCATTATTATCGGTTCCGTGAAATACTCCCGCTGTTATTTCGGAGAAGTCTCACTTAGCCATCTGTACATCCTGATATCGCGAGAGTGTGATACATGCTTGGCATGTTATAATTTTCGGCTACCATACATTTTTACTATCGAATTCGATCAATAGAGTCCAGAACATGCTTTGTGCTATTTATAGAAGCCCGAAACGGGATCAGACCTACCTCTATATTGAAAAGAAAGATGATTTTTCGCGAGTGCCTGCTGAGCTGCTTGCTAGCTTTGGCAAACCTCAATTCGCTATGCAACTGGCATTAAACAGCCGTAAAACCTTAGCGACCGCCGATATCGATAAAGTGAAAAGTGCACTTGTTGATCAGGGTTTTTATCTGCAAGTCCCGCCGCCGCCAGAGAGTTTGCTGAAAATGCATTTAGGCGAAACTAAAATATAATCTCAGGATTAAGACTTTCACCTTCCTCGTCAGTGGGTTATCCCTCTGTTGAGGAGGGGGCGTGGTGTGGGATGAGGCCATAAGCGAAATTGCGGGCAGACTTCAATATTGAGTTGGCGTGATAGTCTCTCTATGCCATAGTCGTTTGACTGCGGTGTCGAGTCTATCAGGATGTAAATTCAGGAGAGGCAGTATGTATCAACATAGAGACTGGCAAGGGGCTTTGCTGGATTTTCCAGTGAATAAAGTGGTTTGCGTAGGCAGTAACTATGCCGAACATATTAAAGAGATGGGGAGTGCAGCCCCAGTTGAACCGGTTCTGTTTATCAAACCTGAAACGGCGTTATGTGATATTCGCCAACCGGTGTCGATCCCCAAAGATTTCGGTGCTGTGCACCACGAAGTAGAATTGGCTGTTTTGATCGGTACGCCGTTAAAACAAGCCAGTGAAGATAGAGTGGCCCGTGCAATTGCAGGTTATGGTGTGGCGTTAGATTTAACACTGCGTGAACTGCAAGCGGGTCTGAAGAAGGCGGGGCAGCCGTGGGAGAAATCCAAAGCCTTTGATGGCTCTTGCCCGATCTCCGGTTTTATACCGGTAGCTGAGTTTGGCGATGCGCAACAGGCCGATTTATCCCTGACAATTAATGATGAAATTCGTCAGCAGGGTAATACACGCGATATGATTACCCCTATTATTCCGCTGATAAGTTATATCAGCCGCTTCTTTACCTTACGGGCTGGCGATATTATTCTGACGGGTACCCCACAAGGGGTGGGGCCGATGAAGTCGGGTGACATGCTTAAAATAATGCTCAATGGCAAGACATTGAACACCCGCATAATCTAAGAAAATCCCTGCCGCTTATGCCTTTGGACTGGGCGGCAGGGCTTGCATCTGGCCGCTAAAACGTCTATAACGACCCGCTCATTTGTTCACACCGGATACCCATATGTCACAACTTCCTTTTTGGCAACAAAAAACACTCGCTGAGATGTCAGATAGTGAATGGGAATCACTGTGCGACGGTTGCGGCCAATGCTGTTTGAACAAACTGATTGATGAGGACACTGATGAAATCTACTTCACCAATGTGGCCTGCGATCAGCTCAACATTAAAACCTGCCAGTGTCGTAACTATGAGCACCGCTTTGAATTGGAAGAGGATTGCATCAAGTTAACCCGCGAAAATCTGGTCACTTTTGATTGGTTGCCGCCTACTTGCGCCTACCGACTCATTGGCGAAGGCCGTGGCTTACCCCAATGGCATCCGCTATTAACGAAGTCAAAATCCGCTATGCATGGCGAACGGATCTCAGTGCGCCATATTGCGGTTCACGAAAGTGAAGTGATCGACTGGCAAGACCATATTCTGAATAAGCCTCAGTGGGCCAGATAACACGTACCTGTTGATAGGCCAGATATGGCATACTAACGCCGAAATTTAACCAAGAAACTAAATAAAATGAAATATTCAACGTTAGCCGCTGTCATCATCGGCATCTCCGCTACTTTAGGTAGCGTTTCGCAGCAGGCTCTGGCAGATGGGACGTCATTAATTAACCTTGATTGTCAATTGAAAGAGGGTAGCCATCTTTCCGCCGTGTTGGATGGCCCGAATCAACAATTGACCATTGATAAGTCTGTGTTTCAGTTCGTGAAGGTAAATCCGGAAGGTCAGGGTGAGTCATTAATTTTCCAGAAAGCCAATAGTCAGGATCAAGTCATTGCGTCCCTTAATATCTCAGCATTGCCTATTCGTCTGGCTGTTGTCGATGGTGAGCAGGCTAACCAGTACATTTGTACGCATACCAAAGCTTAATCCGCTTATCATCAGATTGAGATGAGGCTGCCTATAGGGTGGCCTTTTTTAGTTGTGTGATCTTTTTTATCTGCAAATCTGATTAAACCAACGGATGGATTAGTCCCTAGTTGACGCTAAAGTTACCCACAAAGTTGTAAAGTGAGTCCTCTATCTAGAGAGTTAAATAGCTTGATTGATAACACCGCGATAATTTCTGCTTCTGCAATTATTGAGAAGGGAGCGGTGATTGGTGCGAATGTACAAATTGGTCACTTTTGTCACATTGGCGCTCAAGTCACTATTGGTTCTGGCACGGTACTTAAATCACATATTGTCATTAATGGTATTACCGATCTTGGGTGTGACAATAATATTGGGCAGTTTTCCTCCATTGGTGAGGTTAATCAGGATCTTAAATATCAGGGTGAACAGACTCGGGTTATTATTGGTGATCGCAATTTGATTCAGCAAAATGTCACCATTCATCGCGGTACAGTACAAGGGATCGGTATTACACGTATTGGTGATGATAATAATCTGATGAGTCATGTGCATATTGGTCATGACTGCGTAATTGGTAATAATTGCTTATTAGAGTCGAATGTGGGGCTAGCAGGGCACGTTGAAGTCGATGATTCCGCCATTATTGGCGCAGCAAGTGCTGTACATCAGTTTTGTGTCATTGGTACTCATGCACTAGTCAACACGGGTTCCTGTGTTGTGCAAGACATCCCTCCTTATGTTATTGCTGAAGGTAATCGTGCTGCGCCGGTGGGAGTCAGGGATTTAGCCATTGGGCTTGATTGGCTGGAAAGCCGCGATGGGCTAGCGGTTAAAAACGCGTATCAGCTTATTTATCATGCCGGTAAGCAGGTGGCAGACGTCAATATTGAAATTGAGCTTCTCGCGAAAGAGTGGCAAATTTTGCACGCTTATAAGCCTTTCTTTTCCCGCTCAGCAAGGGGCATTATTCGTTAATTAATCGTGGGGCGAGTATCAATCAAACCCCATGGCACCAAGTGGTGTCATGGGGAGATAAAGATATGTCTAAAAATTATCGGCCAAACAGATCGCGTCTTTTTGGCTTAACAAACTGACTGATCAGAACGAGTATGCCAATCAATAAGTATGCAGCAAAGATCCCGACCAACCATTGCGGCATCTCCAATGACAAAAACTCCCACTGTTTTACTGAACAATCGCCATTAGCGACAAATACAGCAGGCAGCCATTTATCCAATGGTAGCCAAGATGGGAAGCTGACAAAGAAATCACAGGTGGTGAAAGGTGAAGGATGGAGTTGCAGCATAGTGTGCACCCAAGCGAGCTGGACGCCTCGCCATGCACTGTAGATCCAGATAAAAATAGCCAAGTAGCGCAGCGGTGATTTAGGCGCAATGGCACCCAACAACGATGCACCGAGAATACCGAATAACGCGGCACGTTCGTAAATACACATTACGCAAGGCTGTAACAACATCACGTGTTGAAAATAGAGCGCGATCAATTCTAGTGCAAGTGCAGTTAGGGCCATTAATAGCCAAGCACCGCGCCCTTTAGAGCAGCGGTTAAGGAATTGCAACATATCTTTATTTTCCATGCAGTAAGCAATTGTACCGGCAGTGTAAACCAAATCATCTTTGCTGCCAGCTACCCAAAGATAAAATTAGCCAAAAATCAGCTATTTCTCGCGCGTGACAACCTATCACAGGCATAAATTTTACTTTGGGTGAGATATTGGTTTGTTTTGCCAGCTCATCATCCCCGAAGTTAATCAACGCCCTTCATGGCGAGGAAAAGTGTAGAACTGGCAGAGACTATTATGCAAGTAATCAGTGTGTGATGCTAACCCCTGCTACGATATGAGGCAAACTTATCCAGCCACTTTGTGTCATCCATTCCGTTACTGGGACTAATAAATATTCAACACCCAACAGGCCGACCACTGTCATCACGATAGTATAAGGCAGAGCCATGTACACCATTCGGCCATACGAAAGGCGAATGAGTGGTGCCAGTGCAGAGGTCAGCAAGAACAGGAACGCTGCCTGCCCATTCGGCGTGGCGACTGAAGGGAGGTTAGTCCCGGTATTAATGGCGACAGCCAAAAACTCAAACTGTTTTAACGAAATCACGCCATGTTCAAATGCCGTTCGGGCCTCATTGATATAAACGGTGCCGACAAAAACATTGTCCGAGACCGAGGAGAGTAGGCCGTTAAACAGATAAAATAGCGATAGTTGTGCAGATGGCGAAGCTTGCAACACAAATTGTATTATGGGGCTGAATAGGCTTTGCTCAATGATTACTGCGACTACTGCGAAAAAGACGGTGAGCAAGGCGGCAAACGGCAACGCCTCCTGAAACGCTTTCCCCAGTGCATGTTCATTAGTGATTCCGCAGAGGGAGGTGGCGAGAATAATGACCGATAATCCGACCAAACCCACTTCGGCGATATGCAATGCCAACGCCAGTACCAACCAGACGCCAATCAGTGCTTGAGTCAGAAGTTTAACTTTCTCCTGTTGGCTTCTTTTTGCACTGGCTTGCTTGTCATAATCTGTCAGCACCTGACGAACACGCTCGGGTAGCTCGGCACCATAACCAAACAGTTTGAAACGTTCGACCAACAGACAGACCAGTAATCCGCAACACAATACGGGCAGTGTGACGGGCAACATGCGTAAGAAGAACTCAGCAAAATTCCAGCCTGCACTTTTGGCGATAATCAGATTCTGCGGTTCGCCAACCATGGTCATCACGCCACCCAGCGCTGTTCCCACGCCAGCATGCATCATCAGACTACGTAAAAATGCTAGGAATTGCTCCAGTGTTTTACGATTCTCCTGATTATCGATCCAACTGTCATCGGTAATGTCTTTATCGGTATGATTCGAGGCAACATGATGATAAATAGTATAAAAACCAACGGATACACTAATGACGACCGCAATAACGGTTAAGGCATCCAAGAAGGCAGAAAGAAATGCGGAGGCGACACAGAAAGCTAAAGAGAGAGTGATTTTTGAGCGGATATTGAGCAGAAGTTTAGTAAATACAAACAGTAGCAACTGCTTCATAAAGTAGATGCCCGCCACCATAAAGACCAGCAGTAGCAGCACTTCCAAATTATTGGCAATCTCTTCTGCGACTTGGTGTGGACGGGTCATACCGATGGCAATGGCCTGAATAGCGAGTAATCCGCCGGGTTGCAGGGGATAGCATTTCAACGCCATCGCTAACGTAAAGATAAATTCAATCACCAGCATCCAGCCTGCGACAAAGGGACTGACAAAAAAGAATACCAGTGGGTTAATAATGAGAAAGCCCACAATTGCCAGTTTGTACCAATCTGGTGAGTTACCAAGAAAATTCTTGAGTACAGCTTGCCTAATTGTCATATCCATTGTGAGTTACGGTCTCCTTAAATGAATTATTATGGTGCTATTCGTGTTCAAAGTTACATTTTACTTTACGTCATTCATCTAAAAGCAATGCGTATTGTCTGCCCATCATTACATCTACACAATTTTTGCAACTTTATGCCGACTTTCAGCGTTTGTGCGGTTCTGGCGCTATATCAGAGTAGAGTCGTCTGGTATGATGAGCGCATTAAATCGCTGATATGTATCGCTACGGAACGTCAAAAATATGGTTATAAAGGCGCAAAGTCCTGCCGGTTTCGCGGAAGAGTATATTATTGAAAGTATTTGGAATAACCGCTTCCCCCCAGGCACTATTTTGCCCGCAGAGCGTGAACTTTCAGAGCTAATTGGAGTTACCCGCACCACATTGCGTGAAGTGTTGCAACGGTTAGCCCGCGACGGCTGGCTCACTATTCAGCATGGTAAACCGACGAAAGTAAACAATTTTTGGGAGACATCCGGTCTCAATATATTGGAAACACTTGCGCGGCTTGACCACGACAGCGTCCCACAATTGATAGATAACTTACTGGCTGTTCGAACCAATATCGCCACTATTTTTGTCCGGACAGCAATCCGTAATCATCCAGAACAAGCGCAGGAAATTCTGGCACAAGCCCTGACGGTTGATGACAGCTCAGAAGCTTTTACTGCTCTGGATTATGGTATTTTCCGTGGGTTGGCTTTCGCTTCAGGTAATCCGATTTATGGTTTGATCCTGAATGGCATGAAAGGGCTATATACCCGTGTTGGGCGCTACTACTTCTCAAATCCTGAGGCGCGCAAGCTGGCACTGACCTTCTACAGCAAGCTGTCGGCGCTCTGTGATGAGAAAGCCGCTGATCAGGTGCTGGACTGTCTGCGCACTTACGGTAAAGAGAGCGGGGCTATTTGGCACAGCATGCAGGGCACGATGCCAAGTGATTTGGCTGATGCTCGCCGCTAGATGTAACCGCGCTAAAACAGAAAAACAAAGGGGCATTAGTGCTCCTTTTTCATGCTATGCCTAATCATGAATATCAGACATTTTCAGGTAAATCCTGAGGCAATAGCCGAGGATATAATGCAGACCAGCCAGTTATTTAGCGCACTTCAACAGCGGCAACAACAACGTGATCAACGCTATCTCAGTGGCTTGGTGGTCATGCTGTTATTGGCGCTGGTCGTCAGTTTGTGTGCCGGTGATATTTGGATCTTGCCCACACAGTGGTTCAGCGAAAGTGGGCAGTTATTTGTCTGGCAGTTGCGTTTGCCACGAGCACTCGCTGTGATGATGGTGGGTGCCAGCCTTGCCGTATCCGGTGCCGTGATGCAGGCCCTGTTTGAAAATCCCTTAGCTGAGCCGGGCTTATTAGGGGTGGCTAATGGTGCGGGTGTTGCACTGGTGATGGCGGTGTTACTGGGCCATGGGTTACTGCCCATCTGGTTTTTAAGTGCCTGCGCTATTGTCGGGGCCTTATTTATGACGATGCTTTTGCTCGGTTTTGCCCGCCGCCGTCGGCTGACCAACGCCCGCCTGCTGTTGGTTGGGGTTGCTTTGGGGATCGTTTGCAGCGCGATTATGACATGGGCGGTCTATTTCAGTACCAGTTTGGATCTGCGTCAGTTGATGTATTGGATGATGGGCGGCTTCAGCGGCATTGACTGGCGGCAGCAGGGGTTGGTTTTCGCACTGCTGCCGATTGTTATCTGGCTTTGCTGCCAAGGGCGGGTACTCAATTTTATGTCTCTGGGTGAACAGCAAGCCAGACAACTGGGGATTCCCCTTCATTTATGGCGAAATTTATTAGTATTGGCGATTGGTTTGTTGGTCGGTATCAGTGTGGCGTTGGCAGGGGTTATTAGCTTTATTGGTCTGGTTATCCCCCATATCTTGCGATTGACCGGCTTAACCGATCAACGGCGTCTATTAGTAGGGTGTGCTTTGGCTGGGGGTGGGGTGCTGCTATTGGCTGATGTTATCGCACGCATCGCACTATTTTCGGCAGAATTGCCAATTGGTGTGGTGACTGCAACTTTAGGCTCACCTCTATTTATCTGGTTGCTGACACGGGTGAAAAGTGTAAAGTGATCTGCCTGTCACCTTGCACGCTATTGTCAGCTCATCTGTTTTTCATCGCTGAATAAGGGTCCTTCCTGATGAGTAATCCCATCTATTCCATCCCAGTAAACACCATTGATCATCAATCCGTTCAACTGGAAAAGTATAAAGGCTCGGTTCTGTTAGTGGTTAATGTGGCCTCTCAGTGTGGCCTGACTCAGCAGTATGAAGGGCTGGAAAATCTTTATAAAACCTATCGTGAGCAAGGTTTCGAAGTCTTAGGCTTCCCGAGCAATGAGTTTGCTGGACAAGAACCGGGCAGTGATGAGGAGATTCAGGCTTTTTGTCGTGGGACCTTTGGTGTTGAATTCCCGATGTTCAGTAAAATCGAGGTCAATGGCCCGCAGCGGCACCCCCTATATCAGCAATTGATCGCCGCCAAATCGGTTGCGGTAAAACCTGAAGGGAGCGAGTTTTATCAGCGGTTAGCGAGT